>JAACFI010000209.1 GCA_009937575.1 Haliea sp.
ACCCGCCAGACCGGTAGCTCCGGCGATGCCTGGACCGCAGCTGCGCCCAGCATAAACAGGGCGACCAGATATTTGCTGATTTCCATGAAATTCAACTACTTAGGGGCTAAGGACGAATGCCGTTAAAAATACCACACAATCTTGAGAATGCCCCGATCATCCTATACCCTTCGCCGTCTGTTGACCCGCCCTGATCTGGGGATTCTACATGCACATGATTATCAAGCGGCTGACCAAGTGGTTGGTACGCGCCATTTCGGTATTTTTACCGGAAGAAAAAGCCCACGACCTGCAGCGCTGGCGTCGTGGTCGTGAGGAGTTCTGGAAGTACAATCACTGCCAGTACATCTTCGCGTCCTACGGCAAGAGCGGCCGCACCTGGGTACGGGTAATGATCTCCCGTTACTACCAGCTGATGTACAAGCTGCCTGACAACATCCTGATGGGCTTTGACAACTACAGCCGACTTGACAAGGCCATTCCCAAGATATTTTTTACCCACGACAACTATCTCCGGGGTTACACCGGTAACGTCGACTCGAAAAAGGATTTTTACCACAAGAAGACCGTTCTACTTGTGCGCGACCCTCGCGACGTGGCGGTGTCGCAGTTTTTCCAGTGGAAATTCCGCATGCGCCCCGAGAAGAAATCGATGAACAAGTATCCCGAGCACGAGGCGGATATCTCGGTGTACGACTTCGTCAAGCACGAGGGCCAGGGCCTGGGCCACATCATCGAGTTCATGAACAACTGGGCGCGGGAACTGGACAAGATCGACGACCTGCTGGTGGTGCGTTATGAGGATCTTCGCGCGACACCGGAAAAGGAAATGGCAAAAGTGGTCGCCTTCCTGGGGATGGAGGTCAACCAGGATTACCTGGAAGATATGGCGGAATTCGCCTCAGTGGAAAACCTGCGCAAGAAGGAGCAGGAGAACTATTTCTGGCGCAGCGGCAGCCGGGTGCAGGCCAAGGATGTCAACGATCCCAACACCTACAAGGTGCGCAAGGCCAAGGTCGGTGGCTACCGCGACTACTTTGACGATGATCAAGTGGCGGAATTGACCGCCATGGTAGATTCGCAGCTCATGCCGGTGTTCGGCTACACCAGTGCGGAGCAGCAGGAGGTCAGCTGATGGACAAGTGTGTATTCGTCCACACCAATGAGAAACAGTGGCTGGGTGCCCTGGTGGCGGAGTATTCCTTCCGCCGTAACTCGCGCAACCCGGACGCGTTCGATGTGAAGTTCATCCACACCAGGGACCACCCCTTCCTGGCAGCGAAGGAAGGCCAGACCTTCCTGCGCGGCGGGACTACCCGCGTGTGGCGGATGGATGACCTGCAGTCTTTTACCCCCCTGCGCTTCCTGCCCCCGAAACTGATGAACTGGCAGGGACGCGCTGTGGTCACTGACCCGGATGTGTTTGCCGTTGGCGATGTCAACGAGCTGCTGGACCGGGATATGGGCAGTGCGGCAGTGATGGGCCGTCACCGTTCGGGCAAGGAGGAAAAGCAGTACCAGGTGGCTACCAGCGTCATGTTGATGGACTGCGCCCGTCTCAGCCACTGGGACGTGGAAGGGGATTTCGACCAGCTGTTCCGCATGGAGAAGGACTACAAGGAGTGGATGGTGCTGGCCTATGAGGATCCGGAGAACATAGGCTACCTCGAGGACTACTGGAACGATTTCGATCACCTGGATGACAACACCCGGCTGATCCACAACACCAAGCGCAAGACCCAGCCCTGGAAGACCGGGCTGCCGGTGGATTACACCCCGGCAAACAAGTTCAAGGACAAGCCCCTGTTGGCGTCCATCAATCGCCTGCGGGCGAAGGTGTTCGGCGAATACGGCCTGCTCGGGCACTACAAGGAGCATCCTGACCCGAGGCAGGAGCATTTGTTTTTCGGCCTGTTGAAAGAATGCATTGAGACCGGGCATGTCAGCGAAGATCTGGTGCGTGATGAGATCAGCAAAAACCACGTGCGCCACGATGCCTTCGAGGTGCTGGACCGCACACCTGACCTCGCCGCGAGGGCCGCATGAAGTACCTCGATATCGAAAAACTGCGGTCGCTGGGGACTGATGAGTTCATGGCGGTCAAACCCTATCCTTTTTACAACGAGCCGGTGCTCACCGAGCAGGGCTTCGCCGACCTGCTGGAGAATATGCCGCCGCTGTCAATGTTTGACGAGATCATGGGCAAGGAACGTCGCGCCGGACAGGCACCCCATGACCGCTACTCCCTGGAGTACACGCCGAATATGCCGGTGCCGAAGCCCTGGCAGGAGTTCATTGCCGAGCTGTGCTCTGACGGCTATCGCCGCGAGATCGAGCGCCTGCTGGGAGCGCGAAAGGCGGAGTTCCGCTTTCACTGGCATTACACCCCCTCGGGTGCGGACGTCTCGCCGCACTGCGATGCCCGCCGCGAGCACGGCTCCCACCTGTTCTATTTCAACTCGGAGCAGGACTGGAACCCGGCCTGGGGCGGTGCCACCCTGGCGCTGGACGACGGTGGGCGCCTCGACTACAACACGGCACCCGCGCTGGAAGAATTCGATGACATCATCGAATTCGACTCTCTCGGCAACAGCAGCGCCCTGATGCTGCGCACCGATCACTCCTGGCACGCAGTGCGCCCGATCGAGTGCCCGGAAGACCGCCTGCGGCGCGTGTTCATCGTGGTGGTCAACCCCAACAACCTGTTCTGGAAGGTGCGTGACCGCGTTATCGGCAAGACGATACAGCGCTTCTGACAGCCGCCGGCCGCTGGCGCAGGGAGAAGTCCAGATCTGGCTTTGTGCCCGGGCTGTCTCCACCGATTCCGATTCTTTCCTGCGCGACCTGTTGTCGCGTTTCACCGGCCTCGCGCCCCTGGACCAGCGCATCGGGCGCGGCGAGTGTGGAAAGCCATTTCTCCTGGACAGGCGGTATCCCCTGGAGTTCAGTCTCAGCCACAGCGGTGACTGGATCGCCTGTGCCCTTGCCTGTAGCACACCCCTGGGCCTGGACCTGCAGATCTGCAAGCCCGATCGGCAGGTGATGCGCCTGGCCCGGCGCTATTTCAGTGAGGCGGAGTGCAGCGCACTGACCGCGGTGGAGGGCGAAGCGCGAACGCAATTGTTTTACGACCTCTGGGCCCTGAAGGAAGCGCGCGTCAAGGCGCTGGGCAGCGCCCTGGGCAGGGAGTTGGAGAACACCGGATTTCACATCGACCACGGGCGTGACGGTTTGCCGCTTATAACACCGAATTTTTCTTCGAAGTCTGCCTATTACGCCCTTGTACAGGCATTGCCCGGTTACGCCCTGGCTTTGTGCAGGCTGCAGGAAATCCCAGAGCCACCGCTAGTGCGCCTGTTCACCCTGGACGAGTCTGCCCGGGAACGTGAACTGCCGGTATCACTGCGCGCCAGTTCGCACTGTTAAACGCCCCTGCAGACGATAGTGGTAATAGTACGGATGCCCATTGACGCATCCCTGGGCGATTTGTAACCTTCTGAAAAATAAAAGAAATACATATTAATTAAGACTGGGGACCAAACCTAAATGAACAAGCGAGCATTGACCGCGCTGGCCTCACTTGGCCTGCTGCTGGGCGCCGCGGGTGCTGGTGCCGTACCGGCAATTTCTGATACTGACGGCTGGGGTGGCCATGTGAACATCGGTGCCGGCGTCGCCAGTTCGGAGACCAATATGGTGGCCTCCCTGTCATCCCTTGACCTGGGTGACGATCGCATTTCCAGCCTCAACGAAAGCCCTGGCAGCGAGGACCTGGTGATGCCGGTGGCCCAGTTCGAGGCGCGCTACACCCTGGCCGAGAACGGCACGCAGTTTTACCTGGGCAACCAGTCGGTCGACTATGTCAATTTTGAGCTTTCCGCCAGCCTGGCCACCCACCTGGGGATTCGCCAGGAGATCCCCGAGGTGGGCCTGGTGCAATTCTCCCTCCACTCTACCCTGATACCGCTGGACGTGTGGAAAGATCCATACCTGGTCGATGCCAAACGCAGCGAAACCGAGCGCACGGCCACCGGGGTGCAGGTTGCCTGGGACCAGATTTTCGATACCGGTTTCGAGTTCACCTGGGCTTGGAAGGACATCGAGCTCGACGACGAGGACAGCGGTGAATCACTGCCACTGAGCGACGCGGACAAGCGCCTGTTGCGTCGGGAGGGCGATTTCAACCGCTGGGACATCAGCTATGACTGGCAGATCAACGAGCGCCATCGCCTGGTGCCGGGCATCGGCTTCGTCGATCGCGATCTCGACGGCGACGCCATGGCCGAGGATGGACCTGTAGTGAGCCTCCGGCACCTGTGGGACCTGGACCGTTGGCGGCTGGTGACCCGGCTGCTGTACATGGACCTGGAGTCGGATGAGGTCAACCCGATCTACGGTGAGGAGCGGGACATGGAGTCCCTGGGTGCCTCGGTGACCGCCTTCTATTCGAAACCCTTCGGTTGGGAGCGCTGGACCGCCAATGTCACAGCCAGCTACTTCGACGAGGACAGTAACATCGATTTTTACGACGCCAGCTTCGGTGTGGTGTCCTTTGCCATGTTCTACAGGTTTGACTAGATGAAGACCTTTAATAAGAACGCAATTGCGAGGGTCCTGCTGCTGGCGGGTGCAAACCTGGCCTTGTCACCAAATTCGCTGGCGGGATCGCCCGCCATGAGCGGAATTGTCGCAGAGGCCAACGACGCCGAGTCCGTGTTCGCGGCACCCGCCGGTATGTCCCGGCTGGAGGGCACTAACATGACGGTGCAGGGCATGGTGGTTCGCTCCCTGTCCAGCTTCGACGTGGACGAGAGCAAGACCGCGGTGGAGGGGGGTGATCCGGACAACGGCGAAGACCCGATTATCATTCCGTCACTGTATTATGTGCGGCAGCTGGATGACCGCTGGCACGCAGGTATCTCCCTGACCGTCCCCACCGGTTTCGGCGCGGACTACGGCAGCGAGTGGTCAGGGCGTTACGAGACTGTTGATTTTTCACTGGTCTATATTTCCCTGACCCCGGCGGTGTCCTATCGCTGGAATGACAAGCTGTCTTTCGGCGCCGGTACCGGCATTACCTATACCTCCAACACCAGCGAGGTGAAATTCAGGCAGCCAATCGGTGGCGGGGGCGACGGCAAGATCACTTCCGACCTGGACGGGGTGGGCTTGAGTGTCACCCTGTCCATGCTCTATGAATTCACCCCCAGGACCCGAGCCGGTATCGCCTGGACCAGCGACTCAGACGCCGACCTGGAGGGCAACGTCCGCCTGCGCAACCTGAACCCGCTTTTTGATCAGGTGGCTACGGAACTGGGCATAAAGAACATCAATACGGAATTCACCAATACCCTGCCGCAGCGGGTGCTTGCGGGTATGTACCACCAATTCGAGTCCGGCAATTACTTCACCCTCGATGGCATGTGGATGAAGTTTTCCGATTTCACCGTCAGCGATATTGAACTCAACGGCAATGACGTGAATGTCGACCTGCCGGATATCTACGATGACTTCTGGGCCATCACCACAGGCATGGGCTTCCCCAGCGGTGGGCGGCTGACTTACAAGGTCGGGGCCATGTACGTTTCACAGATGGTCGATGACGAGGATCGCACGTTTGCCATCCGCATGGACGAGATGTGGGGTTTCGGGGCCGGGGTGAGTTACAAGATGTCCAACGACCGGGTGATAGACCTGAATGCCACGCTGATGAACGTGGGTGAGGCACCGGTGGATACAGGCAACCAGGGAGCGACCTTTGGCCGGGTCGCCGGTGAGAGCGACGACCCCTGGGCGGTGCTGATGGAGCTGACTTACCATCTCTGATCGGCGGGTGCTTTCCTGCTAGAATAAGCTCCCTTTTCCCGCCGGGGTCGATCCCTACATGTTTATAGACCAGTATTACAGCGAGCAGGACGGTACGATTTCTTTCACCCGCGAGCAGGGCAGTGAATTTGCCAAGCGGGTGGCTGATGATTTTAATCCCCTGCATGACGCGGATGCCAAGCGCTTCTGCATTCCGGGGGACCTGCTGTTTTCCGTGGTTTTGTCACGCTACGGTCTGAGCCGCCATATGGAATTCACCTTTTCCGGCATGGTGCTGGAGGGGGTTGAGCTGGTATTGCCTGAGCCCGGCCCCGAGTTGAGCCTCGATGACACCGAGGGCAGGCACTACCTGAGCATCAACCGCAGCGGCCAGAACTCGATGCGGGAGTCACTGATCCAGAATCTCACCCGCAATTACGTGGAATTCTCGGGCCACACCTTCCCTCATATTCTCGTGCCGCTGCTCGAGGAACAGGGCCTGATGATCAACCCGGCGCGGCCGATGGTGTTCTACCAGAGCATGATCATCGACATGGAGACGCTGGATGTGGATTCAGCGGAGCTGGAAATCGACCACAACGAGTTGACTACCGACGGCAAGCGCGGCGATGCGCGCCTGATGTTCAAATTCATTTCGGGCGGGGAGCTGATCGGCCGGGGTGAAAAAAACATGGTTCTGGGTGGCCTGCGCGAGTATGACCGGACGGCGGTGGAGGCTGCGGTGGACGAATTCAACCAGCGCAGAATGGCCTATACGGCAAATTGATGCGGGCCTGATTTTCGATCAACCCGCGGAGTCTTCGCCGGGTACTCCTCTCAGCTGGATTTGGATGGCGGCCAGTTCGTCCCGCAGGTGATTTTGCAGGATGATAAAGGCCTCGTCCGCCAGTAGCCGCTCCGCCACCAGGTCGGAAAAGGCATCCCGGCGCAGTTGTTCGATTTCCCGGTAGCGTTGATGCAAGCCCTGGGGGTCCAGTTGTTCGCTGTCCGCGGCAAGCCTCTCCACTTCCATTAGGTAGGCGTCCACTCGGTTTTTCATCTTCCTGCGCACCCATTCACGCACGGCAATGGAGACCGAGTAGATGGCCAGCAGGAGGGTCAGCCCAAAACTCAGTGCCTCGGCGTATTCTACGAAGAAAGGCGGCTCTTCCCGCCGATAATAGGCGGCAGATCCCGGGTGGTAGGCCAGGGTTACGCCGCCCGGATTGTAATTCTCCCTTATTTTGCGGGCCACCAACAGGTTCGTGCCCTCCAGTCCACTGGGGCCGGAGCGGTTGCCGAAAATTGCTTCCGTCACGGATCGCACCAGTTCCTCGTCTAGGTCCTTGTGTGCCACCAGCAGGCCGGCAACGCTCACCGTGTGCACGGCCTTTTCAGGCAGGCGGACATAGGTGGAGCGCGGGATGGTATCGTTCTTCATGCCCGGGTATACCAGCTCCAGGGCGTGGGCCTCGTCGCCCACCGCCCTGGCGTCCCCCAGCGAAATAAAGCGGATGGCGTCCCGCGCGGCCAGGTCGCCAATCAAGCGGGAGGGAATGGCCGTCAGCATGAACGCCGCATCGAGACTACCGTCTACCAGGCCCCGGGCCGCTTCCTGGGGAGGCAGCATCAGGTCCTCTGCCAGCTCGATGCCGAAGTGCCGCAGCACTCGGTGCGAGAGGTCCCGCGTGCCGGATCCCGCCGGCCCCAGCGCCACCCTTTTGCCCTCCAGGTCGTAGATAGTGCGTATGTCCTCTGCCAGGTCTCTCCTGACCAGGATGTGCAGTACCTCGTCATAGAGCACGGTGATCAGGCGGGCATTGTTGCTGGGGAAGGCATCGCCCTGCACGAAGGCCAGGTCAATATCGGGATCCTGCTCGCCGACCAGGCGCATGTTTTCTGCACTGCCGTCGGTCGCTTGCAGGATGATGGAATTCCCAGCGCGTGGTAGACCCCGCTTTCGGGGCCAGTGGCAACCACCACTGAGGGGTGGACGGTGTCGGTGGACACCTTGTAGAAGGTGAATATCCCGCCCGCCAGGATAGCGACCGTGACCAGTGTGGCGATAATGGCGGGTATCGGGATGGAGGCCCCTACATTCTGCCTGTCCTTGTGGTGCTCCATGTTTCGGGGTTCTGGTCTCAACCTGTAGCGCGTCAGCCAAGGTTAACACAACGGGACATGCTGCGGTTTCCGCAGAGAGCGGGACGAGAAAATAAACAGGCAATACTGTTTTTAAGGTGGAGGCGCGTGCTAGTATTTCCGCTCTCCACCGTCACAGTAAACAACATGGGCGCTTCCGGGAAAAACCAGCACTATCTCCTTGCGTCGAGGCCACAGGGGGAACTCACCGCTGACAACTTCAGGCTGGTCGATGTAGAAATGCCTAGCCCGGGTGAGGGGGAGGTCCTGATTGAGACCCGCTACCTCGCCCTGGAGCCCGCAATGAAGGGTTGGATGGAGGCGCGCGTGGATTATGTGGCTCCGCTGGAGATAGGGGATGTCATGCGCGGCAACGGGCTCGGTTGCGTAGTGGAGTCGAATAACCCGGACTACCCGGCGGGAACGTTGCTGGCGGGCCCCCTGGGCTGGCGGCGCTACCTGGTCAGCGACCTCAGGTCGCCCGGTTTGAGCGCGGTACCCGAGGACGTGACGCCCGGGGCGGTGCTCAATGTCCTGGGAATCACCGGTCTGACCGCCTATTTTGGCATGCTCGATATCGGTGTGCCCCGGACTGGAGAGACGGTGCTGGTATCCGCTGCGGCCGGCGCTACCGGTTCTGTAGCGGGGCAACTCGCGCGTCTGGCCGGTGCCCGGGTGATCGGAATCGCGGGGGGGCGGGAAAAGTGTGAATGGCTTGTGTCGGAGCTGGGCTTTGACGCGGCCATTGATTACAAGGCGGACTCCGTGGCCGATCGGGTCGCCGCTTTGTGTCCGGATGGCCTCAATGTGTTTTTCGATAACGTCGGTGGAGAGGTTCTCGATATCGCTCTGGATAACCTGGCCGACAGGGCGCGCGTGGTGTTGTGTGGGGGGATCTCCCGCTACAATGAAACAGGGCAGATTCCCGGACCGCAAAATTATTTTAACCTGGTTTATCGCCGCGCCCGCATGGAGGGATTTATTGTGCTGGACTACGCCTCACGCTTTCCCGAGGCGATAGAATCGCTCACGGCTTACCTGAAGTCGGGTGATCTCAGACATCGGGAAACCGTGTTCGAGGGCTTTGAACGATTGCCCGATGCGCTCATCAACCTGTTTCGGGGTGGCAATATCGGCAAGCAGTTGGTTGCAGTTGAAACGCGGGCGGATCGCCCGGGCAATGACAGGAGAGACGGATGAAAGCGGCAGTTTTCAAGGGGGCGGGTCAGCCGCTGGTGGTTGAAGATCGACCCGACCCGGCACCCGCGGAACGCCAGCTGGTTGTCGCGGTGGATTACTGCGGGATCTGCGGCACGGATTTGCACTCGACCCGTGATGGACCCGCCATGTTGCCCTGTGAATCGGTGCTGGGGCACGAGTTCGTCGGCGAGGTGGTGGAGTTGGGTCAGAACCTTGTCACTCCCTGGGAAAAAGGGGACAGGGTGTGCGCCCTGCCTTTTATCAGCTGTGGCAAGTGCGAGGCCTGTGTCGGGGGCAGACCCTTCGAATGCCTGGAGGTCGGTTGTATTGGACTGGACCAGCCGGGAGGTTTTGCCGAGTACGTGACCACGTCTGAATTCAACACGCTGAAATTGCCGGATCAGCTGACTACCCGGGATGCTGCCCTTATCGAGCCCCTGGCGGTGGGCCTGCACGCGGTGCGGGTGGGTGGACTGCGCGCCGGGCAGCGGGTGTTGATAACCGGCGCCGGGCCGATCGGCCTGGCGGTTGCCCTCTGGGCGCGTTTTATGGGTGCTCGCGACGTGGTGGTCAGTGAACCGGCGGATAACCGTCGGGCGCTGGCGCTGTCAATGGGTGCCACCGCGGTTGTGGGAGTGGGTGAGACCCTGAGCGAGCAGTTCGCGGACGTTACCGGCGGGCCCCCCGATGTGTTATTTGAGTGTGTTGGCGCGCCGGGATTGATACAGCAGTGCATAGAGATTGCGCCGCGTAGGGCTATGCTGGTGCCGGTTGGAGTCTGTGAGCAGCCTGACACCATTCTGCCGTTCCCGGCCCTGATCAAGGAACTGGCTATCCAGTTCGCCATCGCTTATACCCGGGATGACTACGAGACGGTGATATCCATGCTGGCCCAGGGCCGAATCGACGCCTCGCCAATGGTGACAGGCGTCGTCTCCCTGGAGGACATGCCTGCCGCTTTCGAGGCTCTCCGTACACCGTCTGACCAGTGCAAGGTTTTGACCCGCCTTCGCGCCTGATGCCCAGGCGCGCTAGGTGCGGGTCCTCGACATGTCCTGAGCGAACGGGGTCTTATTCTCGGCCCAGCAGTTCGTGCAGCTGGCGATGCATGTTCTGCACCCCGGGCTCGTTGCGCCCCACCAGGACTTTCCGCTCAATGCCGCAGTTGACGCCGCGGTTGATCTTGTCCACCAGGGAATAGTCCTCGGCCACCGCCACATCGTTGATCATCTGGAAATAATCCTCGTATTCCTGGCGCTGTTGCGCGTTTTCAGGCTCCTGAGGCAGGAACATGCTGTGGTACACCACTGAGCGGTCGGGTGAAATGGGATACACGCGCCAGGTCTGGAAGTGATCCTCCACCACGAAAATGACCGTGTTGGGGAATATGTAGTTGACGTAGGAACTGTAGGCCCGTGGGTTCCACTCGTCCTCGGAAATCTCCTTTAGTTCGTTGATCTGCAGGGTTGCCGAACCCATGGAATGATTGCGCCCGTACTGGTGGTAGGTCGCCAGGTTGCTGTAGGCCATCTGGCCGATCGTCTCCGGGTGCAGGAATTCGAAGTGGTAATACTCGTGGAATGTATCCATGTTCAGCTTCCAGCTGAAGTCGGTATGGACCTGCTTGGACCCCAGGTAGTAGTGGTCTTCGAAACCAAAGCCGGAGAGGCGCTGGCCGATGCCGCCCAGCACCTCATCAATATCGAAGCGCCTGTCAGGGTTTGGCATAACGAAAATCATGCCGTCCTTTTCCTCCACCTGCAGCGGTTTCAGGCCCAATGTGGCGCGGTCGATACTGTCAAAGCCCTGTTTGCCGAAGGGTACGCCCACCAGGCTACCCTCTAGGTCGTAGCTCCAGCCGTGGTAAGGGCAGGAAAACAGCCGCCCGTTTTTTGCCTTTCCGCTCTCGCACTCGTTGAGCGGTGCGCCACGGTGGGAGCAGATATTGACGAAGGCCCTCAGCTCACGCTCCTGGTTTCGCACGACCAGGATCGGGATGCCGGTATCATCGAAGGCGAAATAATCACCCGGCTCCGGGATCATGCAACTGGGCCCTACGAACTGTGGGTAATTGCGGAACAGCTCGATTTTTTCGCGCTCGAACTGCCCGGGGTCGTAGTACTCCCGCACATCGATTTCCATCACGCTGTCGGCCAGGTCAGTGGTCTTGTCGTCCACCAGTGCCATCAGCGACTTGATTTCGGTTACCAGCTGTTCTCGCTGCATGTTCAGTTCCCCGATTGGACAGCTGCTTACAGCCCCAGTACCAGCTTGGCAATGATGTTGCGCTGCACTTCCTGGGAGCCACCGAAAATAGAGGCCGCGCGGTTGTTCAGGTAGCGTGGAACCACAGAACTGACGAAGTCAGGGCGGTAGGGACTTCCTCCCGGTACCGACTCCATGGTGAGCCCCTGGTAGCCGATGACATCGACGGACAGTTCATTGATATCCTGTTCCAGGCGCGTGGTATTGAGCTTGAGGATGGAGGACTCGGGTCCGGGATTGCCACCGCCACTCACCGCGGAGAGAATCCTCAATTCGGTTATCTCCAATGCCTTGAGGTCGATCTCGATGCGGGCAAGCCGGCGCTGGATGTCCCCGTGCTGGTCGAAGCCGGGATCCTGTTCACCTGCATCGGTGATCAACTGCTTCAGGCGCAGCAGCTCGTGCTGGATACGCGGCGCGCTGAAGCCACCGCCGCGCTCAAATTCGAGCAGGTACTTGGCGTAACGCCAGCCCTCGTTCTCCTCGCCGATCCGGTTTACCTTCGGTACCCGCACATTGTCGAAAAACACCTGGTTGACCTCGTGGTCCCCCGCCATGGTGATAATGGGCTCGACACTGACCCCCGCGCTGTCCATATCTATCAGCAGGAAGCTGATACCCTGTTGTGGCCTGCCGCTGCTGTCAGTGCGCACCAGGCAGAAAATGTGGTCGGACAGGTGGGCATGGGTGGTCCAGAGCTTGGAGCCGTTGACGATGTAGTCGTCGCCATCCGGCTCCGCCTTCAGTTTCAGGCTGGCCAGGTCGGAGCCGGCGCCGGGCTCCGAGTATCCCTGGCACCAGTAGTGCTCGCCGGAAAGAATTTTAGGCAGGTATTCGCGTTTCTGCTCCTCACTGCCGAAGGCCATGATGACCGGCGCCAGCATCAGCAGGCCAAGGGGTATCAGCATGGGCGCGCCGGCCAGGTAGCACTCCCTGCTGAATATATATTTCTGGGTCGGGGTCCAGTCTGTGCCCCCGTGCTCGACCGGCCACTGGGGAACGGCCCAGCCCTGCTCAACCAGGATGGCCTGCCACTCAAGCGCCAGGTCCTTCTCCACGAATACGCTGGCGTTCCTTGCGGTGGCCTCGACAATATGTGGCGGTAACTTCTCGGCGAGGAACTGCCGGACTTCCTGTTGGAACTGCAGTTCTTCCGGGTTGAATTCCAGGTCCATCTGGCTATTGTCCGGAATCCATGGCCCAGGCGATACCGCGGCGCAGCAGTTCGTAGAATTCCTCAGTTTTCCAGGCGCCATCCTCCGGAACCGGGTACTCCTCGATCAGGGGTTGCATATCGTATTTGCCACGACAGTGGCCCAGGGTCAGGTACAGTACAGTCCCATCTCCGTAGGGGTGGAGGTACAGCACCGGTTGCACATCGGTGTCTTTCATCCAGTCGTCGCGGGTGAAGTTTTCGATCGGCTCCGACCAGTGGGTGTGCAGCAGGGTGCGGAACTCCCCGTGGAATTTGCACAGGTAGAGTTCGTCATCGACGCGGAAGCTGGGGATATCCCTGACCAGCGGGTGGTCGGGCTCGGTTGCCTGTACTTCGTACTCGTGGATCGGCGGGTGGCCCATGAACTGGCTGCCCAGCATTTCCATGAAGGGAATATTGCGCTCCGGGCAGTCCACCTGCGGATTGCCGCTCTCGTCCGGCGCGAGGAACTCCAGCACTGAATTGGTACCGTGCAGTGCAAACCATTTTTTGCCGCCCTGTATGAAGGCCTGCAGCCGCGCTGTCTCTTCCTCGCTCGGGATCACATCACAGGTATAGGTGATCAGGAAATCGCAGTCACAGATGGCATCGATATCACCGTAATCCGCGCCCACCTGCACCTTGATTCGCGGCTGTTCCGCCAGTAGTTTGAGGACCTCCAGTCGCGCGTGGTCGATATTGTGGTATTTGCCGCCGGCGACCAGGTAGACGTCGATGCGATCGCTTTTG
>JAACFI010000024.1 GCA_009937575.1 Haliea sp.
CCGGAGAGTCTATTCACAGCATCCGCGACCTGCGCGGCACGGCTTTTGTTCGCAAGCGCGTGCCGGATGACTGGCGGGTGATCGACTCCACCAGCATCGACCTGGTGAGGTCGGCCGCTGACAAGGTCAATCCCTATGCCGAAACAACGGCAGCGACCTGCGAGAGCGCGACCGGGACGGAGCCTTTACAGCCGATCACCCTGCTGGACCGGGTTGATGACGAAGGACCAGAAGTGATCCGCATCCCATCCTACGAGGAGGTGAAGAGCGACAGCGCACTCTACGCCCACGCTTCCCGGGTACTGCACAAGGAGACCAATCCCTACAATGCCCGTCCCCTGGTCCAGTCCCACGGCGATCGGGAAGTGTGGCTCAACGCGCCGCCGATTCCGCTGGAGACCGAGGAACTGGACTGGGTATTCGAGCTGCCCTACACACGGCTACCCCACTCCCGCTACGGCGATGCCCGCATCCCCGCCTACGAGATGATCCGCCACTCGGTGAACATCATGCGCGGCTGCTTCGGTGGCTGTACCTTCTGTTCCATTACCGAGCACGAGGGGCGTATCATCCAGAACCGCTCAGAGGATTCCATCATCCGCGAGGTGGAGAAAATCCGCGACACATCACCCGCTTTCACCGGCGTGATCTCCGACCTGGGCGGTCCCACGGCAAACATGTGGCGACTGGCCTGTAACAGCAAAGAGGTGGAGGCCAAATGTCGCAAGCTCAGTTGCGTATTCCCCGGCATCTGCAAGAACCTCAACACCGACCAGACACCGTTGGTCCATCTCTACCGTCGCGCCCGCAATGTGGAGGGCGTTAAAAAAGTGCTGATCGCCTCCGGCCTGCGCTACGACCTGGCAGTGGAAACCCCGGAATACGTGGAGGAACTGGTCGCACACCACGTGGGTGGCTACCTGAAAATTGCCCCGGAGCACACTGAAGACGGCCCCCTGCAGAAAATGATGAAGCCGGGCATGGGCAGCTACGACCGTTTCAAGGCGATGTTCGACAGGTATTCGAAGGCAGCGGGCAAGGAGCAGTACCTGATTCCCTATTTCATCGCTGCTCACCCCGGCACCTCGGACAGGGACATGATGAACCTGGCGCTGTGGCTGAAGCGCAATAAATTCCGCGCCGACCAGGTGCAGACTTTTTACCCTTCTCCGATGGCCACCGCCACGGCCATGTACTACAGCGGCAAAAATCCCCTGAAACGGGTTACCCACGACAGCGACACCATGCCCACGGTAAAAGGCCTGTCACAGCGCCGCCTGCACAAGGCCTTCCTGCGCTACCACGATCCGGACAACTGGCCTATCCTGCGCAAGGCCCTGAAAAAACTCGGGCGCGCGGACCTCATCGGTAACGGAAAACTGCACCTGGTACCGCCGCGGCAACCGGGGAAGCGCCACCAGCGGGTTCCACCGGACAGCAGGAGCTTTGTAACCCAGCACAATGGACTGCCACGCAATTCGCAGGCGCGGGCCGGCAGGAAACGTCGTTAACAAAACGGAGACCAATCATGCGATTCCCAGTTCTTATTCCCAGCGTCATCCTCCTGTGCATTGCCGTGGCAGCCGGCGCCCAGACACCCGCCCCGGGCTCACCCCTGCCACCTCTGCGCATCGCCGAGCGGGGCGAACTGCTATTGGCTGAGGACGATATCAGTTTCGCGCCCTGGAGCACCGATTCCAGGCCGGGCAAAGTCCATGTGCTGCAGTATTTCGGCGCCACGCGCGCCGACAGCAAGCGCTTCAAACCGTTCACCGATAAGCTGGAGCAGACCTTCAGCCGCGAGCAGTACCACGTCACCACTATCATCAACCTCGACGCTGCACTCTGGGGCACCACTGGCCTGGTGGTGTCGGAGGTGAAAGACAGCAAGCGCAAGTATCCCCTCTCAACCATGGTGCTGGACGAGGAAGGTACGGGTGTGGAAACCTGGCAGCTCGGTAACGAAGGTGCGGGACTGGTCATCGTCGATGGGCGGGGCATCGTGCGCTACTTCACGCCGGACGCGATGAGCGAGGAGACCATGAACACCTCTGTGGAGCTGGTTCGCCAGCACATCGAGGAGTGCGTTAAAGTTTGTTAATTCTGCCCAAACTCCCTCTCCCTGGATTATCATAGCGCGCCTCATGGAGACGCGATGAACAAAAAGGCCGTTTACCCTTTCCTGGTCCTGGCCCTGGGGCTCGGCCTGGCTGTCCTGGTCACGCTGAATAAGCCGGGCCTGCCGGTGGCCTCCTACGAAAGAAAGCCCGTGGCCGTGCGGGTCACCCGTGTGCAGTCGGGCGCCGAGCACCTTACAATTAATTCCCAGGGTACGGTGCAGCCGCGCAGCGAGAGCGAACTGATCCCCGAGGTGTCCGGTCGCGTGGTCTGGACCTCTCCCGCCCTGGTAACCGGCGGCTCCTTCTCCGAAGATGAGGTGCTGCTGCGTATCGACGATGCGGATTACCTGACCGCGCTGCAACGCAGCGAGGCGAGCCTGGAAAGGGCCGAGGTGGAACACGAATTCGCCCAGGACGAACTCAAGCGCCTGGAAAGCCTGCACAAGCAGAACCTGACCAGCCAATCGCAGCTGGACGCGGCCCGCCGCACCTTCCGCGTGGCCGAGGCCAACCTCATCGAGAGCCGGGCCGCCACAGACCAGGCCCAGCGAGACCTGGCACGCACCGAGCTGCGCGCACCCTTCGACGGCCTGGTACGCGACGAACGTGTGGACCTGGGGCAGTTCATCAGCCGCGGGGAGAATATCGGCACCATCTATGCAATAGACTATGTCGAGGTGCGCCTGCCCATGGCGGCGGACCAGTTGGTTTACCTCGGCATGCCAGTCTACGTGCGCGGTGAGCTCCCCGAGGAAATGCGCCCCCCGGTGAGCGTGGCGGCTGACTTCGGCCAGGTGCGTCTGATCTGGGAAGGCGAGTTGGTGCGACTCGAGGCGGAGGTGGACGAGCGCTCGCGCATGGTATACGGCGTGGCGCGCCTGCGCACCGTGGAGAAAGACCAGGACATCATGATCCCGGTCGGCCTGTTCGTGCAGGCCGAGATTCGCGGCAGCGCCGTGGACAGGGTGGTACGGCTGCCGCGCTCGACGGTGCGCGACAGCAACCAGGTCCTGGTGGTGGACGAGGACAACCGACTGCGCTTCCGACAGGTCAGCATCCTGCGACTGGAGCACGACGAGGTACTGGTCAGCGATGGCCTGGCTGACGGTGAACTGGTCTGCATCTCTCCCCTGCAGACCGTTGTCGACGGCATGCTGGTACAACCGGTCGTCGAGTAGCGACATGCATCGGATTATCGACTGGTTCGTCCACAACCCGGTTGCCGCCAACCTGATGATGCTGATCCTGGTGACCAGTGGCCTGCTGGCCCTGCCCAATATTCACCAGGAAGAGTTTCCAAACATCGAGGTCGATGCCGTGCGCGTCAAGATCCCCTACCTGGGGGCCGCGCCGGAAGAGGTCGAATCCTCCGTCTGTGTGCGGGTGGAAGAAGCGGTCGAGGGCACGGAGGGGGTAGACCGTATCCGCTCAGTGGCCTCCGAGGGCTTCTGCTCTGTGGTCATAGAACTGGTGGAGGGAGTCGACAATAACAAGGTCGCCAACGACATCAAGAGCAAGGTCGACGCTATCGATTCCTTCCCGGCGGAAACAGAAAATCCGGTGACAGCAGAGATCACCATCCAGGCCACTGTGCTGCAGGTGGCCGTCTCCGGCGACGCCGACGAGCGCACCCTGAAGCTGATCGGCCAGAAACTGCGCGATGACATCGCCGCCCTGCCCGGTGTCTCCCAGGTGGAAGTGCTGTTCGCCCGACCCTATGAAATATCTGTCGAGGTCTCCGAGCAGACCCTGCGACGCCACGGCCTCACGCTGTCTGAGGTGGGGCGCGCTATCGAGCAGAGTTCCCTCGACGTACCCGGTGGGTCACTGAAGACCCAGGGCGGCGAGATTCTGCTGCGCACTACCGGGCAGGCCTATCGCGGGCGGGAATTCGAGGACATTGTGGTGCTGACCCGCGGGGACGGCACCAACGTCACCCTGGGGGAGATCGCCACCGTGGTGGACGGCTTCGAGAACAGCGACCTGCTGGCGCGCTTCGACGGCAATCCCTCGGTCGCGGTCAAGGTGTCGCGGGTGGGTGAAGAAGACATCCTGCAGATTGCGCGGCAGGTGAAGGACCACCTGGTACAGGCGCAACGGGAGGTGCCCGAGGGTATCTCTCTGGTGATCTGGCAGGATGAATCCACCGACCTGGTGGATCGCCTGGATGCCCTGGCCAGGAATGCCCGCAGCGGGCTGGTACTGGTACTGCTGGTGCTCACACTGTTCCTGCGCTTTCGCCTCGCGGTGTGGGTTGCCGCGGGCATACCTGTCGCCATGCTGGGCGCTGTGGCGATATTCCCGCTGGCCAATATCTCCATCAGCACCGTGTCGGTGATGGCCTTCATCCTGGTGCTCGGCATCCTGGTGGATGACGCCATCGTGGTGGGCGAGCGGGTCTACGCCCACGAGCAGCGGGGCAAACCACGCCTGCAGGCGGCGGTGGAAGGCACCCAGGAGGTCTCGGTACCGGTTATCTTCGGGGTATTCACCACCATGGCGGCCTTTATCCCGATACTGAATATCCCGGGCAGTATGGGGAGCTTCTTCGGTGTGCTCGCGGTGGTGGTCATCATCGCCCTGTTCTGCAGCATCGTGGAATCGCAGATGATACTGCCCTCCCACCTGGCCCATCGCAAACCCGAGCGGCAGCGTGGCAATCACCCGAAACTGGAGCGCTGGCTGGCCCTGCAGGAAAAAATTTCCGGCGCCCTGCAACTGCTGGCAACCCGGTATTATCTACCGGCAGTGCGGCGGGCGCTTGAATGGCGCTACGTCACCATCGCCATCGGTATCGTGATCCTGGCCCTCACCCTGTCGCTGTTCACCAGCGGACGCATGGTGTTCCAGTTTTTCCCGGCGGTACAGGGGACCCGCCTGTACGCCACCCTGACCATGCCAGAGGGGACCCCGGTGGAGGAGACCGCCCGGGCGGTTGCGCTGATCGAGGCCGCGGCGGAACAGTTGCGAGGGGAACTGGACAGCGCGCTGGCTGAGGGAGAGCCGAGCATGGTGCGCCACGTGTTCTCCAGCATCGGTTCCTTCATCCCCAAGGGCAGTGCCGATTTCGGCACCTCCAAGGGCAGTAACCTGGCGGAAATCGGGGTGGTGCTCAATCTGCCCAATGATTACTCGGGCACACCCACCCAGAACTTCGCCAATCGCTGGCGCGAGTTCACCGGCAGCATCCCCGACGCCATCGAACTGGGCTTTACCTCGGAAGCATTCGGCATGGGCAGCGCAGTGGACATCGAGCTCTACGGGGCTGACTTCGATGAATTGCGCTCAGCCGCGGCGGAACTTCGCTCCGCCCTGCAGAGCTACACCGGGGTGCAGGATATCAGCGACACCTTCCGGGCGGGAAAGCAGGAGGTGCAGATGCAACTGTTGCCCCAGGCGCGCACTCTGGGGCTCACCCAGAAGGACCTCGGGCAGCAGGTGCGCCACGCGTTCTACGGCTATGAGGCCCAGCGCATCCAGCGCGGCAAGGACGATGTGCGGGTAATGGTCCGCTATCCCGAGCAGGAACGACACTCCCTGGGGGATCTGGAAAACATGCGCATCCGTACCGGAGACGGTACCGAGGTGCCGTTCGCCAGCGTGGCCCGGGCGGAGCTGGCCCGGGGCTTCACCACCATCAACCGGGTAGACGGCCGGCGGGTGGTGCGGGTGCTGGCGGACGTGGACCGCATGGTCAACACGCCGGAAGCGATTCTCGCCGCATTACAGAAAAGCGAGCTGGCTGACATTCTCGCCATGCACCCGGGGGTCGGCTACCGGCTGGCCGGCGAGGCGGAGGAGCGATCAGAATCCATGGGTTCGCTGGTCGGTTCCGCCCTACTCGCACTGATAGTTATCTATACCCTGCTGGCGATACCGCTGCAGTCCTACCTGCAACCACTGGTGATCATGAGCGTGATCCCCTTTGGGGCGGTGGGCGCCATCCTCGGCCACTTCATCCTGGGCAAACCCCTGGTATTCTTCTCGCTGCTGGGTATCGTCGCCCTCTCCGGGGTGGTGGTGAACTCCAGCCTGGTGCTGGTGGACTACATCAACCGCCAGCGGGCCTCCGGCCTGGAACTGATCCGGGTGGTGAGCGAGTCCGGAGCCGTGCGCTTCCGGCCCATCGTACTGACCAGCCTGACCACCTTCATGGGCCTGACCCCCATGATGATGGACAACACCATCACCACAGGGATGTTTGTCCCCATGGCCATCTCGCTGGCCTTCGGTGTACTGCTCGGCACGGCCATTACCCTGTTCATCGTACCCTGCCTGTACCTGGTGCTGGAGGACGCCAGGATCCTCTTCGGACGCCGATAGTGAGCCGATTTAACACCGGCGACAGTTTGCATAGCCAAACCCTATCAGCCCAGTAAATTTAATCGATTAGGCAGATCGTCGCAGCTGTACTATTTTTATCTCTCCACACCCTGATTGTGGATATGAAAACCAGTATCAAGGAGACGTACCATGTCACTGAAAGACAGCCAGACCGAACAGAACCTGAAAGACGCATTTGCCGGCGAATCCCAGGCCAATCGCCGCTATCTCTACTTCGCCGCCAAGGCCGACGTGGAGGGCTACAATGACGTCGCCGCCGTATTCCGCTCCACCGCGGAAGGCGAAACCGGCCACGCCCACGGCCACCTCGAATACCTGGAAGAAACCGGCGACCCGGCTACTGGCCTGCCCATCGGCGGTACTTCGGACAATCTCAAAGCGGCCATCGCCGGCGAAACCCACGAGTACACCGACATGTACCCGGGCATGGCCAAGACCGCCCGCGACGAGGGCTTCGACGAAATCGCCGACTGGATGGAGACACTGGCCAAGGCCGAGCGCAGCCACGCAAACCGTTTCCAGAAAGCCCTGGATAACCTGGACGACTGAGTCCTCCCACAGGCGGGTGGCGCTTCTGCCCACCCGCCACCCAATCCTTACCTTGTAAGCCTGCGAGGGATTTGACCGTGAGAGAGGGAAGCCTGGAGGCGCCTACCCGCCATCCTATCGACTGGAAGTCGGACAGCTACTGGGACAGATCTGACCTGGAGCAGGAGCTGGAGCGCATCTACGACATCTGCCACGGCTGCCGCCGCTGCGTCAGCCTGTGCGACGCCTTCCCCACCCTGTTCGACCTGGTGGACGAATCCGACACCATGGAAGTGGATGGCGTCGACAAGGCGGATTACATCAAGGTGGTCGACCAGTGCTACCTCTGCGACCTGTGCTACATGACCAAGTGCCCCTACGTGCCCCCCCACGAGTGGAACGTGGATTTCCCCCACCTGATGCTGCGGGCCAAAGCGGTGAAGTTCCGCGAGCAGGGCGCCAGCTTCCGGGACCGGGTGCTCACCAGCACCGACCGGACCTTCGGCATGGTCTCCATCCCGCTGGTGGACATCACCGCCAACGCGGTAAACAGAAGCAGCGGCATGCGCAAGCTGCTGGAATCCGCGGTGGGAATACACCACGCGGCGCCGGTGCCCGAATTTCATAGCAAGACCATGAAAAAGCGGGTAAAGCCTCTGGTCAGGACCATCGAACCCACCCCCGTGGGGGAGACCACGGGCAAAGTCGCCCTGTACGCGACCTGTTACGGCAACTACAACAGCCCCCATATCGGCGAGGATTTTGTCAGGGTGTTCCAGCACAACGGCATTCACATCGATATCGTGCCGAAGGAAAAGTGCTGTGGCATGCCAAAACTGGAACTGGGCGACCTGGATTCCGTAAACGCCCTGAAAGAGGCCAACATCCCGGTGCTGGCCGGCCTGGTGGACCAGGGTTATGACCTGATCGCGCCCATCCCCTCCTGTGTACTGATGTACAAACAGGAACTCCCCCTGTTGTATCCCGACGACCCGGACGTGAAAAAAGTGCAGGCCGCCTTCTTCGACCCCTTCGAGTACCTGTGGTTGCGCCATAAGGGCGGGGAGCTGAAAACCGAATTCCCCGAGGCCATGGGCGATATCGCCTACCAGGTGGCCTGCCACCAGCGAGTCCAGAATATCGGCCTCAAGACCCGGGATGTACTCAACCTGGTGCCCGGTACCGAGGTGACTGCCCAGGAGCGCTGCTCCGGCCACGACGGCACCTACGCGGTAAAGACGGAAACTCACGACAAATCGGTAAAGATCGCCCGCCCGGTGGTGCGCAAGGTGGATCAGCAGGAACCCGACCACTTCATGAGCGATTGCCCAATGGCCGCAACCCACATTGCCAACCTGTCCGAGAAAGTCGATCAGGCCGAGCACCCCATGACGCTGCTGCGCATGGCCTACGGCCTGTAATGCAACTGGAGAACACCATGAATCAACTGTCGCGCGCCGACCTGTGGTCACTGGAAGAATACGCGGAAATCCGCCCGGGTTTTCGCGCCGAAGTGATGGCCCACAAGAAAAATCGCCAGCTGCAGCTGGGTGGACACGCCCGCCTCTACTTCGAGGACCGACTGACCATCAAGTACCAGATACAGGAGATGCTGCGCATCGAGAAGGTTTTCGAGGCGGATGGCATCGCTGAGGAACTGGAGGCCTACAATCCACTGATCCCCGACGGCCACAACTGGAAGGCCACCTTCATGATCGAGTACGACGACCCACAGGAGCGCGCATTGCGCCTGGGAGAGATGGTCGGCATCGAGGACAAGGTGTGGCTGCAGGTGGAAGGCTGTGAACGGATATACCCCATCGCCGACGAGGACCTGGAGCGGGATACGGCAGACAAGACCTCATCTGTGCATTTCCTGCGCTTTGAGCTGGACCCCGGCATGATCGCTTCGGTACACAGCGGAGCCCCGGTCGCCGCAGGTGTCGACCACCCGGCCTACAGCGTCGAGATAAGCGCCATATCCCCGGCAATCAGGGATTCCCTGGCGGGCGACCTGCAGGCCGCCACCATTAACTGAGACCGGCCCGGCGCTTGGTGTGGCGAGTGGCGGGTGCCTCCAGTGGATCGTCGGGCCACGGGTGCTTGGGGTAGCGTCCCTTCATCTCCCGTTTTACCTCCTGGTAACTGCTGCGCCAGAAACCGGCCAGGTCCTGGGTGACCTGTAGCGGCCGCTGCGCCGGCGACAGCAGGTGCACCAGCAGGCGCACCCTGCCGCCAGCAATGGTCGGTGTTTCCTCGCAACCGAACATCTCCTGCAATTTTACCGCCAGCACAGGGGGGTCCTGGCTGTAATCGATTGCAATACTGGATCCGGAGGGCACCGCCAGCCGCTCTGGTGCCAGTTGCTCCAGTTCCAGGGGCAGGGGCCAGGCCAGGCGGGCGTGCAGAATGACCTTCAGGTCCAGCGACTGGAAGTCCTTTAAACGCCTGACCTGTCCCAGGTAGGGCAATAACCACTGGTCCAGCGATTCAAGCAGGGACGCGTCCGACAGGTCCGGCCAGGGGTTACCCTCCTCACTGTGGTTGACCCGATGCAGTAACATCACCCGGGCGCGCCACTGTTCCAGGGGCCTGGTCCAGGGCAGGATTTCCAGCCCGCGTTTGCGCACCACTCCCAGCAGTGCCCTGCCCCGGGCCTCTTCTGACACCTTATCCAGGGGCTCTGTCCCCATCAGGATGTTCCCCACCAGGCGGCGACGTTCGGCGACGAACTGGTCCTCCCGGTAATCCCACTCCACCTGTTCCTCTTCCCGTACCAGGGTGGACAGGATCTCGCGAAAATTGGCCGGGTCCAGCACTGTCGCGCTGTAAATACGGTCCGCCGACTCACCCACCTGTCCACCCAGTTCCGCCACTGCCAGCCACTCGTTGCCGGCCAGGGAATCGCTCGCGGAAATCATTGCACTGCGCCCGTTGCTGAGCTGGTAGTGGGCTCCGTCCTCCCCGGGTCGCAGCCGCGCAATGCGATCCGGGTAGGCGCTGGCCAGCAACACCCCCACGACCTGTTCCGGATCGACCCCGATGGCGAATTTTCTTGGTTTGTGGATCTCCCCCGCCTGCCGGGCATAGCGCCTCGCCTGCTCCCAGGTGCGGCGGAACCAGGACTGCAACTCGGGCAGGCAGCGCTGCTCCCCCATCAGTACGGCCAGGGCCTGGTTGATGTCAGCGCCCCGATCCGCCAGCGGATTGCGCTCCGACAATACGGCCGCCAGCAGGCAGGCGGTCTCCGTGGCGTGAATATCGCAACCCACCAGCAACATATGCGCAAGTCGCGGGTGCAGGGGCATCTGCGCCAGCCTCACCCCGTGGGGTGTCAACTGGTGGGTGCCGGTGTCGTTACAGAAAACCGCCCCACACACTTCCAGAATATCCACCGCCTGGGCATAGGGCGCCGCGGGAGGCGGATCCAGCCAGGCCAACTCACCCGGATCCGACACCCCCCAGGACAGCAATTGCAGCGCCATGGGCGCCAGGTCTGCCTGCAGGATTTCCGGTGTGCCCTGGGCCACCAGGCGCTGTTGCTGCTCCTCACTCCAGACCCGGTAACACAACCCGGGTCCGAGGCGCCCTGCCCGCCCCTGGCGCTGCGTCGCCGAGGCTTTTGAAATCCGTCGGGTAGCCAGCCTGGTCATCCCCGTCACGGGATCGAATACCGCTTCCCGCGCGAGCCCGGAATCCACCACTGCCTCCACCCCTTCGATGGTCAGGCTGGTCTCGGCGATATTGGTAGAGAGGACCACCTTGCGTTTACCCACGGGGGCGGGTTCGATTGCCTGTTGCTGACGCTCCAGTGACAGGCCGCCATACAGTGGTGACACCACCAGGTCACTGGCGAGCTGCGGGGCCGGTTCAGCGGCCAGTTGCCGCGCCACTGCCTTGATTTCCCGCTTTCCCGGCAGGAACACCAGGATACTGCCCGACTGCTCCGCCAGCGCGCGCTTCACCGCCGCCACCACTGGCCCGACGATGGACTCACGCAGTTGGTAAGCATTGCCGTAGCGGGTCTCCACCGGGTACTGCCGACCGGTGGACGTCACCAGGGGAGCGCCCCCCATCAGGGCTGCAACCGCATCGCCATCCAGGGTGGCAGACATCACCAGTAACTTCAGCGGCGAGCCTTCCCGGAACAGCTCGCGCCCCTGCATGGCCAGCGCCAGGCACAGGTCCGAGTCCAGGTTGCGCTCGTGAAATTCGTCGAAAATGACCAGGCCAACGTCTTCCAGCCCGGGGTCGCGCTGTAACTGCCTGGTCAGAATACCCTCGGTAATGACCTCGATGCGGGTCTGCTCGCTGACGCAGGTATCCAGGCGGATACGGTAGCCGACTGTCTGTCCCACCGGCTCCCCCAGTAACTGGGCCATCCGCATGGCCGCAGCCCGGGTCGCCATGCGCCGCGGTTCCAGCACCAGGATTTTGCGCCCCCCGAGCCAGTCCTCTTCCAGCAGGGCCAGCGGGACTATCGTGGTCTTGCCCGCCCCCGGCGGTGCCTGGAGTACTGCCGCGTCGCCCTGGTCCAGGCGCAGGCGCAGTTCGTCGAGCACGTCGTGAATGGGAAGGTCGCGGGTAGCCTGTAGATCCATGGCGCCATGTTAACGGACGACGCTGCAAGAGGCCACGAATCTGCGGCAATTGCCCCAAGCGGGTCATAGGGCGCACCCCGATGGTGCGGGGTGCACCATCAGTAAGCAGTTGATTTCGGGGCTGGATTCCGAAGCGTGAAAATTTACCGGGATTTTGGCCCCGTCTGTAACAAAAACGACACGACCAAGGTCCACTATGCGCGCTGGCAGGATTATTGCACCCTCAAGATTTAGCGGGCACAACAGCCAAACCGCTGCCGCGGGGCGGCGGAAGGATACTTCTATGACATCGCTGGAGACACATTTACGCGCTATCGAACAAACCGCAGACCGCGGGGCCACGGTGGCCTTTTTCGACCTGGACCGCACACTGATCGCCGGCTACTCGATCCTGGCCCTGGCCATCGAGACCGCCCAAATCGGTGTACGCCGCGGGCAGTGGTGGCAATCCACCAAAGTTGTAAGGGACCTGCTGAAACACAGCGTCGACAGTTCCGGCAGCAACTATCACCGGGTGGTCAAGCGCACATCCAAGGCCTTGAGCGGTATTTCTGAATCCGCCCTCACCCGACTGGGTGAGCAGGCCTATAGGAAGCACCTGGCCAGGAACCTCTACCGGGAGGCCATCTCCCTGGTGGAAGCACACCGGGCTGCCGGCCACAAGCTGGTCATCGTCAGCGCGGCCAGCCGCTACCAGATAGAACCGGTTGCGCGGGTGCTGGGTATTGAGGAAATCTGCTGCACCCGCCTGGAAGTGATCGATGGGAGATTTACCGGCCAGGTCATCGCGCCCCTGTGTTACGGCGAGGGCAAGTTGCTGGCTGCCAGGCGCAGTGCCCGCAAACACAAAGCCTCAATGAAACGATGCTGGTTCTACTCCGATTCCAGCGCCGACCTGCCCCTGCTGCGCAAGGTCGGGCACCCCGTGGCGGTCAATCCGTCGGACAAACTGGGTGCCCACGCCCGGGCCGCCAACTGGCCCCAACTGCAGTTCTCAACCCGCGGTATGCCCAACCTGGAGAATATCGCCCGCACTGCTCTCACCCTGCAGACGGTGCTGGCGACCACCGGCATAGGCATGGCGAACAGGCGACTGGGGCTGGACACTTATCGCAACGCCAACCAGTTGACCCGCCTGCTTGGAGACGTGGGCAGCGCTTTCGCCGGCCTGGAATTCGAAATCGAGGGTGCGGAGAACCTGCGCCGGGAACGACCTGCCATTTTTGTCTTCAACCACCAGAGCCTGCTGGATTCCATGGTCCTGGCACACCTGCTGCGGGAAGACGTTGTTGCCTTCTGCAAGAAAGAAATGTCGGATAATCCGGTGGTGGGCCCGCTGCTGCGCCAGGTGGATACCATCTTCGTGGACCGCGGCGAAACCGACCAGCGGGAGGTTCTGCAGCGTGCCAGGGAAGTGCTGGATAGCGGCCGCTCGCTGGTGATCGCGCCGGAGGGCACGCGCAGCACCCTGGGGGATATCCAGCCTTTCAAGCACGGCGCTTTCTACATGGCCAGGAAGGCCGGTGTTCCCATCGTTCCCATTGTGCTGCACAACGTGAAAGATGCCCTGCCCAAGGGCGGTATGGTGATCCGCCCGGCGACCATCCGGGTGACCGCACTGGAACCGATAGCCGCGGAATCCATCCGCAGTGTGCGCCAGGCCTGCACCGATCTGGAGGAGCGCTACATCGAGCTGCTGGGCAAGTCAGCCCTGGCCGCCCTGCCCTACGAGGCCAACGCCGTGGCCTGATGTTCCCCGCGGCCCGGCACCAAGCTGCTACACTTGGTGCGATAAGGCCGAAACCGGGGAGATTGCCATGGCACTGCTATTACTGGGACTGTTACTGTTCGCGGGGGTGCATTTCATACCCTCGCTGGCTCCCGGGCTGAAAGCCGGCTGGCTGGGACGCCTGGGTGAAAACGGCTACAAGGGCACGTTTTCGCTGTTGTTGCTGGGCGGACTGGCACTGATCATCGTCGGCTGGCGCAGTATTCAGCCCGGCCTGCTGTACCTACCCTCACCCGCCCTGCACCAGCTCGCACTGGCCATCCTGGTGCTGGCTTTCCTGTTGTTCGTGGTGAGCAACCGCAAGTCCCGGTTGCGGCAGATCGTGCGCCACCCGCAATTGACCGGCGTCGCCCTGTGGGGCATCGCCCACCTGCTACTGAACGGAGAGGACCGATCGGTGCTGCTGTTCGGCGCCCTTACCCTGTGGGCGATCGGCGAGATGATTGCGATCAATCGCCGGGAGGGTGCGTGGGTAAAGGGCGAGGTGCCCAGTTGGGGTGCCGAGGCGGTGACGGTGGTGATTACCGTGGTGGTGATCGGCGTTTTGGTCGCGATTCACCCCTGGTTGAGCGGCGTGCCGGTCAGATGACTTACCACTGAACCCCAGGCGGCGGCTGGTAACTGTCCAACACCCGCATGTAATTGGATCGCAGGAAAGCCGCGGAATCGGTCGCGTTGCGCTGGCTGATACTGCCCTTCAACTGCTCCACTGACTCGTACTCGTGCTCTTCCATCCAATCCTGCAGAGAGCGCAGCACAACCGCCAGGTGACCTGGCCCGCGGCGCAACAGAGCGCTGCACATGTGGGTAACATCAGCCCCTGCAAGCAGGGCCTTGAGTACGTCCTTGACGTTGTGTACCCCCCCGGTAATGGCCAGGGAGCAATCGATACGCCCGTACAGGATGGCGATCCAGCGGATGCGCATCAGGGACTCCTCCGAATTTGACAGCTCAAGGCGCGGTACCACCTCCAGGGTCTCCAGGTCGATATCGGGCTGGTAGAAACGGTTGAACAGGGCCAGCCCCTTTGCACCGGCCTGCTGGAAACGCTGGGCCACGTGCACCACGGAACTGAACTGGGAGGACAGTTTCATGGTGATGGGAATACTGATGCGGCTGTGCAGTGAACTCAGGATTTCCACGTAGCGGTCTTCCACCTCGCTGCCCGCTTCTTTACAGGAGGCGGGAATATAGTAGACATTCAGCTCCAGGGCGTCCGCACCCGCTTCCTCCAGTGCAGTGGCGTAACTCACCCAGCCACCGGGAGTAGTGCCGTTGAGACTGGCGATCACCGGGATTTCCAGGCTGGACTTCAGCGCCTCCAGGTGCTCCAGGTATTTTTCCTCGTAGCTCATGTAATTTTCCGGCACCGGGTGAAAACTCTCCGCCTCACCGTGCCCCAGCGACTGCTGGTGGAAGAAGCGCGCGAGCTGGGCGTCCTCCTCCTCGATTTTTTCCTCGAACAGGGAGTGCATCACCAGCGCGGAAGCGCCGGCGTCCTCCAGTCGACGGGCGGAATCCACGTGCTTACTCAGGGGTGAGGAAGACGGTACCAGGGGGTTCTTCAGTTTCAGGCCCAGGTATTCGGTAGACAGGTCGACCATGCTCATGACTCCCCTTCAGCTGTGGTTGATTTCGGCGCTGCCGGCGCCCGGGCGGCGGCCTTTACCTGTGCCACCTCCTCGCTGTCGCTCCAGTCCAGTTGCGACAGCTGCTTGTAATAGTTGTAGCGATGGTTGACGAACTTCTGTTCCTCTTCCACCAGCGCCTCGGCGACCTCGGGATGGGTGTGCCACAACATGTTGAAGCGCGTCTCGCTCTGCACGTAATCCCGGTAGGGCATGCTGGGCGCCTTGGAATCCAGTTTCAGCGGCGGCTTGCCCAGCGCAATGTTTTTCGGGTTGAAACGGAACAGGGGCCAGTGACCACTCTTGACCGCCATGTCCTGCTGCCGGTGGTTGTTGGACATATCCACGCCGTGGGCGATGCATGGCGAGAAGGCAATGATCAATGACGGCCCCGGGTGCGCCTCGGCTTCCAGGAAGGCGTTGAGGGTCTGGGTATCCTTGCCGCCGTAGGCGACCCGCGCCACGTAGACATTCTCGTAATCCATGGCCAGCAGTGCCAGGTCCTTCTTTCCGGTGGGCTTGCCACCTGAAGAGAACTTGGCCACCGCACCCCGGGGGGTCGCCTTGGATGTCTGCCCACCGGTGTTGGAATACACCTCCGTGTCCAGAACCAGCAGGTTGACGTCCTCACCGGTCGCCAGCACGTGGTCCAGCCCGCCATAGCCAATATCGTAGGCCCAGCCGTCACCACCCATGATCCATACGCTTTTGCGGCACAGGTTTTCGCTGAGGGACAGCAGGCTGCGCGCCTCATCGGAATCTATGTCGGCCAATGCGGCATCCAGTTGTTTCACCCGCTCCCGCTGTTCGTAGATACCGGCTTCATCAGATTCGTCCGCCTCCAGGATGGCCCGTACCAGTTCCGCATCCAATTGATCACCCAGCCGGTCAAGCAATTCCCGCGCCATTTCACGCTGCTTGTCCACTGCCAGGCGCATGCCCAGGCCGAACTCGGCGTTGTCCTCGAACAGGGAGTTGCACCAGGCGGGACCCCGCCCGTCCGGCGTGGTGGTCCAGGGCGTGGTGGGGAGGTTGCCACCGTAGATTGAGGAACAGCCGGTGGCGTTGGCCACCAGCATGCGGTCACCGAACAACTGGGACGCGAGTTTGACGTAGGGGGTCTCCCCGCAGCCGACACAGGCACCGGAGAATTCGAACAGGGTTTGCAGGTTCATGGAACCGGCGATGGTATTGGTTTTCAGCTGGCTGCGATCGAACTCGGGCAGTCGCAGGAAGAAATCCCAGTTGTCCCGCTCCTGTACTCGCAGTGCCGGCTGGGGCGCCATATTCAGCGCCTTGCGGCTGGTGTTGGACTTGTCGCGAATCGGGCATATGTCCACGCACAGGGTACAACCGGTGCAGTCTTCAGGCGCCACCTGGTAGGCAATATGGTAACCCTCCGGGTAGCCCTTGGCCTTGACCGGCACCGACTTGAAAGTCTCGGGCGCATTTTCCAGCTCCGACTCGTGGAATACCTTGGAACGTATGGCGCTGTGGGGGCAGACAAAAGGGCACTTCCCGCACTGGGTACAAATATCGGTTTCCCACACAGGTATCTCCAGCGCCAGATTGCGTTTCTCGTAGGCCGCGGTGCCCAGGGGAAAGCTGCCGTCGTCGGGCATCTGGCTGACCGGGATCATGTCCCCACGGCCGGCGATGATCTCGGCGGTCACCTGCTGCACGAAGTCCGAGGCCCTTGCGGTCAGCGACGGGCGTTCATCGGGCGCCTTCACCTCACCGCCGGCGGCAACCTGGTGCATGCAGGCCAGGGTTTCGTCGATGGCCTTGAAGTTGAGTTCGGTAATCCGCCGCCCCTTGCGCCCGTAGGTTTTCTGCACCGCATCCTTGATCGACTGGATGGCCTGCTCTTTCGGCAGAATCCCGCTGATGGCGAAAAAACAGGTCTGCATGATGGTATTGATACGCTTGCCCATGCCGCTGCGGCTGGCCACGTCATAAGCGTCGATGCAGTACAGGCTGATCTCGCGGTCGATGATTTCCTGCTGGATATTTGCCGGCAGGGTGTCCCACACCACCTCCGGTGCCGCGGGGGAATTCAACAGGAACACCGCCCCCTTACGCGCATAGGCCAGCACGTCGTACTTCTCCAGGAAGGTGGGCTGGTGACAGGCGACGAAGTTGGCGTCACCGTTACCGATCAGGTAGCTGGAACGGATCCGGTCGGGGCCGAAACGCAGGTGCGAAATCGTCACTGCCCCGGACTTTTTCGAGTCGTACACGAAGTAGCCCTGGGCGTGCAGGTCTGTGCTCTCACCAATGATCTTTATACTGTTCTTGTTGGCACTGACGGTGCCGTCACTGCCCAGGCCATAAAACACCGCCTGGAAAGTCTCCTCGTGTGCGTCGGTGCGGATGCTGTCGTCCCAGTCCAGGCTGGTATGGCTGAGGTCGTCGTGGATGCCGATGGTGAAATGGTTTTTCGGTTGCTGCGCTGCCAGTTGCTCATACACCGCGACGATCATACCCGGGGTGAATTCCTTGGAAGACAGGCCGTAGCGACCGCCGATCACCATTGGCATCTCGCCGAAACGACCGCCACCGGCCAGCAGGTCCTGGGCCAGCGCGGTCACCACGTCCTTGTAAAGGGGCTCACCATCTGCCCCGGGCTCCTTGGTGCGGTCCAGTACGGCAATCCTGCGTACCGAGTCCGGCAGGGCCGCGAGCAGGTGCCCGGGGGCGAAGGGCCGGTACAGGCGCACTTTCAGCACCCCGACTTTCTCACCCTGGCCATTCAGATACTCCACCGTCTCGTGCACCGCTTCCGCACCGGAGCCCATCAGGATAATCACCCGCTCCGCATCCGCCGCACCCTCGTATTCAAACAGTCGATACTGGCGGCCGGTCAGTTCTGCGAAGCGATCCATGGCTCCCTGCACGATATCCGGCAGGTCCTGATAATACGGATTGACGGTCTCCCGGGCCTGGAAATAGACGTCGGGATTCTGGGAACTGCCGCGCAGCACCGGGTGGGCCGGCGACAGGGCGCGCTGGCGATGTGCCTCCACCCAGCTGTCATCAATCATGGCGCGTACGGTCTGTGCCGGCACTTCCACCAGCTTGGCGACTTCGTGAGAAGTACGAAAACCATCGAAGAAGTGCAGGAAAGGCACCCTGCTCTGCAGGGTCGCGCTCTGGGCGACCAGCGCCAGGTCCATCACTTCCTGGGGGCAGTTGGAACTGAGCATTCCGTAGCCGGTCTGCCGTGTCGCCATGACATCCGAGTGGTCCCCGAAAATCGACAGGCCCTGACAGGCCAGCGAGCGGGCGGCGATATGGAATACCGTGGGTGTCAGTTCCCCGGCGATCTTGTACATGCTGGGGATCATCAACAGCAGCCCCTGGGAGGCGGTAAAGGTGGTCGCCAGGGCACCGCCCTGCAGGGCGCCGTGGATGGCACCGGCGGCACCGCCCTCGCTCTGCATCTCCACTACCCGCGGTATGGTTCCCCACAGGTTGCACTGGCCATTGGCGGACCACTCATCGGCGAATTCCCCCATATTGGATGAAGGGGTAATCGGGTAAATTGCGATAACTTCGTTGGTGAGGTGCGCGATGGTGGCGGCGGCCTGGTTGCCGTCGATGGTGACAGTACCTGCTTTGTCCATGGACTTAATCCTGCAATGAAAAAATGCCAGCCCGTTAACTATAGTTGCAAACTGTGACGGCGTTATTGATCAGAATCAGTCTTGGGTGCTACAGGCCCTCTACCCCGAGAATACGGGCACTGCTGCAAGCCTTGCGCTGGGGCTCCAGGGACTGGTAAGCCTCGCTGTGGAAAAAATCATCCATGGCTTCCAGGGAGGGGAATTCAACAAGGATCAGTCTGCTGGGCTGGTAGTCTCCCTCGAATACCTGGAACTCACCCCCCCGTGCCAGGTAACGGGCACCAAGGGACTCCAGCAGCGGTCGCACCGCCCGCTGGTAGCGCAGGTACTTCTCGATATCGAAGACCTCCAGGTCAACTATCGCATAGGCCGTCATCATTTGTCCCCGCCGGGGATCTTTTTATAGCCGATAACATATCGCACCGGTGGGGATTTAAATTGTCCTGCATCAAGAAAATTGCTTTCGTCACAGGCGGGCAAATCGCTATAATCCCGCCTCCCCCAACCAGCCCCCAGAGCGAACCATGGCACTGTTTGACAAAGATAACGCCCCCCTGGATGACAAAGAGGCGCTGCAGCACCACATCGAAACCGCCCTCGAGGTGCCCATGCCGACAGGCCTGGAGATGGAAGTCACCTATCAAATAGTCAAGCGCCTGTTCAACCCGCTGATTCTGGGGGCCGAAAATATTCCGAGACGACCCTGCCTGTTCGTCGGCAACCACTCCCTGGCGGCTCTGGACGGCTGGGTACTGGCACCGGTATTCATCAAGGAACTCAACCGTTTCGTCCGGGGGCTGGGTGACAAGTTCCTGTTTTCCTCGCCCGCCATGGGAGACAAGATCCTCAAAACCGGTGGGGTCATGGGGCACCCGGAGGTCTGCAGCGCCATGATGAAGGCCGAACAGGACCTGATGGTGTTTCCGGGCGGCGCCCAGGAAGCGGTAAAACCAGCTAGCGAACTGTACGAACTGAAATGGAAGGAGCGCTACGGTTTCGTCAAGCTGGCTGCCAAGCACGGCTATACCATCATGCCCATGGGCATCGTGGGCCCCGACGAATTCTACGGCCACCTGATAGAGGGCCAGGACATTCCGGATTCGATGCTGGGCACGGTCCTTCGCCGACTGGGCCTGCTGACCGACGACTTCCGCGAGGACATCATGCCGCCGGTGCCGGTGGGCGCCCTGGGTACCCTGCTTCCCAAGCCTCAGCGTGTCTACCTGGGATTCGGCGACCCCATAGATCTCAGCCAGTACACCGGCCGCACCCCCAGCAAGGCCCAGCAGAAAGCGATTCGCGCCGAGGTGGCGGACCAGATCGAGACTCAACTTGCGGAACTGCTGTTCACCCGGGCCCAGAACCGGGGCAAAGACGGCCTGCTGCGCAAACTCCTCACGCTGTAAACCCTACTCCGCCATCACCTTTGCCAGTATCTCCGGTCGTCGCCAGCGGTCCCCCAGCAGGCGGCGCAGGTAAAGCAGTGCCAGGGTAAGCAGCATCACCACGAATACCCACCAGGAGGCCAGGGGCCCGAAACCGTAGACCACGATAACGAAATACTGGGCGACCAGCATTGCCCAGTGCACCGAGATCGACGTCACCATGATCCAGCGGGTGTCCCCGGCCCCACGCAGGGCACCACCGGATATCAGGATCGTCGCATCCGCCATCATGTATGTGACCAGGCCTATCATCATCTGGCCCGCCAGTACCCGGATCGCCTCAAACTCCGCATCCGGGGTCCTGAATACGTCTACCAGTTCCATGCGGAATGCCAGGAACAGTATCACCAGCACACCGGAGTAACTGAATGCCAGGATAAACCCGGAGGAGATCACCTGGTTGGCCCGGGCCATATCCGAGGCACCCACGAATCGCCCGATCAGGCTCATCACCCCGATATTGAGCCCGATCATGGGTATGAAGGACAGCATGTCCCAGTTGAATACGATGGCCATGGCTGCCCCCTGCACCACCCCGTAGGACTGGAACATCAGCAGGAACAGGTTGAAGGTGGCCGTATTCATGAAGTTTTCCAGCCCCGAGGGCGTCCCCAGGCGCAGGTAGCGCCGGGTGATCCCCCTGTCAAAGCGCAGTGAGCGCGCCACGTGGAACTGCCGCTGGTGGTCGCTGTTGAGATAGAACACCAGGTAGATACCGATGGCAAATACACTGGCGATCACCGTACCCAGACCCGCCCCCGCGAGCCCCATCTGCGGCAAACCAAAAGCGCCGAATATAAGTGCCCAGGAAAGCGGAATATTCAGGGACACTCCCAGCACGTCGGCGATCATCACTACCCGGGTGCGACCGATACCGGAGAAGTAACAGGCCAGGCAGGCCTTGACCAGGGTGAACAAACTGCCCCCCATGAGGATATAGAAATAGGTTCGCTCCAGGGGCACCTGGGCCGGGTCGTGCCCCATGAATTCGAACATCATTCCTCCCAGCCAGGCGGCCGCCAGCAGCAGGGGTACACTGCCGACTGCCATCATCAGCCCCTGGGTGACGACGCGGGGGCATTTCTCCAGTTCCCCTGCACCGTAGTACTGCGCCACCAGCGGATTGGCGTAGGTGATGACCCCCATGAACAGGGACAGGCAGAAATAGGAGGCCACACCGCCGCCCATCGCGGCGGCGATATGAGTGGCATCGATCATGGACATGAACCAGCGGTCGGTGAAGACCATGACGGCAAAGCTTCCCTGGGAGACCACCATAGGCAGGGAGAGGCGGAACAACTCCCGCAGGGTGGTCAGGGAAAGCAATTTCACAACGGATACCGGCCTTTATGAAAGGAGACGGGGCCGGCGCATTATATAAGTGGCTCTGCAAACGGTATACAGCCACGCCGATACCGAGAGCCACTGCCAGATATGTCAGGGATGATTGCCATTACTGGCAGGCGCCCCATCGCGGTGCACGTCTGAAGGTGCCTGGAAACACAGGCCGAAATTTATTTCTTAAATAAATTCAATCAGTTATCAATATTTCCAGTCCTGAAAAAAATTGGCACGCCACCTGCATATGCTGTATTAGAAGCTGATTGCTGTCGTCAATATGGTCGTGTAACGGTTTATGGTCTGCCAGGGACGGCGGGCCTCCATCTTGTACTTCAGGTACATCTCTTGCCCCTACCCCGGGGCTTTTTTTTGGCCCCTGATTTATACTCCCAGCTGTCAACCACTCCTGAGGGACACAAAACACTAATGCCGCGCCAGGACACCAAATGGCCGTTCCGCTGGGATCTGCTGCTGCGCTACCGCTTCATCGAAACCATCGCCCTGTGGGAGGGACGGCTGACCACCCGCCACCTGTGCGACACCTTCGGCATCGGCCGCCAGCAGGCGAGCAAGGACATCAACAACTATATCCGCGAGGTCGGTCCGGGAAACCTCGAATACGACAAGTACCTGAAGGGCTACAAGCCCACCGGCGAGTTCGTTCCCCGGGTCACCCAGGGACTGGCGGACGAATACCTGCACCTGATGGCGCGCAATAACGAACTGACCAATATGTTCGAGTCACTGGCACTCGGTGTGGCCAACGTGGAAGTGCTGTCGGTGCCAGTACGCGACGTGAGACCCGAAATTCTGCGGCCTATCATGCAGGCCGCCCGGCAGCAGAAACGACTGGAAGTGGACTACGTTTCCATCAACAACCCCGACCGCGAGGGTCGCATCATCGTTCCCCACACCCTGGTCTACACCGGCCTGCGCTGGCACGTGCGCGCCTGGTGCGAAAAAAACCAGGAATACCGGGATTTCGTGCTCAGCCGCTTCCGCGACATACCCGAAATCATGGACGATTCGGAACACGGGGTGGAGGGAGATACCGAGTGGAATACCCGGATCACCATCCGTATCACACCCCATCCGCAGTTGACCAGGGAACAACAGGAGGTGGTGGAAGTGGACTACGGTATGCAAGCCGGCGCGCTGGAAATCAGTACCCGAGGTAAACTGGTACCCTACGCCCTGAAACTGTTGCACGTCGACCTGCAGGAAGAACTCGACAGCCCCACCGCACAGCAGATCGTGGTGCAGAACCGCGATGAAATAAAATCCTGGCTATTCGGATAGAATCCTATGACAGATCACAACAAGTACGAGGACGCTTACTCCGACCAGGGGTTCTGGGACAAACTGAAGAAATACGCCCTGCTGGCGGGGCGTGAAGTGGTGGAAAAGGCGCTTCTGCTGTACTACGCCATGCAGGAAGAAAAGGCGCCTGCCTGGGCCAAGGCCACCATCGCGGGGGCGCTCGGCTACTTCATCGTGCCACTGGATGCCATCGCCGACCTGACACCGGCGGTGGGCTACGCCGACGACCTGGGCGTGCTGGCGCTGGCAGTAGCGGCCGTAGCCACCTACATCAACGATGACGTGCGCAGAAAAGCTGCCGACAAAATGAGGGACTGGTTCGGGGACAATTCCATTCCCCCGCCCAAGGACTGAGAACTAGACCCGGCGGAACCAGACCAGGGGTATCTTGCGATCGACCTTCTCCAGGTATTCGCCCTGGTGCTTGTTTATGTCCACGATGGTCTTCCACAACGCCTCACGCTCTTCGTCGGGAACTTCTTCCGCCATTGCGCGGTAGCGATCCCGCCCCATCTGAACGGTCACTTCCGGGTTGGCCATCATGTTCAGGTACCAGGCGGGGTGTTTTTCCTGGCCACTGTTGGACGCGGACACAACCACAGAATCCCGGTAGGGGTAACAGGCGATTGGCACCGTGCGCTTCTTACCCGTCTTTCGGCCCATCGTGTCCACCAGGGCCACATCGATCCAGCCCATGCGGGCGCCGTATCGACCACCGCTGAGTCGATACAGCAGTTTGTGGGCCTTGCCGAAATATTTCCAGTTGAACATTGTTTTCTCTTGCAGCATCACAGGTGCCCCCGATTATGTTGTCACTACCGGCAAATGACTAGGCATAACGGGGAATTTCGTATGACACAACTTCCTATGGTGTAAATTATCAGTCATATTACGACCCCCCTGATTAGTGCACACTGGAGAGCAGCCATGCACCTGGCCCTGACTGAAGAACAGCAGATGATAAAAGATACCGCCCGCCAGTTTTCCGATAGCGAACTGGCGCCGAGCGCCGCTGCGCTGGACGAGCACGAGGGTCGCGACGTGCTGCTGTCCAACCTGAAAAACCTTGCCGAACTGGGTTTTATGGGACTGAACGTAGAGGCCCGTTACGGCGGCACCGAGGCCGGGGTGGTCGCTTTCAGCGCAGCGATCACCGAACTGGCAAGGGGTTGTGCGTCGACCGCGGTTACCGTGTCGGTTACCAATATGGTGGCAGAAGTGATACAGGCAGTGGGCAACGAGGAACAGAAAAGTATCTACCTGCCGCGGATCTGCAGCGGAGAATACCCGGCGGCGGGATTCTGCCTGACGGAGACCGGTGCGGGCTCAGATCCGGCGGCTATGCGCACCCGGGCGGTGCGCGATGGGGATGAGTGGGTGCTCAACGGCAGCAAGATCTACATTACCAGCGCCGAATACGCCGGTTGTTTTGTGGTGTGGGCGGTGACTGACGCCGAGGCCCCCAAGGGCAAGGGCATTTCCTGTTTTATCGTGGACAACGGCCTCCCGGGAATCGATATCAGCAAGCCCGAGGACAAGATGGGACAGCGGGGCTCCGCCACCAATGTGGTCAACTTCACCGACTGCCGCATTCCGGCATCGGCGCTGATGGGCAAGGAGGGCCAGGGGTTCAAAGTCGCCGTCGGCGAACTGGCGGGCGGGCGTATAGGCGTAGGCTCACTGGCCCTGGGCATAGGCCTCGCCGCCCTGGACTATGCCAGGGATTACACGGGGGAGCGGGAACAGTTCGACGCGAAAATCGGCAGCTTCCAGGGACTGCAGTGGATGCTGGCAGATCGCTATACGGAACTGGAAGCGGCGCGGTTGCTGCTGATGCAGGCCGCCTGGAACAAGGAACAGGGCCTGGAATTTGGTACCGCCGCCTCGATGGCCAAACTGTTTGCCAGCGAAAAAGCCAACGATGCCTGTTACAGCGCCCTGCAGATCATGGGCGGCGCCGGCTATATCCGGGAGTACCCCCTGGAGAGGATGGCGCGAGACGTGCGCATCACCAGCATCTACGAGGGCACCAGTGAAATCCAGCGGGTGATCATTTCGCGCGACTTGCTTAAAAACCTGTTGTAGCGGGTTGCTCAACATCGGGGCGAGGATTCAGGAAAACCGGGCGTTGTGTGGAGGAAAACAGAATTCCCCATTCTGTCGGCTGGTACTGGAATACTGTCGTCACGTCGATGGAGCCATCGCCCCCCTCATCTACCAGGTTACGCTTAACAATTTTCTCCGC
>JAACFI010000210.1 GCA_009937575.1 Haliea sp.
TCAATCCGCAAGATCTCTCCCTCCCCATCGCGGTCGAACTGGGCAAGGTCGGGTTCAGCGATCTGCAATTCACCGGGGAGGGACAGGAACCGCTGCAGATCGACAGCCTCAAGCTGGATGCAAGCTTTTCCCACCGGCGACTGGAACTGCACAGTTTGGCCATCCGCCTGCCCGAGGGAGGAATGAGCCTGAACGCAACCACAGTCCTCGCGGCCAATATGCCAGTGGAAGTCGCGGCGTCCTGGGATTGGCTGCTGACCCTGCCTGACGATTCCGCCGATACGGGGTCGGCGGCCCCGCGCACGACCAAACTCCAGGGGAACCTGGCCCTGGGAGGCAATCTGCTCTGGGGTGAGAACCTGGGATTCGATGTTAGCTACCAGCTGGCCGCAGCGGGCCTCCAGAACCTGGACAGCGCGCTACCATCGCAGATCAGGACCGCCGGTGATATCAAAGGGTTCCAGGCAGGGGATGAATTGCTACTGCAACTGGCCACGCTGGCGGCGGCAGATACACCCCTTGCCTTATCCCTGGAGGGACAGGTCACGGACCTGAATGCCGCGGAACCAGCGGTCAGCCTGACGCTTGACTGGCAAGGTCTGACATGGCCGCTGCAAACGGACCAGGCCGATATTGTCAGCGCACAGGGCAGCGCGAACCTCGACGGTGCGTTATCGGGCTACACGCTGGAGCTCGCAGCTGAGTTGGCCGGGTCGTCCATCCCCTCCGGTCACTGGACCCTCGCCGCCAGGGGGGATGCCGGCCAGCTTGTACTCGAGGAGCTGTCCGGCCGGGTGCTGGGCGGCGAGCTGGCGGTTAGTGGCGAACTGCAGTGGCAACCCCAGCCCCGCTGGAACCTGGAAATATCGGGCGCTGGACTGGACCCGGGGCAGCTGGAGCCGCAACTGCCGGGGGCACTGTCCGTGTCCGTGCAGACCACCGGTCGGGTAGATCCTGAAACGGGCCCGCAGGTGGAGGTGCTTGTCAGGGATGTGAGCGGTACCTTGAAGGGATACCCCCTGCAGGCCGATGGGCATGCCAGCGTCCATGGGGATGCCGTCCAGGTCATCTCGGTGAACCTGGAGAGTCAGGGCAATATGCTGAGTGCCTCAGGGGATATTTCACCCGATGTCCTGGCCATCAAGTGGCAGCTGGATGCAAGCAATCCAGGTGGCCTTTCCGAGGGACTCGACGGCGAGCTATCTGCCCGGGGCACGGTTACCGGGAATATGGAGACGCCCCGTCTGCAGGCACAAGCCACCGGTAAAGGCCTGCGCTTCAATACCTACGCCGCTGCGTCACTCAGGGCTACGCTGACTACAGGTCTCGAAACGGATAATCCCCTTGAGCTGAACCTGGGCGTTAGTGAGGTCGTCGACGGCGAGCGCAAGCTGGTGGAGTCGCTGCGCCTGCAGGCCACGGGCACCACCGGGGAACATCGCCTGAATGCCTCAATGGATACCGGCAACGAACAACTTCGCGCCCTACTGATCGGCGGGCTGGATCAATCGATGTCCACCTGGCGCGGCCAGCTTGCAGAACTGTCACTGGATTCGGCCGACTATGGCGGCTGGGATCTGTCCAGACCCGCGGAGCTGTCGTTGGCGCCCGACCGCGCGGCCCTCGGCGAAAGCTGCCTGCGGGTGAACGCTGGCCCCGGTCGTGTCTGTGTCCTTGGCAACTGGGCCGGCACCGGTCCCAGTGAAATGCAAAGCCAGGTGCAGGCCTTGCCACTGGACCTGTTTGTGCCCGCCGTCAGCGGTGAAATCGATGGGGATTTACACGCCTCGCTGGGAGCGAATGGTGAGCTGAGGGTGGACGGTGCCATCTCCCTTGGCAGCGGTGAAGTGGAGGTGGATGAGACCCGGCGGCTGGCTCACGGCGGGGGACAACTGAGCTTGCGCATAGACAGTGAAGGGCTGCAGGGGACGTTGCAGTTCACTGCGCCGGAACGGGGAGAGCTGCTGGCGGTCGCCAAACTGCCTGCACTCAGGGCGCTGCCGCTGGCTGATGAGCAACCGCTGACAGGCTCACTCGAGGCAGAGCTGCCGGACCTGTCCGGGATCGCAGCCTGGGTGCCGCAGTTGGGCCACAGTGCCGGCCGCCTGACTGCCGACCTGCAACTGGGGGGCACGCTCGCAGATCCTTTGGTGGACGGTAAACTGGCACTGGGGGACGGGGCCGCGACACTGCCGCTGGCCGGGCTGGATCTGCGGGACATCCGGCTGGAAGTCGCCGGCGATCCCTCCCGGCCGGACAGGCTGGCGCTGACGGGAAGTATACAATCGGGCCCGGGCCAGCTGCTGCTTAATGGCGAAGCGAGGCCGGAAGATAATTCATTGGCGTTCACACTGGCCGGCGATCGTTTTGAGGTGTACGACACCCAGGACGCCCGCGTGATGATCTCACCAGACCTGCAATTAGCCTGGCAAAACAATACTCTCAAGCTGCGAGGGCAAGTGACAATCCCGCAAGCCGCGATCACCCCAAAAATCCGACTCAGCCCCGCCGCGCAGGGACAAACAGACTCACAGAGACAGGTACCTGGAGAGGCGATAGCGCCCTCACCGGACGTCGTTGTGGTCAGTGAAACTCTGGACGCCGCGCCAACCGATGAAGTTCCGGAAGCGCCCTTTCGAATCGACAGTCGTTTGCGGGTACAGATGGGTGATGACGTCCGGGTGCATGCCGTCGGTTTTGTCAGCAGTATTACCGGCGCAGTCGATTTCACCAATACGCCGGACCAGGAGGCACTGATCCCGCTGGCCAACGGCCGCTTTTCCCTGCAGGACGGCACATTTCGCGCGTTCGGCCAGGACCTCGAGATCGAGTCCGGCCACCTGATCTTCGCCAACGTGCCAGCCACCGAGCCGGAGCTGAACTTGCGGGCAGTGCGCTGGATCGACAATGACCCGCAGGTAACCGCCGCCGGTGTAATGCTCACCGGCCCCCTCGACCAGCCTGTACTCGAACTTTTCTCCCGCCCGCAGCTGGAAACCAGTGAGATCCAGTCCTACCTGTTGACAGGCCAGTCGCCCCGCTCCCGCGATAACGTCCTGGGCGTCGGCACCTATGTCTCGCCAAAAATCTACGTGGGCTATGGCTTCAACATGCTGGAGAAGACCAGCGAGTTCAATTCACTCTACAACATTTCTCCACGCTATGGCCTGGGCACCAGCGTGGGTGAGGCCGATAACAACATCAATATCACCATCACCTATGAGCACTAGCAGCCGCAGGCAAGCCTGGATCAACAGCAGCGCCGGCTTACTACTGGCGTGCATACTGCAATGGGTACCGGTGCCAGGCGTTGCCGACACCGTAACAGTGGTAGTAGAGGGGCTGAGCGGCGAAGCACTGTCCAACGCGCAGGCTTCTTTGTCCATCCAGCAGCGCAGTGGCGACGAGACGCTGGATGCCGGGGCGATCGCAAACCTGCACCAGCGAGCGCCAGGCGAGATTCGCCGGGCATTGCAGCCTTTCGGGTACTACCAATCAACGGTAAGCGGCGAGCTTGTGGCCCCGGGCCCCGGAGAATCAGCCTGGCTGGCCAGCTACCGCGTCCAGGCGGGAGAAAAAGTCCCGGTGAGCTTTCTCGACATCCAGTTGGAGGGATTAGAGGCAACGGAGCAGCAGGCGCTGGCAGCGACGCTAACCCTGACGACCGGCGTGCCCCTGGACCACCGGCAATACGAAGGCGACAAGCAAAGGCTGCTGAGGCAGGTAAAAGACCTGGGCTACCTGGACGCGGCCTATACCTTGAGCCGGGTGGAAGTCGATCTCGACGACTACCGCGCGAGCATCGCGCTGCATATCGCAGCAGGACCCCGCTATGTGATCGGTCCAATCACCTTCGAACACGGTCGCTTTGCACCCGAGTACCTCGCCAAATACCTGGTGCTGGAGCAGGGACAGCCCTTCACCCGCGGGCTGGTATCACGCCAACGGGCGGCCCTGAGCAAGAGCGGTCACTTCCAGGAGGTGAATATCGAACAGGGGGATGCGCTGCCGGGCGAGCCCCCAGCGATCCCTTTGCATATCCTCCTCAAACCTTACAAGCCCAACCGATACCGCGGCCGCCTCAGTTGGGGCTCAGACACTGACCTGGGAATAGGGGCCGACTGGACGCGCCGCTACCTGGGCGGGCACGGACACCAATTCACCCTTGGGGGCACCGCGGTACAGGACCGCGATCGTCTCGCTGCCGATGCCAGCTACGTTATTCCAGTAGCTCCAGCCAGCGGACAACTTCTGGAGTTGGGGGCCCGCCACGAGAGCAAGGACCTCACCTTCGAGGACGTGGGGCTGGACGAGGGGGGCGACACGCGTATCGCCACCAATCTGGTATCCGCCTACTGGCACTTGCCAGAAAGGTTGTGGGGCGAATTCGAGTGGGAGCGCAGGCTGGGCATCAGCCTGGTCAACGAGGATTACGACATGTTCGAAGTGCTGTTCGGCAATCTGCCCAATTTTGCCCAGGACATCATTATCGACACCATCGGCCGCAAAGCCTATAACACACTGTCGCCGGATTTCGAGGCGATCGTGCCAAGCCTGCGGCTGGTGCTGCGCCGCGCCGACGATCCGCTGTATATCCGGCGCGGCGAGTTCTACAAGCTGGAATTACTGGGCAGCGATGAGGCCCTGGGCTCCAACATCAGCTTCTGGCAGGCGCAGTTCAACTCCTGGAATATCTGGTCACTGGGCGATAGCGGTCGTCTGCTGCTGCGCTCTTCCCTCGGCTACACGGACGCGGAGAGCAGCAGCGTGCTCGGTGGGAACTTCAACCAGCTCCCGGAGTACTACGAATTCCGCGCGGGAGGCGCCCGCAGCATACGCGGTTACGGTTTCGAGGAGCTGTTACCGGCAGACGCCGTCACCGGGGGCAAGCACCAGGCCGTTGCCAGTATCGAATACGAGCATGAGATCATTCCCGACTGGAGCGCGGCAGTCTTCCTGGACGGTGGCAACGCCTTCAACGACTTCGACGATATCGATGAGAAATTCGGGACAGGCTTTGGCGTGCGCTGGCGTTCCCCGGTCGGGGTTGCCAGGATAGACGTGGGTTTTCCACTGGATGACGACCATGACGGTTTTGAGGTCTACATTACTGTCGGGCCGGAATTCTGACGAATCTCCCGGCCAACTCTTCCACGGCCTTTGTATAAGTTGAATAATTGAGCCGCGCGCACATCCTTGCCCTCCTCGTCCGCTCGGACGATACCGCTGACCGGCAGGACGTCTATACTTGCCCATCGGAATAACAACGAGGTGACTGAACATGGCGACTGCAGCCGAATACGACCTGGGCCCTAATACTTTCCCCCGAGGTTGGTTTATCGTGGCCGAGAGCAAGGAACTGGACGAGGGCCCCATGGCGGTGCGTTTTTTCGGCCAGGACCTGGCCCTCTACCGCGGCGAGAGCGGCAAACCGGTGCTGCTGGACGCCTACTGCGCCCACATGGGCACCCACCTGACCGCCAGTACCAGCGCAATGATCGTCAAGAACGGCGAGCAGATCGAAGGTGACTCCATTCGCTGCCCCTATCACGGCTGGCGCTACAACTCAGACGGCGACGTCGACGATATCCCCTACTCCGACGGCCCCTGCCCCAAGTCTGCTTCCATCCGCTCCTACCCGGTGGTCGACAATATGGGCTGTGTCATGGCCTGGTACGACCCGGACGGCCGCGAACCGGACTACGACGCGCCTTTCCTGCCCGAGTGGGACGACCCCCAGTGGGTGCGCTGGGAGCTGGACCACCTGGGAGAACTGTCGGTGCACTCCCAGGAAATTCTCGACAATATGGCAGACGTACGACACCTGGGGCCGACTCACGGTGCGCCCAGCGAGTACTTCGAAAACGAGTTCAAGGACCATGTGTACATCCAGCGCCAGGGTGGCCCCATGCAGCTGTACCAGACCTATCTGTATACCACCACCTGGTACACCGGCCCTGGCATACTGCTGTCGAAGCAGGTGTTCGCCGACAATGTCATCTACGAACTAATCGCCAATACCCCGGTAGAGGACGGCCTGACCAGGTGCTGGCATGCCTGCCTCTACAAGGGCTCCGAGTCACCGGCCACCGATGCAGATCGGGAGTCGGCCAAACAGGCACAGGCGGGCGCACTGGAGGCCTTCGGCGCCGACTTCAACGTGTGGCAGTATAAGCGTCCGGCGCTCAAGATCATGCAGCTGAAGACCGACGGGCCGTTTCGCACCGGCCGCAAGTGGTATTCCCAGTTCTATACATCGCCGGAGGAGGCCGAAAAAATCCGCGGGGAACTCAATGGTGTGCACCACACCCAGGGCATGGCTACCCCCGCGGAAGCCAATCACAATATCGACGGCGACCTACCTTTCTAGGCCATGGTGAGATACAAGCTTGCTACTATGCTCCTATATGGAGTATAGTAGCTCGATGACCAAGGCACCCAAACTCACCCCCACCTCCTACGCCCTGCTCGGCCTGCTGGCCCGGGGGCCACGCTCCGCTTACGAGCTGAACGGCATCATGCAGACCAGCCTGATCCGCGTTTACTGGCCACGGGCCGAGAGCCACGTCTATTCGGAACCGAAAAAGCTGCTGGCTCACGGTCTGGTCAGCGAGCAGCGGGAGAAAGTCAACGGCCGGCCGCGCACGGTCTACACCATCACCGACAAGGGTCGGCAAATACTGGAAGAGTGGCTGCGGGAAGAGAGCGGTGCGGAGCTGCGAACCCAGTCGGAACTGATGTTGAAACTGATTCTCGGGGACACCGGCGACCCGGAGAATGCACGCGCCACCCTGCGGCAATCACTGGAGGCCAGCCGCGCGGACCTGCAGGAGGCCATCGAAGGTATCCGGCAGATCGTCGAGCACCCGGAATACGCCCGGGATGGCATGCCCTGGAACGGGCTCGCGATCAACCTTATGGCGGATACCTTGATCGCCCGTTATCAGTGGAGCAAGTACGCCCTGGACGCCGCCGGCAGCCTGGATGCAGCCAGCCCCGACCAGGAAAACGCGTCGGCCGGCATGGCCGCCTATCAGCGCGCGTTGGAGAAGATGCGCCAGGCCCTGGATTGATTGTGGGGGCAATCCCCAGCTGTGGTCACAACAGAGAAATCTTCAGTAGAATACGCGGTCTAAATCAGACAACCATATTGCCGACTGGAGTTGTGCCGAGATGAAGAAAGCCCTGTTAATGGCCCTGGCCATCACCCTGCTGACCGCCTGTGCCACCAGCCCCACCGGACGCTCCCAGTTGATGCTGATCTCTCCCGAGGCGGCCATCGTGGAATCGAAGAAGGCCTACCTGAGCACAGTCGACCAACTGGAAAAAGAAGACAAGCTGGTGGACGACCCGAAAATGGCCGACCGGGTGGCCAACATTACCGGGCGCCTGGTCACTGTGGCGATACAGAAATACCCGGCCTCTGCCAACTGGGAATGGAGCGTGGCAATCATCGATGACCCGGAGACTGTCAACGCCTGGTGCATGGCCGGCGGGCGCATGGCGGTCTATACCGGTTTATTCGAGAAGCTGAAACTGACCGACGATGAATTCGCCCAGATCATGGGGCACGAGATCTCCCATGCCCTGGCCAATCACACTGCTGAGCGGATGTCCCGGGCGATGGCCACCTCTATAGGTATCGTGGCCGTCGGCGTTGCGTCTGAGAACAAGGTGGCGGCCATGGGCGGGGCCGCCCTGGC
>JAACFI010000211.1 GCA_009937575.1 Haliea sp.
GCCCATGGGCGCCACCCTGCCCATAACCGCCAAAAGCAGTGCGCCGGACCTGCTGGTCTGGGCGGCACAGGACCCCGACTCTCTCCCCCTGCAGCGCCTGCAGGTGATCAAGGGCTGGGTCGACGACAGCGGCGAATCCCGCGAACTCACCTACGACGTGGCCTGCTCAGACGGCCTCGCAGTGGACCCGCAAACTCACCGCTGCCCGGACAATGGCGCCGGTGTAAACCCGACCGACTGCACACCCACCGGTAACGCCGGCGCTCCGCAGCTGGTCTCACTGTGGCGCGATCCCGACTTCGATCCGGGGCAGCGGGCCTTCTACTACGCCCGGGTGCTGGAAAATCCCGGCTGCCGCTGGAGCAGTTACGACATACTTGCGGCGGGCGATAGCATCACCCCCGCTTACCAGGTACCCAGGGTGATCCAGGAGCGCGCCTGGAGCTCACCGGTCTGGCTGCAACCGACAGGGGAGAAACCGCAATGAAAAAGCGCCTGGCCGCAGCGACCCTGGGGCTGCTATCTGCCTACACGCTCGCCGCTGACACCGCCTACTCCCCCTACGCGGAGGAAACTGTTGCGCGCAATGTCTACTGGGGCGACACCCACCTGCACTCCTCCCTGTCCAGCGACGCCTTCGGCCTCGGGGTAACCCTCGGCCCGGAAGCGGCATTTCGCTTTGCCACCGGCGAAACAGTCACCACCACCCGGGGGGACCAGGCCCGCCTGGCACGACCGCTGGACTTCATGGTACTTGCAGACCACGCCGAGTCGCTGGGCATGATGAACCTGGTGCAGGCCGGCGACCCCCGGGTGACCGGCGATCCCGAGATACAGCGATGGCACGAGCTGCTCAACGGCAGTCCCGCTGAGCGCAAAACCTTCAGCCGTGAGTTTTTCCAGCGCAAGACCCGGCAGGTGGCTTTTCAAAAGCTGGATGAGGCAAGCACCCCCGAAATGGCCTACTCCATCTGGCGACACAGCCTCTCGGTGGCGGAGAAATACAATGCACCGGGCCGCTTCACCTCGCTGCTGGGATTCGAGTGGACCTCCGCGCCGGGGGGCAGCAACCTGCACCGGGTGGTGATTTTTCGCGACGGGCCAGAACAGGTGGGCAGCGTGCTGCCCCTGTCCAGTCGCGGCAATGCCCCGGTGGATGAACTGTGGGACTACCTGGGCGAATATGAAAAAGCCAGCGCCGGCAAGGTACTCGCCATCCCCCACAACGGCAACCTCAGCAACGGGCTGATGTTCCCGATGACCGAGCGCCACGGTGACGGCGCCGTCGATGCCGATTACGCGCAGCGCCGGGCGCGTTGGGAACCGGTGGTAGAGGTCACCCAGATCAAGGGCGACGGGGAGGCGCACCCGCTGCTGTCCCCGGATGACGCCTTTGCCGACTACGAAAGCTGGGATGCCGGTAACTTCGAGGGCGTACCCAAGACCGACGCCATGCTGCCCTTCGAGTACGCCCGCCCGGGACTGAAAAACGGACTGATGCTGCAACAGCGGCTGGGCGCCAACCCCTACGCCTTCGGCATGATCGGTTCCACCGACGCGCACACCGCCCTCGCGGCAGTAGCGGAAAACAATTTCTTCGGCAAGCACAGTGGCGTGGAACCGGGTGCGAAGCGCTGGACCCACCTGGTGGGCCAGGCCGGTGAGCGGGCAGTGAAGGGCTGGGAGCAGGCCTCCTCCGGTTACGCCGCCGTGTGGGCGCGGGAAAATACCCGGGAGGCCCTGTGGGATGCGATAAAGCGGCGGGAGGTGTACGCCACCACCGGTCCGCGCATGACCGTACGATTTTTTGGTGGGCACGATTTCGCCCCGGAAGATGCCTCCGCCCCGGATATCGCCGCGCTCGGGTACGGCAAGGGCGTACCCATGGGTGGCGACCTCGGCAGTGGTAACGGCGCGCCGACTTTCCTGGTCATGGCGGCGAAGGATCCCATGGGTGCCAACCTCGATCGCGTGCAGATGGTGAAGGGCTGGCTGGACACACAAGGAAAGTTGCAGGAAAAAGTCTACGATATCTGCTGGAGCGGCGAGCGCAAAGTGAACAAACAGGGCCAACTGCCTGATGTGGGCAACACCGTGAACGAGGAGCAGGCCACCTGGTACAACACCATCGGCTCCCCCCAGCTGTCGACCGTGTGGCGCGACCCGGACTTCGACCCGGCGGAGCACGCGTTCTACTACCTGCGGGTAATCGAGATCCCGACACCGCGCTGGACAGCCTACGATGCCCGCCGTTATGGCATCGAGATGACAGGGGAGGTACCGATGACGACCCGCGAGCGCGCCTACACCTCACCCATCTGGTACTCACCGGTGAGTGGCAGTCAGTGATGATACACCCAGCGGGATGTCGCCAGTCTTTAAGTTTGTGTCGTGATTTCTCAAAAGAATATGAAGTGCAACTGCGCTACAGTTTCTAGTCTCAGCTCACACAACAGGAGTAGCACATGAACACCCTGATTCGTACCCTGATCCTGCTGCTGATAACTGGCCCACTGGGCCAGTTTGTTTATGCGCAGGACAAACCCAACATCCTGGTGATCTGGGGTGATGACATCGGCATCTGGAACATCAGCAAGTACAGCCACGGGCTGATGGGCTACCCGACACCGGGTATCGACCGGATCGCCAACGAGGGCATGATGTTCACCGATTACTACGGCGAACAGAGTTGCACCGCCGGCCGCTCTGCGTTTATTACCGGGCAGCACCCGATCCGCACCGGGTTGACCAAGGTGGGCATACCGGGAGCGGACCTGGGTCTGCAGCCCGAGGACCCGACCCTGGCGGAATTGTTGAAGCCCCACGGTTACGCCACCGGGCAGTTCGGCAAGAACCACCTGGGGGACCGGGATGAATTCCTGCCCACCAATCACGGTTTCGACGAGTTCTTTGGCAACCTGTACCACCTGAACGCCGAGGAACAGCCGGAGGATCCCGACTACCCCAAGAGCCCCGAGTTTCACAAGGTATTCGGACCCCGGGGAGTCATACGAAGTTTTGCTGACGGCAAGATAGAAGACAGCGGCCCTCTTACGCGCAAGCGGATGGAAACCGTCGATGAAGAGTTTCTGGCTGCTTCACTGAAGTTTATCGACAGGGCCCACAAGCAGAACAAGCCGTTCTTCGTCTGGTTCAACTCCACCCGCATGCACTACTACACCCACGTGCAGGATTCACAACTGGGACGTTCCGGCCAGGGCTTTTACAACGACGGCATGATGGAGCACGACGACCACGTGGCCGCCCTGCTGGGCAAGCTGGATGATCTGGGAATCGCCGACAACACCATCGTCATCTATTCCACCGATAACGGCCCGCATTTCAATATGTGGCCCGACGGGGCAATCACTCCCTTTCGCGGTGAGAAGAACACCAACTGGGAAGGCGGTTACCGGGTGCCCGCCCTGGTACGCTGGCCGGGCAAGGTGCCTGCCGGCAGTGTCAGCAACCAGGTCATGTCCCACCTGGACTGGGTGCCCACGCTGATGGCTGCGGTCGGCGAGGCCGACATCAAGAAAAAACTGATGCAGGGCCACAGCGCCAGCGGCAAGACCTTCAAGGTGCATCTCGACGGTTACAACTTCCTGCCCCACCTGACGGGCTCTGCCAAGATGGGGCCGCGCCGTGAGTTCTTCTATTTCAGTGACGACGGACAGCTGACCGGTGCCCGCATCGGCGACTGGAAGCTGGTATTCGCAGAGCAGCGGGCGCGGCGCTTCGACGTCTGGCGCGACCCCTTTGTGACCCTGCGCATCCCCAAGCTGTTTCACCTGCGCAGGGACCCACTGGAGCGGGCTGACACGGATGCCAACGGCTACAACAACTGGTGGGACCACAAGATCGCCCCGGTGGGCATGCAGGGCCAGGTGGCGGTTACCCGATTCGTGAAAAGCCTGCAGCAGTTCCCTCCACGTCAGCGGCCGGCCACGTTTACGGTTGACCAGATCATGGAAGCGCTGCACAGGCGATAACTACGAGATATCAGGGAGACTTTCATATGCGTGGCCCCAGGCAACCCACCAGCTGTTTCATTACCGGCGGCATGAGCGGCCTGGGCCTCGGCCTGGCGCGGGAGTACGCCAGGCGTGGCGCGGATATCGCCATCTTCGATCTCACCATCAACGACGATGTGCTGCGCCAGCTCGAAGACATCAGGCTGCGTGACAGCCAGGTGATCACCGCCTACCAGGTCAACGTGACAGACTCCGAGGCACTGCAACAGGCGGTCGAGCAGGCAGTGGTCGCTATCAGTGCCCCACAACTGGCAATTCACTGCGCCGGCATACAGCGGGCGCAGCCATTCGAGCAGTTGCCCGCAGATCACTTTGACCAGGTGATACAGGTGAATCTCTGCGGTTCTCGAAATTTCGCGGCGGCGGTCCTGCCCCATATGAGTGGGGGCTCACGGCTGGCGCTGGTGGCCTCCATGGCCGGGTTCGCCGCCAACTACTCCTACGCCGCCTACTGCGCCTCAAAATTCGGTGTCATCGGCCTGGGCAGGGTGCTGCGCATGGAGTATAAACCCCGAGGTATCGAGGTGAGCCTCGTTTGCCCGCCGGAAGTGGATACCCCCATGGTGATCGAGGAGTTGAAGAATATGCACCCGGCATCGCGCCGGCTCAAGGACCTCGGCGGCACCCTGTCGCTGGAGCAGGCGGTCACGGCGATCCTCGCCGGGCTGGATGCCGGGCGCGGGGTAATCATTCCCGGCGGCAAGGCGAAGCTGACCTACTTCTGCAGTCGCTATCTACCCGATGCCATCATGAACCGCGTGGTCGACCGGATCGTGCGTTCTGAACTGGCGCAGATGGGTAGCGAGAGAGGGGCGGCCACGTGAGCAGCAGAAAGATTGTCTGGATCACCGGCGGCTCCAGCGGCATCGGTCTGGCGCTGGCCCGCCATTACGCCCGCTCCGGCTGTGACATCGTGCTATTGGCCAGAGACCCGGGAAAACTGCAGAATGCCGCTGCCGAATGCAGCGCACTCGGCGCCAGCAGTGAACAGGTTATTTCCGGCGAGCCGGTCGATGTCACCGACAGCGAGAACCTGCCGGCGGTCGCGGAGGGGCTGATAGCCGCCCGGGGCCTGCCTGACCTGGTGATACTGAGCGCCGGGGCGGCGGCGAACGACACTTTTCTTGATACACCCCCTGCTGTATTTGACGACCTGATGAACATCAACCTGGGGGGCAGTCGCGAGGTAGCGCGGGCGGTACTGCCGGGCATGTGTGAGCGCGGTTCCGGGCAGATCGCCTTTGTGTGTTCACTGGCGGGGTTGATGGGCATCTATGGCTACAGCGCCTATTCGGCGTCGAAATTCGCGGTGACCGGGCTGGTCCAGGCCCTGCGCCAGGAGCTGGCGGGCAGCGGGGTCGATATCCAATTGGTGTGCCCGCCGGAGGTGGACACGCCCATGGTTGCGGCGGAAGCGGCCCATGCGGTACCGCAAACCCGCTTCCTGAAGGACCTGGTGGGCACCATGCAGCCCGACGTAGTAGCGGGCAAGATTGCCCGGGGTATCGAGCGGCGCAAGTCGGTGATCATCCCGGGATTCCGCGCCGGTCTTATGGCCTGGTGCGGGCGCCATTTCCCGGGCCTGTTCGAGCGGGGCAGCGCCCTGCTGCTGCGCTGGAGATTCAAGTGAGCAGGCATATCTGCCAGGTGGCCTTTTCGGCGCTTAACGGCCCTGCCCTGCGCGAGTGGTACGCCAATGTATTCGGCCTGGCCAGGTCGGGCAAGATGATCTTCTTTCCCCCCGCCACCACCAATGTTCAGGGCATCCCCGGCGCCTGGGAAAAATGCAGCTGGCTGGTAGACCGGCAGGACTACTTCCAGCTGGAGTTCTTCCAATTCCTGAAGCCGCGCAGCCGCCCCAGACCGGCGGATCGGCGCCCCTGCGATATCGGCTACAACATGCTGGGCATCGCGGTGAACGACTTTGACCAGGCACTGCGCAACGTGGTTGCCTTTACCGCCGTCGAACTTCCCGAGGTTTACGGTGAGGCGGGACAGCGCCGCGCCTGCGTCGCCGACCCGGAGGGTAACCTGGTGGAGATCTACGAGCGGGACCCGCTGTCGGGCGACGATACCGCCACCGGAAAAATCCTCCGACCGGAGGTACCTGCGGTGGTGCGTACCATGCGCGTTTCCGTGCCCGATCTGGCAGATGCCCGCCGGGCCTATGTCGAGGCGCTGGGCCTGCAGGTGGTCGAGGACCGACAGCTGCACACCCCGGAAGATGAGGCCATGTGGGGGCTGGCCGGGGCACAGGCATACAGCCTGTTACTGCGCGCCGACAATTTCCTGCTGGAACTGGTGGAATACCACTCGCCGGAGCCGTCCCCCTGGCCCGATGGCTATCGTATTGCCGACCAGGGCTTCATGAATATCGCCTTCGGTTATCGCGGTCGCAGAGAGTACGACGATGCCTTTGCCCACGCCACCAGCCACGGCATGACGCCCAATGGCAAGGTCACCGATATCGGCGTGTTCAGGGTGATGTACGTGAACGATCCCCACCGCTTCAGTGTCGAGATGCTGTACGCGCGCAAGGCTTTCTGGTGGTTGTCCGGCTTTAAAGCCTGAGGAACAACGCCGTCACGCCCGCCGGCGAAGCGCTGGACTCCCGCAGGTAGCGCCGCGCGATGTCGAAGCGAACCTCTTCCAGCATGCTGTGCAACTGGGGGTTGGCCACCTTGATCGGCGTATCCGGTATGTCGGCGTCAAAGCTCATCATCATGGATTCCCAAATGAACGACCGGCTATCAGAGCCAGACCCAGGCCAGCAGTCCTCCAAGAGCGGCAATCCAACCCGCGCGTTTCAGCACCGCAGGGTCAACTTTGGATAACTCCTGGAACGGTTTGCGGCTCTGCCGGGTGCGCCACAGCACCGGCCACTCCACCGCCGCGGCAAACAATACGCTGGCGAACGCGCCCGCCACCAGCGCGGCGCGACCGGTGCTATCGGTGGTGACGGCCGAAGCCAGGTAGAACAGGGCCAGCAGGCCGCCCACGTTGCCTGCGATGCTCATGCAGAAAAACTGGCCCACCGAGTTGCTGTCGAAGTCCCAGTCGAACACGAACAGGCCCGGCCCCCGGGGAATGCTGTAGCTTCCACCCGAAAGCTTCGCCCCCAGCCAGTGGCCCCACTCGTGCAGTACGGTGGTGGCGCCGAATCCGGCTACCAGTCCGGTGAGGAAGGCCAGCAGGGACGCCAGTCCCCAGCCGGTGAGGTGCTGCCAGCTGTCCGCTGCGGCAAACAGGGACAGCACCAGCAGCAACAATCCCCAGTGCAGCAGGGCGTGGCGGGCCAACAGGAAACCGGGGGAGGACTTCAGCGCTTCCAGTTCCGGTGGTTGTTCCAGGATACTCACTCGCCGGCCCTCGGCAGGTCCAGGTACGTGTGACTGAATACCGCGCGGGCCGCGGGCCTGCCCACGTTACCGGCTCCCAGGGCGATAGCACTGTGCATTCCCATGGTGTTCTCCTTGTTATGTACAAACAGGTTATACGCCCGGGGACGGCACCGGGATCACCTGTGGCCAGGCTGCTTTTCCGCACATTTCATCTTGATTTTTTCGTGCGCAGTGCGCACCCTACCTTTTCAGTCACTTCGTGTCACGACCGAAGCCGTAGGGTGCGCTCCGCGCACCATCACCCGAAAGGGAACA
>JAACFI010000212.1 GCA_009937575.1 Haliea sp.
GGTATCGGGGCGATGGGGGCACTGCTGCTGGCACTGGTCAAGGGCCAGATGAACGGATCGCGACTGGGGGAGGCCGTTCGCAATACCCTGGAAGTGACCTGTATGGTCTTCATGATACTGGTGGGTGCCGCAGTGTTTTCCCTGGTCTTCCGCGGGTTTGGTGGAGAAGAGCTGATCCACCAGTTCTTCATCGACATGCCCGGGGGCGTGATGGGCGCCACCCTGGTGGTGATGGTCGTCATTTTCCTGTTGGGATTCATTCTGGATTTTATCGAAATCACCTTTGTGGTCGTGCCCATTGTCGGTCCCATCCTTCTCACGATGGGACTGGATCCTATCTGGTTGGGTATAATGATCGCCCTCAATCTACAGACCTCCTTCCTCACACCACCTTTTGGATTTGCGCTTTTCTACCTGCGGGGCGTGGCGCCGGAAAACCTGCCCACCGGCGCTATCTACCGGGGAGTGATCCCCTATATAATCATACAGTTGCTGCTGCTTGTGGCATTGTGGATATGGCCCGCTATGGCAACCTGGCTACCGGCCACACTGAAGTAGTAGACACCACCCCCAACCTTACACACAGGCATTAGTGCTCTATATGAACGATATCGATACCACGCCAGTACCCCAGGGCGAACTCTCCCTGCAGACGGTGGCTATGCCCAAGGACACCAACGCCAATGGCGACATTTTCGGCGGCTGGCTGATGTCGCAGATGGATATCGCCGGGATGATCTGCGCTGGCGAGCTGGCCTCCGGCCGGGTCGCCACCGTGGCAATAGACGGCATGGTATTCCTTACACCGGTGCACGTTGGCGCGGTGGTGTCCTGCTATTGCGACGTGCTGGAAGTCGGGCGCAGCTCTGTGCGCATCGTCGTCGAGGTGTGGATCAATTCCCAGCATGACGGGGAACCAATCAAGGTGACCGAGGGTGAATTCGTGTTCGTGGCGATCGATGAGAACGGTCGCACACGGGCGATCCAACAGTGAGAGTCAGAACTCATCGTCCAGCATCACCTGGTCGCGCGTGTTGATATAGGCCTGTTCCGAGATATGGTGATAACCGCGAACTCCCTGGTAGAACTCGGCATAGGACTCGTACACCCTGGCCGCCATGGGGTCGGTCTCCACCAGGTTATTCATGACTTGCTGGCTCCCTTCCCAGAGGGCCTTCAACACGTCGTCAGGCAGTTTGCGAAGCTGCACACCGTGCTCATCGATTAATTTGCGCAGGGCGGCATTATTGCGCGCCGTGTATTCATCGAGCATGTCCTGGTTGGAAGCGCGGGCCGCGTAAGTCACAACGGCCTGCAGGTCTTTGGGCAATGCGTCGAAGGAGTCCCTGTTCACCACAAATTCCAGGATTGAACCGGGTTCATGCCAACCGGGGTAATAATAGTAGCGAGCCACCTCGTGGAAGCCGAAGGCCAGATCGTTGTAGGGCCCCACCCATTCCAGGGCGTCGATCACACCCGTTTGCATCGAGGTATACAACTCCCCCCCGGCGATACGCACCGCGGTGCCTCCGGCAGCCGCGAACACCTCCCCGGCCAGTCCGGGAATACGCATTTTCAGGCCCTTGAGGTCATCGATCGAGGTAATCTCTTTATTGAACCAACCCGCCATCTGCACGCCGGTACTGCCCCCAGCCATGGGCAGCAGGTTATAAGGCGCATAGGCCTCCTGCCACAGCTCCAGTCCTCCCCCGTAATGCAACCAGCCATTCATCTCCTGGGCATTCAGGCCAAAGGGCACTGCGGTAAAAAATACAGAGGACGGCACCTTGCCCTTCCAGTAATACGCGGCGCCGTGACCGGCGTCCGCCACCCCCTGGGAGACCGCGTCGAATACTTCCATCGCGGGGACAATTTCGCCCGCTCCGTAGACCCTCACCTTCATGCGCCCACCACTCATCTCCTCGACGTAGCGGGAAAAATTCTCCGCAGCCGTACCGAGTCCGGGGAAATTCTTGGGCCAGGTAGTAATGATTTTCCACTCGATCAACTCCCCAGGGACGGCCCCAGTCATGGATTCAGCGCCGGCAGAATCCGAGGCAGGTTGGGCGGCGCGGTCGGCAGCCCACAGACCGATCACCGCCACCAGGGCAGCCACCAGCAGCAAAATGATGAGCGGGCTGTAACGCTTCTCCGAACTCTCAGTCACCATGATTCCAACCGTCCTTATTGTGCTATATCAACTGCAAATTGGCGTACTGCAGGACCAGCCACTTACTGCCCTCGTCGTCGAAATTGACTTCAACCCGGGCACTACTGCCACGGCCCTCGAAGTTTAGCACGACGCCCTCGCCGAATATCTGGTGGTAGACGCGCTGGCCCAGGCTCAGGCCGGTATCCGGCACCTCCGCCTGGGTGAGACTGCTCACCGGTCGCGCCACCGAGGTATGCAGGCGCACTTCCTGCAGCAGCTCCGCCGGGATTTCGCGGATAAATCGGGAGGGCGTGTTAAAAGTTTCACTGCCGTGCAGCCGGCGGCTTTCCGCGTAACTGATCACCAGTTTCTCCATGGCGCGAGTAATGCCCACATAGCACAACCTGCGTTCCTCCTCCAGGCGTCCGGGCTCCTCCAGGGACATGCGGTGGGGAAAAAGGTTCTCCTCCATTCCCGCCAGGAACACCAGCGGGAATTCCAGACCCTTGGCCGAGTGCAGGGTCATCAGCTGCACACTGTCTTCGTGTTCGTCCGCCTGGGCATCGCCGGCATCCAGGGCAGCATTGTCCAGGAACTGCTGCAGGGGCGAGAGCTCCTGATCCTCCTCTGGCACGAACTGCTTGGCTGCACTGACCAGTTCCTCCAGGTTTTCCACCCGCGCCTGGCCGCGCTCGCCCTTTTCCTTCTCGTGGTAATCCACCAGCCCGGAGCCCTGGATCACGTGCTCCGCAATCTCCTCCAGGGCCAGTTCGTCAGTGCCGCTGTCCAGTTCATTGATCAGAACCGTGAAACCCTCCAGTGCTCCCAGCGCCCGGGCCGGCAGCAGTTTTTCCTCCACCACCGTGGCGATGGCCTGCCACAGGGACATATCCCGGGTGCGGGCACAGTCCCGGACCGTCTCCAGCGTCTTGCTGCCGATACCCCTGGGTGGGGTGTTGATCACCCGCTCTATCGCTGCATCGTCGCCGCGGTTAAGCAGCAGGCGCATATAGGCCAGCGCATTGCGGATTTCCATGCGCTCGTAAAAACGCTGCCCGCCATAGATCCGGTAGGGAATGCCAGCCCTTATCAGGGCCTCCTCCAACACCCGTGACTGAGCGTTGGAGCGGTAGAGCACGGCCACGGACGAGCGCTGGTGGCCCTGCTGCAGCCAGCTCTCTGCCTGTTCCACGATAAATCGCGCCTCGTCCTGCTCATTGAAACCGGCGTACAGGCTGATCGGCTCCCCGCTCTCGCCGGCGGTCCAGAGCTGCTTGCCCAGGCGGCCGAAGTTGTAGGCAATGACCCCGTTGGCTGCCTGCAGGATGGTCTGGGTAGAGCGGTAGTTCTGTTCCAGGCGCACGATACTGGTGCCGGCAAAATCGTCGCTGAAGCGCTGGATGTTCTCGATCTTTGCCCCGCGCCAGCCGTAGATAGACTGGTCATCGTCGCCCACTGCCACCACCGGTATCCGATCCCCGGCGAGCACCCTCAACCAGGCATACTGGATGGTGTTGGTATCCTGGAATTCGTCTACCAGGATCTGCCGGAAACGTCCCTGGTAGTGCTGCAGCACTTCCGGGCTGCCCAGCCAGAGTTCGTGGGCGCGCAACAGCAGTTCGGCAAAATCCACCATACCCCCACGCTCACAGGCACTCTCGTAGGCCCGGTAAACCTGCAGCATGGTCTGGCCGAACAGGTCCCCGGGGGACACCTCGATATGGGCGGCCCGCAATCCCTCGTCCTTCTGTGAATTGATATACCATTGGGCCTGCTTTGGCGGCCAGCGGGATTCATCCAGTTCCAGCTCGCGGCACACCCGCTTGACCAGGCGCAACTGGTCGTCGCTATCGAGAATCTGGAAATTCTGCGGCAGCCCCGCCTCCTTCCAGTGGGCCTTTAACAGGCGATGTGCCAGGCCGTGGAAAGTGCCGACCCACATGCCGTGGGAGGGAATGTGCAGGATCTCCTCGATGCGACCGCGCATCTCCCGGGCCGCCTTGTTGGTAAAGGTAACCGCCAGAATCGACCAGGGGGAGAAATCCATGGCCCTGATCAGCCAGGCGATGCGATGAACCAGCACCCGGGTCTTGCCGCTTCCGGCGCCGGCCAGTACCAGCAGGTTCTGGTTTTCCGCCGCCACGGCATCGCGCTGGGCGTCATTCAGGGGGGAGAGAATTTCTGATACATCCATCGGCGCATTCTAGCGGAAATAGCGCCCCTCTGAAGGGCGGACCCTCCAAATATGTATAATAAACGGACCTGTAAACAGGCACTGAGACCCGTGACGACGACCAACAGACCTATTCTGCGCGATATCGATGACCGACTCGACCAGCTGCGCCGCTCCGAGCGCAAGGTGGCAGAGCTGGTGCTGGCCAGACCCGAGGAGGTCATTCACATGCGCATCGTCGACCTTGCCGCCGCGGCCCAGGTCAGCGAGCCCACCGTGGTGCGCTTCTGCCGGGCGATAGGCTGCGAGGGCTTCCAGAATTTCAAGCTGGCGCTGGCCCAGAGCGCAGCAGCTGACCTGTCGGCGGAACCCTTCCGCCTCAGCGAGCGGGACACTGCCCGGGACTACACTTACAAGGTGTTCGACGCCACCATGGGCACCCTTAAAAAAGTTCGCGACACCCTGGACCCGGACGCCATTGAGGTTGCGGTAGACGCCCTGTGCAATGCCAACCGGGTAGAGTTCTACGGCTTTGGCGCCTCCAGCCCGGTGGCGATCGACGCGCAGCACAAGTTCTTCCGCCTGCAGATCGCCAGCGCAGCCCACTCGGACCCGCACCTGCAGGCCATGTCCGCCATGTCCCTGACACCGGGTGACGTGGTGGTCGCCATCTCCCAGTCCGGGCGCAGCACATCCCTGCTGGAGGCCATGGATCACGTGCGCGAGGCCGGTGCGGTAATCATTGGCCTGGCACCCAGAGATACCCCGGTAATCCGGCGCTGCACCATCCCCATACCGATCGACGTGGAACAGGCCAGTGACGACAGTTACACCCCCCTGCCCTCGCGCATCGCCCACCTGGCGGTGATAGACATTCTCGCCGTGGGGGTTTCAAAGATGAAGGGAGAGCAGGTCGACCTGCACCTCAGCAAACTCAACCGCGGGCTGCAGTCCCTGAGGACGCCTGACTGAACAGGCGAAGCTCAGCTATAGGGAAATCCCGGAGAGGTCTGTTACTATCGCAGCATATTATCCAGAGCCACATCAAGGGCCGGTCATGAAAGACGATGATAACAAGGGGCACTCCGGCGGCGAGCAGCGGCTGGATTTCGATTCCGATTCCTCTACTGACAACAGTGTGCGCGAACCGCGCAGGGAGCCTGTGTTCTCGGGTTTCGATCAGGAGGACGAATATGAGGAACCGGACCGCGATACCGACTACGCATCCAGCTATCTGGATGACGATGTCGACGACTTCCTGGAGGAGGCTGACGACGAGTTCACCCGGTATGACGACGGACAGGAGGACGATTTCCCTGAGCCCGATAGCGAGCAGGGGGAGGAAATTCCCGACACCGACCCGGACTGGGAAAATGAAGAATACCTGGAGGACTACCAGCAGGAGGGCGCCAGCTGGCCCCTGGGCCTTATCGCCGTCGCCGTGTTGGCTGTCATCCTGCTGGCCGCCGGGGGTTATGGTGTCATACAACAGAGGGCCGCAACAGAGGAGGAAATCCGCCAGTTGCGCGCGCAACTGGCAACCGCGGTGAAACCGGCGAAGACCAACGTCAGTAACGATGCACTACGCGAGGCAAAACAGCGCAATGTGGAACTGTCGATGGCCATGGAATCCCTGAAACTGGAAAACAGACGCCTCACCGACACCGTGGCCGGGCTGGAAACACAACTGGAGGCTCAGCAGCAAGCACTGGCGAAACCCGCGCCGCCCCCGCCAGAACCTGACCCGCCGGCGCCAAAACCCACCCCCGCTAAACCCAAACCGGCCCCGGTTGCCGCCGCGGTCCCGCCCGATGCCACCAGCGGCAGCTGGTTTGTCAACTTCGGTTCCTACAGCCAGCGGGGGATGGCGGACAGCTGGTCTGCGAAGCTGAAGCCCGCCTCCGGCCGATCGGTGGTCACCACCACTTCGAAAGACGGCAAGACTTTCTACCGAGTCCGCGTGGTGAACCTGGCAGACAGGGAGAGCGCAGAGCAGGTTGCCCGGCAACTGGAGAAGCAGTACGGGCTGAGCAAACTGTGGGTCGGCAGGTAGCCAGCCGGATCAGGTCCGCCAGGGAAAGTCCGCTTGGCAGACGCCCGCTGTCCTGCTAAGGTTTTCAACCCGAACAATTGAGGGAAATCACATGCATAAGATCAAGTTCGTACTTCTGGCCCTGATGCTGGGCAGCTCCGCCGGTATGGCTGGCGACTGCAACGCACCGGAAGCCCCCAGCCTACCCGACGGCGCAACCGCCTCCATGGAGGATATGCTGGCCGGACAGAAAGCGGTAAAGGAGTTCCAGGCAGCTAACCTGGAATACATGGGCTGTGTCGAGAAAGAGATCTCCGCTGCAGAAGAAGCTGCACTGAAAGCCTCCGAAGACGAGAAGGAGGCCGCCCAGGCAGCTCACCAGAAAGCAATGGACACCTATAACTCCGCGGTATCCAAGGAAGAGGAAGTCGCCGGACAGTTCAACACCGAAATTCGCGAGTACAAAGCGGCTAACCCGGGCTGATCTCACTCCCCGCTAAGCGGAGCCTACACCAGTAACAGCGGCCCCAGAGGGTTCTTGGTGTAGGCCACCGACAGCATATATCCTGCGCAACACAGGGCCAGCAGCCAGGCGGTGATTTTCACCCGTCGAGTCCTGCCGAAGCGCAGTGCCACCATTCCCAGGACGATATACAGCAGCAGGGCCAGCAGTTTTGCAGTCAACCAGCCCAGCTGCAGTGGCGATATCCCCCATAGCCATAACATACCGAGGGCGGTCGCCAGCAACAGCGTGTCTATCGTGTGCGGCAACACGCGGGTAACGCGACGGCGCAGGCGGGGGTTGCCGGTCATCATCCAGAAACCGCGCAGGGCGAAGCCGGTCACTGAAAGAAAAGCGCAACTTACATGAACGAGCTTCAGTACTTCGAACAGGCTCAATCGGGTGTTCTCCAGCAAACTGTGTTACCTGCGGGCCGATACGCCACACAGCGCGGGCCCTGGTCGGAAGACCGGCAGCTTAACACTAATTTACACGACCCTTACCCACCTTAACCGGCCAATCCGGTTTAATAGCGGAGTAAACTGACCATTCAACGGAGAAATACCATGCGCAAAACCATCGCAGCCATTACCACTTCATTTGTCATTGCCACCTCAACCCTTGCCCTGGCCCAACAGCAGGGTCCGGGGCTGGAAAAAATGCAACAGCACCTGGACCTGACCGATGCCCAGGTAGAAGAAATCCGACAGATCAAGGCGGAGGGCGGAAGCCGGGAAGATATCAAGGCAGTGCTGACCGAAGAGCAACAGCAGAAGATGCAGCAACATCGAAAGCGGATGCAGGGCAAAGGAAAGGGGCAGG
>JAACFI010000213.1 GCA_009937575.1 Haliea sp.
TCGCGGCTCATGGCCAGGCGCCCCGCGATCTCATCGATATCAATGGGCAGGGCGTCGCTGATCACCCCCCGCACCATGCTCTCGTCGTAATCCATGCGTGCGGTGACCTTCGCTTCCTCGAAGCCTGCCTCCCGTGCCAGCTCCAGGTAGCGCTGCTCAGAGACCGCGCCACTGACACAGGCGGAGTAGAGGTCGGTGTGTGCGCTAACCCAGTCCGGAAGGTTCTCGGCGACCAGATCGGCGATCACCGCTGAGCCGCCGGGCTTCAGTACTCGCCGGATCTCTCGAAAAACCTGCGGTTTATCGGTTGAGAGATTGACAACGCAGTTGGAGATGACCCAGTCGACGCTGTGGCTCTCGACTGGCAGCTCCTCGATCATACCCTGGCGAAGTTCCACCTGCGCGCCGACGCCTGCACGTTCGATGTTGGCCTGAGCCAGTGGAAGCATGTCTTCACTGGCGTCGACGCCGATGATCTTGCCCGTCGTCCCGACTTTCCCGGCAGCGATAATCAGGTCCAGCCCCGCCCCGCAACCCAGGTCGAGCACCGTCTGTCCGGGTTGTACATCGGCGAAGGCAACAGGATCACCGCAGCCAAAACTAGCCTCTACCGCTTCCTGCGGAGCCTGGTCGAGCCCCTCCTGTTCATAACCTGCGGCGAGTGTCGGGGCGACGCTTCCACAGCATGAGGTACGGCCAGCCCTCTCTTTGGCGGCCTTCGCGTAGAAACGTCCGGCATCGGTAGCGGCATCGGTAGCGGCATCGGTAGCGGCATCGTTCATGGTAAATCTCCTATATATCTAGACATATGCATGTGTTTGGGCGTTAAAAAATCAGCGTCCTGTTGATGATCAGTTTATTCGGTGGTTTTCGTCCCGGGACAGCAGAGCGGCACCAGGGCCTCCACGGCAGCCACAGCGCAACACAGCTTTTCCAGAATCGCGGGACCATCCAGCTGGTAGATCATGTGCCGGCCTTCCTTGTGGCTGATGGCAAGTCCCTCGCGCTGCAGGACCTGCAGGTGGCGCGAGACCACTGAGCGATCCTGCGGTGTCTGGCCCGCGATATCACCAACGTCTGCGGGGCCGAGCTTGATCATGGCGCGGATGACCTCCAGGCGTGACGGTTCGCACAGCGCCTTGAAGAACTCGGCGTCCAGTGCGCGCAGGCAGGCGTCAGCTGTAATGGCTCGATTAGTGGCTGTCATAACATGCTATTATATGCACACACATGCACATGTCAAGAGCAATCAAGACTATCAAGGATCAAGGGGTCAGACTCCTTGATCTGTTTGCAATATAGAGTTACCAAAATAAGATCGGATCAAGGAGTCTGACCCCTTGATCGCCTTGATCCTCACCCTTCTCTGCACCCGGTCAGAAGTTGTAGATGAAATCCGCCCCGTACATGCGCGGTGGTACATGCCAGGCGGTCTGGGAACCAATGGCGTTGCCGTTGTCGCCGAACACGGTAATGGCTTCCTCGTCGAACACATTGGTACTCCAGAGTGACACCTCCCAACCGGCGTCGTTGGGCAGCAGGCTCACCCGCACGTTGGTGATGTCGAAATCGTCCACCTTCTGGGTATCGTTACTCAGACTTTCCTGAAATTCGTCGGTCCAGCTGTAGTCGGCCCTGGCCAGGAGTAGCCCGAAATCGCCCAGGTCCCACTGGTACTCGACGCCCAGGTTGAGCTTGTTCTCGGGATTGCCCACGACATCATCCCCGGTGAAATCATCCTCCTCGGTCTCACCGGCCGCCGGGATAATATCGAATTCGGTGTACTCTGTATCCAGGTAGCTGTAATTGCCGGTGAAGCGCAGGGCATCGGTGATCAGCCAGATCCACTCGATTTCGCCGCCGTAGCCCTCGGCGTCGGCGTTGCGCAGGTTGTAACTCGGGACCGGCGAACCGATCAGGTCGAGCTCCTGCAGGTTATCGTATTCATAGAAGAACGCGGCAGTGGTCAACTGCAGGGACCCGTCGAAAAAGGTACCCTTCATCCCAACTTCGTAGTTGATGACCTCCTCTTCATCATAGGAAGTTTCGATTCCCGGTCCGAAGCTGAGGCTGTTGAAGCCCCCGGACTTGAAGCCGGTGGCGATACTGCCGTAAAACATGACCTCCTCATTGGCGAAATAGTCCAGGACGATACGGCCCGAGATGTTGTCCCAGTCCTCGCTCTGGCTCTCGTTCACCAGGGCCTGGCCGTTGTTGAAAAATGCCAGGCCGAAATCCGCCCCGACGATCTGGTTCTGGTACTGGCTGAATACCTCGAAGTCCTTCTGATCAAAGGTGTAGCGCAGTCCACCGGTCAGGTTCCAGCGTTCCGAGAGCGAATAGGTCGCATCCCCGTATACCGCATAGCTGTCGAACTCGCCCTCACTGGAATACTCCTCGATCCAGGGGTCGTAGCTGGCCACGCGGGGTCCCCAGTCCTGGAAGATCTGCGTAATTCCCACGAAGGGATTCTCGTTGATGCCGAAATCCCCCAGTTGACCGCGATCATTCAGGAAAGACCACACGAACGACGCGCCGGCAAAGCCGTCCAGGCCGGTCTCACGCATACCATCGCGGAATTCCGGCAGAACTTCGCCCACCTCCAGGTCATTCAGCTCGCCCAGCGCCGCGATCTCGTCCGGGGTCAGATCGGTGAAGGTGGACAGGAAGGCCTGTGAGGTCTCGGATTCGGGGCTGCGCAATATCTCGGCCCAGGCGAAGGTCTCCAGGGTGCTCACATTGAAAATGGCCGTGGTCGTATGGTCAACATTCTCGGTGGAGAAACCGGCACCCACAGTCCAATTCAGTTTTGCGGTACTTCCTACCAGGCGGAATTCCTGGGAGAAGTAGTCGTTGTCATCCGGGTTGGAAGAGTCGAACTGGTAGTCGCGGTTATTGGACCCATCCAGGTCCTCGATGAGCTCTGTGTCAAATTCCCGGTAGCCGGTAATCGAGGTGAACGTCATGTCACCGATTTCCTGGTTGATCTCCAGGGAGGTGGCGAACATGTCGCGTTTCTCCTGGCTTGGGGAATCGTGGTTGACGTCGCCGAACAGTTTATGCCGGCGACCGGGATTGGCGCGCTCAAAGACCTCGCTGACCATGGTGTACTGTGCCGCGCCCCGTTGATCGAGTTCGCTGTACTCCACGCGCCACAGCACCTCCGTTTCGGGTGTGGCGTCCCATAGCAGGCTGGCGCGATAGTTCTGCTGGTCCTGCTCGTTGAGGCTGGGTCCCTCGACCTGATCCACATAACCATCGCGCTCGCGGGTCACGATAACGCCGCGCACCGCCAGTGTGTCCGAGAAGGCGTGGTTATACATCAATTCACCGTCCAGGCGGTCGTAATCACCCACGGTCACTTTGACCCGTCCCTCGTTTTCCAGTTGCGGCTTCTGGCTTATGATATGAATGGCACCGCCCGTGGCGTTGCGACCGAACAGGGTGCCCTGGGGTCCTTTGAGGATCTCGACCCGGTCGATGTCCGCCAGCGCCGCCTCTGCGCCGGCACCACGCGCGGCATACACCCCGTCCACGTAGACCGCCACCGCGGGGTCGGAGCCCACCGTCCAGTCATTGGTCTCGATGCCGCGTATGGTATAGGTCGGTTGCAGGGCATTGTCGTTATTCATCTGCACCCCGGCGGTGAATTTGCCCAGGTCCGTCAGGTTGCGGGCAGATAGCTGCTCGACCATGGACGCGTTAAACACGCTGATAGAAATCGGCACGTCCATCACGTTCTGGGTGCGCTTCTGGGCCGTCACAATGACCTCTTCCAAAACGGTCTGCGCGGTACCCGCGGCGGGCAACAGGCCCAGCAGGGCCGCGGTGATGGGTGCGAGAGTATGCTTATACATATTATTTTCCAGGCGCATTATGTTCGTGTGTTGTGGCCCCGACTGTCTATCATGCTGTACGGGGTGTCAAGGGCCCTAATGTGTACGCGAGTTGGTCACGCCCCACTCCGCGAGCAATATAAAAAGCACTACGAGAAGCTGAACTACAATATCGTTTTCAATCACCTGGAGCCGATACCCCAGCTTTAAAGCTGGTCCTCGATCGGCAGTATTCCGTAAAAGCCGGACATGAAGCGCCGGCCCCAGGTGGATTGCGGTTCCTTGTAGACCACCAGGTGCTCGTCCTTCCAATCGTAGGTCCAGCGCAGCTTGCCCTTTTCATCCAGTTCCACTTTCCAGGTGATGCGGGGCAGGTCGTCGAGCAACCGTTGGGCGAACAGGTCTGCCTTTTCCGGAGTCTCAATGAACAGGCCCATCTCGGTGTTGATCAGGATGGAACGCGGATCGAAGTTCAGGGAGCCCACGAAAATGGTTTTGCGGTCGAATACGCTGGCCTTCGAGTGCAGGGTGACCCCCTCGGGCTTGTGCCCCCAGTCGACGTCCTTACCGATGAAATCGGAACGGATCTCGTACATCTCGGCCCCCGCCTCCAGCAGGCGTTTGCGATACTTCGAGTAGGCCGAGTGAACTGCCACATGGTTGGTGGAGGCCAGGGAGTTAGTGACGATAATGACCCGGACCCCTTTGGCCAGGATACTCTCGATCAACTCCACGCCGGAATCCTTGGGGATGAAGTAGGGAGTGATGATGAGGATCTCCCTTTCGGCCGCGCGCAAGCGCTGGCCGATCTCGATCGCCAGGGTCGCCAATTCCCGGTTACCCACCTCGTTCAACAGCTTGTCCGGGCTGTCGGTAACCATTTCGGCCTGCGCCACCACTGGTTCTACACGACCCTCACGGATATCGCGCAGCAGGGTGCTGTTGACCGCCTGGCTGTAGATGCCGTGCTCACCTTCTGCCGCTTTCTCGCGGATGTAGTCTCGCGCCAGGTCCAGGTCAGCCGGGTCGTACTTGACCTCGAATGCCGCTATCGGTACCGCCAGTTCGCTGTTCCAGAACTTGTCGAAGCCCGCGCCTATGTCTTTGACCACCGGGCCGATGGCCAGCACCTCATAGTCCTCGAACATCACGCTCTCTTTCAGCTCGAAGTACTCCTCGCCGATATTGCGCCCCCCCACGATGCTCATGGCACCATCGACGGTAAAGGACTTGTTGTGCATGCGACGATTGGCGCGATCGAAGGTCCACAGGTAACTCCAGTACTTGAAGCTCTGTCGCGATAGGGGATTGAACAGCCGGACCTCGACATTAGGGTGGGAGTCCAGCAGGGTCAGGCCCCTGTCGATACCGCTGGAGAAGACATCGTCGACCAGCAGCCGTACGCGCACGCCACGGTCCGCGGCCCTCAGCATCTTGGTGACGAACAGCGCACCGGCCCGGTCCCCTTTCAGGATGAAATACTGGGCATCGATGCTGCGTTCAGCCACCTCCATCAGGCGCAGTCTGGCCCCCAGTGCCGATGTGCCTTTGGGCAGGCCGATAAAACCAGATTCCCCCGGGTGCTCCGCCAGCCAGTCCACGGACGCCCGGCCAATGGGGGTATTGGGGTCCGCGGGCAGGAACTCGCTGTCGGTTTTGGGGTGGTCAAAGGGTACACCGACACAGCCGGTCAACAGCAGTAGCAGCGTGAACAGGGTCAGCCGCAGTGTCGGCAGGGGGTTATTCGGGAAACTCATGTCGCCTCGGTTCCATGTTTCGCGTTGCTGCAAGTATACAGGCTCGCCGGCATGAGTGATCACGGTACCATCAGCGCCCCGAACAAAGAAGAGGTACGACCGGGTTGTTCTTGAGGGCGAGAATGGACCGGAGTAAGCTCTCCCCTCCATTTATCGGCAGCCGCTATAGGGAGTAAACACCGGTTGAAGCACCTCGGGCATGGAAGCGCCCGCCTGGACAGGAATACCAGGCCGGTTCACTCTCCCGGCAATAAATCATGACGACAAGACAGATATCGTCTCTCGAGCTGGCGCTACTCACGCTTGCCACCGCGGTGGTGACCGCCAATGGGTACTACATACACCCTATCATTGCCCGGATTGCCGAAGACTTCGAAGTTTCCGCCTCATCGATCGGCCTGGTCCCGGCGCTGAACCAGCTGGCGCTGGCCGTGGGTATTTTCCTGCTCCTGCCCCTGGGTGACAGGTTCAGCAACCGTCGCTTGATATCCTTCTTCGTCGCGGGTCAGTGCGCCGGCATCACGATGATGGCGTTCGCGCCGGATGTTTACTGGTTCGCAACCGGGTCGACACTACTCGGCTTCTTTACCATCGCCCCCTACCTGTTGCCGTCTTACGTATCCAAACGCGTCGACCCCGGCCAGCTTGGCCACGCTACGGCCATGCTCACCACGGGCGTTCTGATGGGTATTTTGCTGGCGCGATCAGGGGCCGGCGTCATAGGTGAATACCTTGGATGGCGGACAGTCTACTACCTGGCCGCCGCACTGATGTTGATCACAGGGTTCCTGCTTCCGCTCACCATGGACGATGACGAAAATACGGGGAAAACAAAACAACCGTTCAACTACTCTGCCCTGCTACTGTCGATGGGTTCAGTCATCGCGCGAAATCCGGAGGTGCTGCTTTCGGGCGCCATCCAGGGTCTGAGCTTTGGTCTGTTTCTCGCGATCTGGCTGGCTCTGGGCCTGCACCTCACCAGTCCCGCGATGGGCTATGGCGTCGATGTCGTGGGCTATCTCTCCCTGCTGGCCATCGTGAATCTCTACGCAACTCCCCGGTTGGGCAGGCTTGCCGACCGGATAGGCGCGCGCCGGGCCCGCCTCGCCTTTGCCGTGCTGCAGGCGGTCGGGATGTGGCTGCTGTTTCCATTCGGTGACAATATCTGGTTGTTGATGATCCCCCTTCTGATCATGAATATCGTCGGCCCGACCCTGGACGTGTCGTGTCGGATGCTGTTTCTCAGTGAGGAACCGGCAATTCGCACTCGCCTGATGGCCGTGTATATTATCCTGATGTTCCTCGGCGGAGGCACAGGCAGTTGGCTGGGAACGACCGCCTATGGATGGGGAGGCTGGCAGGCGGTGGCGTGGCTGGCCAGTGGCATGACAGCGATAACAGTGCTGCTGTCCTTGTACGCGATGCGGCGATACGCGCCTTGACACCAATGTCCGACGCACTATCTGCAGATGGGAGTCGGTGAACCAGATCAAGAACAGGAGTCGACCATGACAGTTGAAGTTAACGGCATTGCCCACATACAGATGACCGTAAATACCATTGATAAGGCGCTGCCCTTCTGGGAGAAGCTCTGTCATTTCCTCGAAATGAAAACGCTGATCAAAAACGAAACGACGCTGTACTGCATCGGCAGCCGGACGGGCATATTGATTCGGGAGGCGCCCGAAGACAAAAAACATGTCGCTTTTGACCAGGATACGGCCGGGCTACACCACCTTTGTTTTCGCGCACGCAGTAACGACGATGTTGACAGGATTTTCGCATTCGTCGAGTCGGAACTGGATGCCAGGATCATCCATGGGCCCGAGGATGGCTCACGTTTTGCGCCTGGCTACTACTCCATTCTGTTTGAGGACCCGGACGGGATTCGCATCGAGGTGAATTACGTACCCGGTAAGGGGCATTTTGGTGACAAGGGCAGACTCAGCGCGGATGGTCCGGGGCCTTCAGACAAATATGGAGAGGAAGGGCTCTAGCCAATTGCACTATTTCTTCATTGTGAACTTAGTTCAAGGAGTCTGACCCCTTGATACCCGCCGCTACATTGTAAGCAATTTTCTCAGGAT
>JAACFI010000214.1 GCA_009937575.1 Haliea sp.
AGATGAGATTTGGTTCGGGCGCCAGGCCTTGTTCTATTTGCTGTTTGAGTTCAAACGCCGCATTAACGAAACCGATACACCCCGCCACGTTGGAGCCTCCGGCAACGAGATAATAGGCTGTCTTATGATGCAGCAACCTGTCCCAATAGAAACGGAGGACTGTGCGAAACATGGTTCCTCCGTACTCCAATTGAGCACCGAACTGTTGCATCAGCTTCATGTTGTGCTGCACAGCTTCTGTGACGGGTTGATCGAATAGTAGGATCTTACATTTGAGACCTTGCTGCTGACAGAATAGTGCAGTAGCCACACCATGGTTGGTACCTATCGCACCAAAGGTAATAAGCTCCTTTTTTCCCTGCCGCATAGCTTGTGCCAGTACAAACTCCAGTTTCCTGACTTTGTTTCCGCCATACAAGTCGCTGGTCTTGTCATCTCTTTTTATCCACAGGTTGTGTGCCCGTGATGAAACAGAGTCATGAAAATCCAATGCCTCGACTGGCGTTGGCAGATTAGCCAGCTTGATCCACGGTACGTTCTTCTCAAGGGTCGGATAACAGTCAAAAAGTGGTCTACTCATGGTTCATTACATTAATACCATAAAAAAACGCTGAACCTTGATCGTATTTGGGATCATAGTGCAGCCTGACGTCGGGGGATTATAGCGTCAGCGCCCGTTGTCGGTATTGACGGGGAGTGTAACCCGTGAGTTTCTTGAACGCCCGGTCAAAGGAACTGGTTTCCGAAAAGCCCAGCTGCTGCGCAATCTGGCTGATATTGCTCTCGGTTTTTGTCAGCGCGCTCTTGGCCATCTGCTGTATTACATCATCCTTGATGGCGCGAAAGTGGGTTCCCTGCTCGTTTAAATGCCGTACCAGTGAGCGACGCGACATATTCAGGTGACGCGCGGCGGTTTCCGAGTCGCACTCGCCTGAGCTGAGGGACATGGCGACTATATACCTGAGTTGACTGATCAGGTTGTCGTGACGCTTGAGACTGTCGAGAATTTCCTCTGTTTGCCGTTTAAGAATTTCCAGCAACTTCGGATCGGCATCGGTGATTTTTGTATCCAGTAATTTGCTATCAAAAATCAGGCTGTTGCTGGCCTGTTCAAAGTGGATTTCCTCGCCGAATTCTTGCATATGTCGACGGATATCTTCGGGCTTGGAGTGGGTGAAGTTGACGCGAATGGGGCGCCAGCTTTCGCCCACATAACGGCGAAAGCGCTGAGCGATAATGGCCAATGATTGTTCGATATCGTGACGCTCTTCCTGGTCCGTGGGGAGAATGATTTTGTATTCGAGTTGGCTGGTGATCGGTCCTTCGGTAAAGGTGATATCCAAACCCTGTGAAATCGCCGTGTCAAATTGCTGCAACGACTCGAACAGCTCCCGCAGGTTGTCGGTGTTAAAAGACATATACAATGCCGGGCCAAAGGCATCGCGATGAATATAGTCTGCGGTGGTAAAACCAAAGTTTTTATCATTGAGCCTGTCTGCAGACCAGTTGAGTAAATTCAGATAATCTGTTAATCGGCAAAGCCAGAGCCGAGATGATCTCCGACTGGGTAACCCCTTTTTGTGACAGTAACTCGATAAGCCATCTGGTCGCCACCAAAGGGATGGTGTAATGCTTGGCCATACAGTGTTCTCTGTCGCAACTGATATTGGCTCAAATTGTTAACTTGCTGGCTCAAGCTGTCAATATTTACGCACGCCTTTGGCGTACCTTAACGGTGTGAACAATAGATAACGCCACACTGGGAGTCAGAGAGCCATGATCAACTACGAAGACCTGTTTTCCGCCACCGCCGATAAGATTCCCAATTCCAACAAGCTTTTCGAGCGAGCCAAAGACAAGCTGCTCTCGCCCCTGGTCACTGGTCCCTATCGGGCACCGGCCAATGTGATTTTTATCGATCGCGGCCAGGGCTCCAAGATTTGGGACAAAGATGATAACGAATACCTGGATATGACCATGGGCTACGGCCCACTGGTGCTGGGTCACGCAGCGGAGGTGGTGATCAAGGCGGCCCAGAAAGCCGTGGAAAAGGGCACCAACTACGCCATTGCCAACGAACATGAAGTAAAAATGGCCGAATTGATGTGCGACGCCATTCCCTGCGCCGAGCGGGTAGTGTTCTGTAACTCCGGTACCGAAGCCACTATGTACGCCATCAAGATCGCCCGTGCTACGTCAGGAAAAGCCAAGATCGCAACCTTCGAAGGTTGCTACCACGGGGTGCACGACTATGCCATGGTTGGCAGTATGTTGTCTGCCGGTACTGGGCCGGCCGATGCCCCGGAGCCGTCCCTCGACTGTGGCGGTATCCCCGACAACGTCACCGAGAACGTGGTCAAGCTGGCCTATGATTGCGATGAGAGTATTGAGCGTATTCGCGCCTTAAAAAACGAGTTGGCGGTGGTGATAATCGAACCGGTGCCCAGCGGCTACCCGATCAATATGCAGGCGTTTTTGCGTAAGCTACGCGACGTTACTCATGAGTGCGGTGTGCTGCTGATGTTTGACGAGGTGATTTCCGGCTTCCGTTGCGCCTACGGTGGCGGCCAGGAAAAGTACGATATCGTGCCGGATATGGCCACTTACGGCAAAATTATGGGCGGCGGTTTTCCCGTCGGCGCTGTGGTGGGCACCGCGGCGGCCATGAAATCCTTTACCTCCTCCGGCGACATCGAACAGGATTTTGCCCAGCGCAAGGTGTTTGCCATCGGTACCTTTAACGGCAACCCCATCACCATGCAGGCCGGGGCAGCAGTGTTGGAGCACCTGCGTGACAACCCCGAGATTTATACCCGCATGGATAAGCTCACGGCCGATGCCAAAGCGGAAATCAACAGCTGGGCGGAAGAGCAGGGCATTCCTTTCAAGTTGATAGGGGAGAACTCCTGGTTTGTGCCATTTATGGGCGACAAGCCCTTCTGCCATACCCGGGACGGCCATGACGAAAAGCACGCGCTGCGCAATGTGGTTTACTGTAACTATATGCGTCACTTAGGCGTGTATATTCCGGATTTGCATATTATATTTTTCTCAGGTGCGCACACGGAGGCGGATGCCGAGCAGTTTGTGGAGACCAGCAAGCAGGTATTACTGGCGATGAAAGAACAGCAGATGTTTTAGAACCCGCTTTAATCAAGAGGTGAGCTTCGCGGCTTAGGCGGGTTGCTTCGCTTGCAATGACAGGGGACTCAGAAGCTACTGAATTTTAGGAAAAGTATGAATATTCGATTATTGATTTTGTGCATTATCATCGCGTTGTTTTCCACGCAAAGCCGGGCCGAGAAGCCCAATATTGTCTTTGTCTTTATGGACAACTTCGGCTGGGGCGAAGTCGGCGCATACGGCGGTGGTATTCTGCGTGGTGCACCTACGCCCCATATCGATTCCATAGCTGAAGAGGGCATGAAACTGCTCAATTTCAATGTGGAAGCCCAGTGCACGCCGTCACGCGCTGCGCTGCTAACCGGCCGTTATGCCATTCGTACCGGCAACGCTGAAATACCGTTGGGCACAGGCCTCTATGGCTTGACCCAATGGGAATACACCCTGGCGGAAATGCTTTCCGATGCCGGTTACACCACTGGGATGTTTGGCAAGTGGCACTTGGGGGATTCCAAAGGCCGTTATCCCACCGACCAGGGCTTCGACGAGTGGTACGGCATTCCCAATTCTTCCGACGAAAGCTATTGGCCCGATAATGAACTGTTTCGCGACGATGTCCACCCGCAGGCCAAATACGAATATGTCATGGAAGCCAGGCGGGGCCAGATGCCGAAGCAGCTGGAGGTGTACAATAGCGCCAGGCGCCTGACCATCGACGGCGAGATAACCGAAAGGGCGGTGGCGTTTATCAAGCGCTTGGCAAAAAAGAAAAAGCCCTTCTTCGCTTTTATTCCCTATACCCAAACCCACCTGCCGGTGGAACCCCACCCGGACTACAAGGGCAAGACCGGCAATGGCAACTGGGCCGATGTGCTGACCCAGACCGATGATTATGTGGGCAAGCTGCTGGCCGCGGTCGATAAGGCAGGTATCCGGGACAACACCATCTTTGTTTTTACCGCCGACAACGGTCCCGAGGGCGCGATTCCCCACCAGGGCTTTTCCGGCCCCTGGCGCGGCAGCTACTTTACCGGCCTGGAAGGTTCGCTGCGGGTGCCGTTTTTAATCCGCTGGCCTGGCAAGGTGCCCGCCAAAAGCGTGTCTAACGACATTGTCCACGAAATGGACATTTACCCCACCCTTGCCAATATAGCCGGTGGCAAGGTGCCCACAGACCGCATTATCGATGGCGTGGATCAAAAGGACTTCCTATTGGGTAAAGCAGAAAAATCGCCGCGTGAGTCGGTGGTGGTCTATGTGGGCAATCAGCTCTATGGGGTAAAGTGGCGCAACTGGAAAATGATGTTCAAGGAAATCGACACCATCGGCGGCGATCCCGTGCGCAATTACAGTGTGCCCCTGTTTTATAACCTGCTACTCGACCCGAAAGAGGAACATCCGATGTTGCATGCACCGCCGAACCTCTGGGTGCGCTACCCGGCCGGTGAAGTGTTGCTGGAGCACATGAAATCGTTGAAGGAGGAGCCGCCGATTCCAGCAGGGACGCCAGATCCTTATAAGCCTAATGACAAATAGTTGATCATAAAGAGAGGCTTGGAAGTATGTTCGGCGGCGGCGCTTGTAATTATTCATTCTCCGATGTCCATCGTGAATTACGGCCGGTTAACTTGGCGGTAGCATAAAATTTACCCTTCAGCGCTTGGAGGAAATACGTTTGCCAGCGAATGTGTATTGGTCGCATCAAACATGGCCATAGGACTCTGGCGATCGATATGGCCGATAACTCCATGATAAGGCGCAAAGCCAATCAATTCTTGTAAACGTTTTGGGAAAGTTTTGATCATATCCAAAGGAATACCAATTTGTTGGTTTTCTTGCTGACGAATAAAGCCCGCGCAATAGTTCATCGCCAGCCCCATGCGCCAACTGTCTGGACCGCCTTCAGGCATGATATTTTTACCACCCCCATGCCAAACATTGCCCGGCCATACAAGGACAGAGCCCTTAGACATTTCGGCTGGAATACTATCGTAATGTTTGCCGAACTCAGGAGCGGTATCAAACTTGTGAGAACCCGGAATAATTCGTGTGGCACCATTTTCTTCGGTGAAATCAGTTAAGGCATACATGGTGTTGCAAACCAATGGCGGGTGGGGAAGCGGCAAATTGATAATTCCATCGTCCACATGTATCGGCTGCGGAATTTCACCGGGGCCGATATGAATGGTAGATAGGGATGATACCAACAAATCGTGGTCCAGAACCCCTTCGACCACAGGTAAAACCAAGGGGTTGGTCGCGATTGCCCAAAAGGTTGGACCTCGAGTTAAAAGGTTATAAATACGTTTGGTTTTTGCACCTTCAAACACATTGGCGTAGGGCTGGGTATCTAACTCCTGCTCTAATTCGCGGACTTCGTCAGCAATTGCATCTGCATGTTCTGGACTTAGAACATTTTCAATAATGCAATACCCATCTTCAGCGATCTGCGCTAGATAGCCGTCAATACGTGTTTCGTCCATGGCTTATATCCCCTCAAATTTGATTTTGTAGAGTGTCACCCTAACAGGATGTTGCCCTGCGCCGGTTTCGGCAAGTTAAGTGCCCAGGCCAAGGTAATCCAGGCCGCCACTTTTAGGCTAGTACCCTGGCCCGGTATCGGCAAATTAACTTTTCCAGATCGCGGGTATCTGGTGTGTACGTTTACGCCACTGCCCTACTCCATTCAGAGAACGCACTGATCCTAAGATTCCGATAGTGGTTAGCGGACACTAGGTGTCTGTCAAGATTGAACAGGTTGTTAACAGCTGCGTGTGCAGTGACGAATCTTTGCGCCTGCCCTTTCGATTTGAACTTGCGCATCCCCCGCTCCCTGACTCTGGTAGCCTCTGTATTAGCACAAAGTAGCCCCAAAAATTTTCGAATTCTGCCGCATCTACATGTATCGAGGGGAGAGCGGTCTTTAACACTCCCTGGGTGAAATCTGGCCAAAGAACCGCAATCGCACACTTTGAGAAAGATGAACTACACTTGGTAGCCTGCCCGCTGCCAGGGCAATGCAGCTATTTTTGTTCATGGCTAAACGAAGGGGAAAGGTTAGTGCGATGGATCAACATGTATCCGAAGACCTGATTGACGCAGGGCGTAGTTATGAAGCCCTTTTCGTACCAGCTCTTTTCGAGGCATGGACAAAGCATCTTGTCGAAGGCGCTGGTATCTCGGGGGGCTCGCACGTGCTGGATGTGGCATGTGGAACTGGCGTGCTTGCACGTAGTGCGTTGGCGAAAACGGGTACAAATGGTCGGGTCGTTGGTGCTGATCCTGCGCCAGGCATGCTAGCAGCTGCAAACGAATTGGAACCAACAATCGAGTGGATCTTGTGCGGTGCCGAGGCTCTGACTGTTGAGGATGAATCGTTCGATTGTGTGGTATCCCAGTTTGGCATGATGTTTTTCGAAGATCGAGAAAAGGCTGCCAAGGAAATGTTTCGGGCGTTGAGACCAGGCGGCTCGCTTGCGGTAGCTGTTTGGAGGTCCGTCGATCACAACCCGGCGTACGCAGATATTATTCAAGTATTGGACGAGAACGTGGGAACAGCGGCAGCTGATGCCTTGCGGTTACCCTATAGCCTAGGCGATCCTGGTGAGGTTATGGCGGCACTGGAACGCGGTGGTTTTGGCGGGATAACTGTCGAGGCAAAAACCGAAATGGCCAAGTTTCCAAGTTCCCGCCAAATGGTTGAGGCTGAGCTACGAGGCTGGCTTCCCATTTTCGACATTTTCCTAGGTGAGGACGAGATCAATGAAGTCCTTATGGAATCTGACAAGTTGCTTCGAAAGTACGCCGCCCCTGGGGGAAGGGCTGTGTTCCCAACTTCTGCCCACATATTTTCCGCGCGAAAGGTTTAGCACGAAGTCTGCCTGGAGGGGGAAGCGGTCCGCCGTTCAAACGCTCGTCAAACCTCTTCTGACAATAATGCATCACTTCGCTCCGTTACAGAGAACGAAGACCTTGCGGCACTGTTTATTCAAGGCTATGCCTCTTTGGATACACTTAATGCAGTGGAACGATACCGATTCGACCTTGGAATGGCGCAATGGCTGTTGAACGTAGAACAGACATTTGCGGTGGACTTACCCCGGTCCTGTAGACACTCCTGGCCACCAAGGAGACCTTGCACCAAACAACTCGGCGCGCTCGACAAACCCGACGCCAGACCATTTGCCCCGAGTCCTTGCAGGATATGAATTGGCGTCGAGTACGACGGGTGTATCGGGAGTTTTTACACCCCCAGGGCTCTCGCCAGAATATCGGCTGACGCTGGCCAAATTGCCAATACCCGATGGCTGTGTAAGGATTGCTCTTAGTCGACAAAAACAAAAAACGGTAGCTGCGTACGGCCCTGCATGCAACGAAGAGTGAGTCCATAGCGTCCATTGCGCAGGAGAAGTTGCTGCTGTCGTATAACCCTGATGGTGTGCTGGAGGATTCCCTATGAGCCGACTCGCCGCTATAGATCTTGCTTTTCTGTTGTTGGAAAACCAGATTCGTCCCATGCATATGTCCTCCTGCCTGGTTCTGGAACCGCCTGCAGGGGAGGGAAAAACCTTTGTCTCGCGACTGTTAAAGGCATTTCGTGCAGCGGAGCCCGGCAGGCCTTTCAACCAGAAACTGACATGGCTGCAAGGCGGGGTGGCCAGCTGGGAGCTGGTACAACCGGACCCCTTGTACCATGTGCGACACGTCGCCATCCCCGCGCCCGGCACCAGGGCACAGCTTGATGACACCCTGGCCCTGCTGAATGCGCCCCTGCTGGACCGGGCCTACCCTCTTTGGCAGTGTTTTGTTATCGAGGGGCTGGAGCACGGCCAACTCGCCCTGTTCTTCAAACTGCACCATGCCCTGATCGACGGCGAGGGAGGTATCAAGCTGATGCGCGCAGCGCTGAGTGACAGCCCTCGCAACAGGAAGATTCAGGCCCTGTGGGAGCCCATGGGCGAACCACCGAAGAAGCGACCGGTGCCAGTAAGTCGCTCCCAATTGCAGCGGATACGATCACAGATCAACGCCCTGCCCTCGGGGGGGATAGATATTGCCTCCGGTTTACTGGAACTGGGAGCGCAGGCCCTGAAACTGAAACCACAGCAGGCGTCACTGCCCTTCCAGGCCCCGGATACACCTTTTAACGCCAGTCTGACATCTTCCGCCAGATACTACGCCAATTGCGAAATCCCCCTGGACCGGGTCAAGGCCGTGGCCAGGGCATCGGGCAGTACCGTCAACGATGTGGCGTTGACGTTCATCGATGATTCCCTGCACAAATACCTCGCGGAGATCGGCGCAAGTGTGGAGTCGCCACTGGTAGCCTCCATGCCGTTATCAACAAGGGTTGAGGGGCAGGAGTCCAGTGGCAATCAGGTCATCGCCGATATGGTCCCGATGGGACAGCCACATGCCTCCATTGAAGAACGCCTGCAGCAGATCCACGATTCCACCGATAAGGTAAAGGACAGAGCGAGAAAGATGTCAGCACCTATGCGGCAAACGTATGTCATGCTGTTGCTGGGCCTAACCGCAGTGCCGGAATTGTTGCCCGGGGTGAACCCGGCACCATCAAGCAACGTGCTGATTTCCAATATGGCCGGTCCCGGGGAACAACTTTACCTGGGCGGTGCCCCGGTGCGGGCTATGCTCGGCATGCCTATCTTGCCGCCCAGCCCCTGCCTGAATATAACCTTTGTCAGCATAATGGGCCAGATTTGCCTCGGGGTGGCGAGCACGCCGGAAGCCATGAGCAATCCTGGCCGCTACATCGAGCTGCTGCTGGAGAGCTTTGCAGAGTTGGAACAGGCGCTGGTTCCGGGGCAAGCTGTCGGCAAACACGTGGCGCGCAAGAAAACCAGACCCAGGAAAGCGGCTCCCCAGAAAACTGCTCGCAAGAAAGTCGCGGCCAAAAAGGCGGCACCGAAGAAGCCCGGGAAATCAAA
>JAACFI010000025.1 GCA_009937575.1 Haliea sp.
CCAACCCATCCCGGCAAAACTGCAACTGGTCGGATTCGATCCGGCGCCACCGCTGCTGAACAATGTTCTCGGCGCTACAACCGGGGTGTTCGGTGACCTTGTAGACCAGATGCCCTACGGTATTGTGTTGGTTGAATTCATCGATCGCAGCGGCGTCAGCGACGTCTACATGGTGGAACCGGGCGAATACCAGGTGGTGGTATCACGCGGTCCGCGCTATTCCGCCTTCCGCCAAAACGTTACGATTGCCAGCGGACAGACTACCGAAATACAGGCCGAACTCGCCAAAGTAGTGGAGACACCCAACCTGATCTCAGCGGACTTCCACGTGCACTCCATCGACAGCGTCGATGCGGAGGTCACTCGAGAAGAGCGGGTGGCAACTTACCTGTCGGAGGGCGTGGATTTCTTTACGCCATCTGATCATGACATACGGGTGGATTTTACCGACACCATCTTACAAATGGATGTGGGAGATCTTATTGGCACTGCCCCCAGTAGCGAAATGACCACCTACGACTATGGTCATTTCAATAGCTGGCCCGTGACGCTGGATTCTACGCGCATAAGCGGCGGTAGTGTGGACTGGGGTCGGGAAGCAGCCCCGGGGGAGGACTTCCCTGCATATGGTAGTTACGGCTTGTCGCCGGCGGAAATCATTAGCAAGTCCCTGGACGACCCGTTGGAAAATATCGTGCAGATCAACCATATATACAGTCACTTCGGCTCTGAGGGATTAGCCATCGATACCGGGATGACACCCCCCGAATCTCAGGCGGATCTGTCACAAAGACGACTGGACCCGGCGCTGGATAACGCCTTCGACGATGGCTTCCAGGCCCTGGAAGTGTGGATAGGCGGCAACGGCCGGAGTGGCATTTTCGAGCAGTTGCTGGGACAAAACGCCGGCGACTGGTTCAACCTCATCAACCAGGGACTGGTGCGCACCGGCGTCGCTAATTCCGACACCCACGACCGGCGCATCCGGCTCCTCTCCACCCGCAACCTGATCGCCAGCGAGGAGACCGCCCCTGGGGAGCTCTCCGCCCTGGCAGAAGAGCTGGCCGCCGCGGTAGCTAAAGGCAAGACAGTGGGGACCAACGGGCCGACCGTCAGGATCAACGCGAATGCCTCCTATCTGGGTATTCGACGAAGCGCAGGGCTGGGGGTAGATGAATCAAACCGGGTGCCTATCAGCAGCGGCACGACTGCATCTGTCTCAGTGAACATCTCCACCCCCGCCTGGGCGCCGGTGGACAGCGTCGATTTCTACGTTAATAACCAGCCGGAACGCACCAGCGCGGCATCCGCAGCGGCCCGCTACGGCGTGTGCCCGGACTACACCGTCGACAAGGGTGACCAGGGGTGGGAGGAAACTGAAGTAATCGTAGTGGATGGACTGGAAGGAGCGACCCGCACCGACATCACCGTGAGCCTCGAACTGCCCGCGATTACCGGGGATACCTGGCTGGTTGCGGTAGTACACGGCACGGACGGTGTTTCCTCGCCCATGTTTCCCATCGTTCCTGAGGACCTGGACCCGGAAAGCAACCAGACCCTGGACGATCTCCTCGACGACAATCTCGATGAAGGCGGTGTGCCGGCCTACGCCTTCACCAACCCCCTGTTCATCGACGTGGGAAATAACGGTTGGACGGCTCCCGGAGTAGCAAATGCGAATTGCTCTGAATAAACCAGGAGCAGCCTGGTCGAAGCTGCTGGCAGTTATTGCGCTGGCTATCGCGCTGCCGGTACTGGATGGCTGTGGCTGCGGCTTCGACTGCAACAGCGGCAATAATAACAAGGGCCCCGCCTTCCTGGATCTGGGCTTTTCCGACGAGGACCTCGAGGAGTTGAAGCAGGTGGTGATCGAAGTCGACAAGATCACCCTGACACGTTCGGGCGGTGAAAATGTGGTAATCGACACCTTCTCCATCGACGAACTGGGCGCGGTTAATGCAGACAGTTTTCAGATCGACCTGCTCCAGTATCGAGGACTCAACCAACTGCTCGTCGTGACAGATCTGGAACTCGATTCACAGACTTACAGCGCGCTCGAGATCGAGATTATCGACGGGGACCTGAACAGTTCCTATGTACAGGAATCCGACGACAGCCTGAAGCAACTGAACATTTCCGGCAGCAGTCTCTCGCTGCCGGGCATGAGCCTCTCGACCGGCAACGAGGCCTACACTGTGACGTTCGGTCTTGCACGGGCCCTGCAATACCGCAGTAGCACGGGCGACTACCTGCTGACGACCACAGGCATCCGCGTGCAGGACAATGCCGTAGATGCCAGTATCACCGGGCGCGTGGACAGCGCCCTGTTCGATGAGGCAGCACCCTGTGATGCCAAGACCGATCCGGAGTCGGAAAACAGGATCTACCTCTATTCGAGTACGGGAATGATGCAGGGACAAGCTGGCGATGTGTTTACCTCCAACAGTTCCAACGAGATTCCCGAGGAAACCGTGGCACCTTTCGCCGTCGCCACCCTGGCAGAGGACACCTTGACAGGCACCTGGCAGTACGCCCTGGGATTTCTACCCGCCGGCGACTATACACTGGCGTTTTCCTGTGATGCAGCCGATGACGATCCGGTGGATTACGACAGTATTACCGTGCCACTGCCTGACAACCAGGCCTATGAATTATCACTCGACGAGGGGGGCCAGGAGGTTTGTGACCTGGGTTTGGAAGGGAGCTGTTAAGTGTTAAGCAAATCAGAACTATCGGCAGTTAAAATTATGGACCTGAAAAAAATTCGCCAAACTCAAAAAGATAAAAACCCGTCACAAACATGCACAAAGCCGAAATTACCATAAAAAGAAATACCTTGGCTCCACCGGGTTTTAGTACACCCGGAAACAATAAGGCAAAGAGCCCCAGAAGACGAAATCTCTGGAATTGCGCAGGGTCAATGTAGGTAAACATTTTCATCATCAGGTAGAACGTCAAAGCAAGCAACGAAGCAAATATGACAACTAGAGCCTGGGACAAATACAAAGGCACTTACTCTTCCCCAGCTCAATCCAACTCTTTCTTTTTCACGATGTTCGATTCATCGGTTTTCTCCTTGTAACCACTGAAACCAACCTGTCCGTGTTTTGCGCTCCATATTGCTGTTGCCTCACCGCGCACCGTTCCTCCTATACCGGGCCCTATGTGAATTCCGATCATCTCAAAACCGTCTTCTGAATATGTAAGATCAAATCCACCAGGGCCAAGACCCAAACTGGCCCCTCCCCCAACCCCCGCCAGGTCTTTTACACTTGCGGCATCGTCGACGGAATTGGAGTAGGAAAGTGCAAATCTGCCTGTATCCCCTCCCTTACTGTTTATGTGTGATGTGAGATACAGGGCGATATCATACTCACCCTGACCGGATTCACCGGGATAGGACCAGGCCACTCCTGCGGTAAATCCCGACACTTCGATTTCTCGACCAATGACCTCCTGAAAGATGCCGAACACTTCCGGCAGCGCAAGCGATGCCCCGACCTGGGTGACTTCCCTACCATCGGGGTCCGCATACCTGAGAGGATTGTTATTGGCATAAGCATACCGATTAAAGCTGAAGATATTATCCTCCTGGAAAAGAACAGGGTCCGCGCTCATGAACCGGCCCAGTTCAGGCTCATACCATCGAGCACCGAAGTATTGAATGCCCGCCCGGGTCTCCTCCAGCTTGCCGGTGAACCACTGCTTTTCATCCCAGGGAGATTCGACCGGCGTACAGTTGTCTGGTCCGCAGTCTACTTCCCGGCTCTCGTAAAGCAGGCGTGAACCATAGGGGGTATATTGTTCTCGCCAGAGTACGTTCCCGTTGATGTCGGTGGCTAGCACGGGCGAACCCAGGGCGTCGCTGTGGTAGTAGATTACCTCTTCATAACCCGCCACCGTCGCCCCTGCACCCGGTGCGAGAAAAATACTGGTTGCGATCAATACTTCGCGACTACCAGGTACTGTTTTCATTGCAGAACCTCCGTCCTTGTGAGTTCACGATTGCCCTCTGAATCCTCAGAGTAAAACTCGAATTGGCCAGTTCCACTCTTGTCCATCTGGATGACCACCGGCTGCCCGTAGATCTGCCATTCGGTCGAACTCTCACCACCGGACAAGATCACGCCCTGCCCGGCAAAGCGGAAATAGGTGCTCCCTGCCCTGTCCGATGCCAGGGTGATGGTGTATCTGTTTGCTCCCTTCACTTTTCTGCTCTCCAGGGAGAATGTCGTCACGGGGACATCATCCCCCGTCGGTGGTTCTCCGGACTGATGGGCTGATAAGTGCAGTGAGGTGCTTCCTGTCCAGTAAACGCCCAGATCATCGAACACACTGTCCTGCGCATTGATCAGCCGCTTGTCCGACAGGTCGCCGGCCAGGCTCAGCAACTGCGGAACCCAGTTTTTGCCGTCGAAACGAGCGGCAATGACATCTGATGCTTCCACGTAGGCGAGGTAGGGCCGGTCACTACCGTCAACGCCCAGCAAATCCGGCACCGCGGGAAGTGACTTCTCCCTGGACCAACCTGTATCGCCGCTATGCCAGGTGACAAACCGGGTCCCCCAGGAAGCCAGTAACGTACCGTTGGCGTTCCCGACGATGCGATGAGTGTCGCCGCCCGGGATACGCCGGGAGCGCGACTCGAGCACCTCGAGTTCCTGCCAGCTGCCAGTGCCATAGTCATAGCTGAGGCTGTCTATCCGGCTGTCACTACTGTTGTACCAGAGAACGGCAGCAGCATTCACGGCGACGGCAGCCTGCGGGGCATGGTTGTGGATGCCCAGGCCGTCCATTTCCCGGATTCCGTACTGGATAAACTCAACGGTTTCCGAGCCCTGCCAGCCACTCTGAGGGTCGTAGGTCGCCACCCACACGTCGTGGTCACGTGTCGCAGCGATCGGATCATCGCTGTTGAAACTATTGTGTCTCTGCCAGGCAACAGCAACTCGCCCGTCACGCGACACGTCGCAACTGAGTCTCAGGGTATCGCCTATGTTGTTGTCCATCTCCAGGCTGCGCTCATCACCCCAACCGGTGATCGGATCGAACCGGTTTACCAGAGCCGAGGCAACTCCCGGGTCCAGATGATCGCCATACCAATGGGCTCGATGCTGCCGCCAGCAGGCCCAGGCACTGCCGCCGGCAGAGAACTCAAGGTGCTCCAGGGCAATGACATCTCCACTGACCTGTCCATCACCCTGGTAGTGCTCAATCGGGACAGGGCTGCGGAAAGCTTCACCTCGGGGACGGTAGCTCGCATACAGGTCGCGAACACCGCTTTCATCGTTGATCCACGCCACCAGCAGGTTTCCCTCATCATCTATCGTGGCCATCGGTGACAGGTGGGCGGCCATACTCCGGGATACTTGCTCGGGCCCCCGCCAACCCCCGGTCAGCGAGTACTGCCAGGCATCCAGTCGGTAAACATCCCCCTCGAGCGTTTCGGACACAACGACGGACCCGCCAACCCGGTTGAACGCTGCGCTCGTGGCACCCTTCCCCTCCAACGCGAGTTCGCTGGGCAGGCTACGGGTATGCCAGGCCCGTTCACCGGGGGTCGCGGAGACCACTTGCGAGACTTGTGCCTCCCCCAGCGCGTTGTAAGCGCCGATTGCGTAGTGATAGTCCACGCCGTTTTCCAGGCCCGGGTGGACATAAAAGTCCTGATCTACCAGAACCTGTTCCCAGGCAGACAGCGGCTGAGCCGCGTCCTGCGTCCAGTACACCCGGTACCCTCCGGCTGCGACCGGGCGCTGCCAGACCAGCATGCTGCTGCCATCGCCGGGCAAGGCCGTTACCTGCGCGACCGGCGCGGCAGAGTCGGCCTCCCGGGGATCGGTGCCGTCGAGAAACTCCCGGCGATGATCCAGGCCGTCGCCATCTGCGTCTCCGCCTGGGCCCTCGTTGGCAATATCGCCGAAATGGAAGATCTCCCAGCCGTCCGCGAGCCTGTCTGCGTCCTGGTCGGTGTTCAGGGTGAGCACCCTGACCACAATCTCATCACTGTCCTGCAGTCCGTCACTGTCTGTAACCGTCAGGGTGTAGGTCAGGCTGTAGTCCCGCCCGAGTTCCGGCGGCGAGATCAGTGGTGACACGGTATCGGCTTCCGCCAGGTGCTCGCCGGACCAGCGATAGCCCAGGGGACCCTCGGCGTCACTGGACCCGGACCCATCCAGGCTCAGCGAGGCATTTGCCATCGCATCCCGGTCCACCCCCGCATTGGCCCGCGGTGGCTGGTTGGTGAGTATCTCCACAGTCAGGGTCGAGGAGGCAACAGCACCCCGGTCGTCGGTCACGTTGTGCTGCAGGACGATGGTAGACCCTCCTGCCGCCACAGGCGTGTCGAAAAAGGTCGTTGCGACTGTCGGGTTGTCGATGTGTACCTCCGGCCCGGACAATTGCATCCACTCATGCGCCACGACCCTGCCATCCAGGTCACGGGCGCTGGCATCGAGTTGGACCCGGCTGCCGGCGGCTGCCTGCAGCTCACTCCCGGTATCTACCTGCGGGGGTGAATTGTACTTGGCGGTCGCGATCTGTCGGTCGCCGAGGTAAAAATACTCGTTGCCGTATTCGGCGCCGGAAACGTCGTACTCGCCCATGAGCAGGCCCGCCCGCGAGTAGAGGTAGTCCGTGTGCTGGTTGTCGTTCGAGTGATTGATTTTCCGGATTCGATTATTGGCGCCGTCATACTCGGAAGAAAAACTGCCGCTGCCGAGTGGCAGGGCCTCGCCCAGCGGATTCACGCTGCTTCGACTGCTGAAGCGCAGGTTTCCGGCGTCGTCAAAACTGTGCTGTCGCCGGGTGCGAACTTGCAGGGGGAGGCCGCTGATGACGTCGAATATGACGTCGTCACTGTAACTGACATTCCCGTGATCGTCGTAAGTGAATATCCGCTGGGCGGCACTGTCGCTGTAAACCACCCTGTCCAATAGCAGCCCCTGGTACTGGTAGTACTGCTCCCGGTTATCCCGGGCGGGATCGTCCTTGCGGGTCAGGTTGCCATACACGTCGTAAAGATAGGAAGTAATACCCCATGGGGCGGTAACCGAAGTGAGACGATGCAATCCGTCGTAATTCATGCTCCTGGCGTTACCAGGGTAGGCCGCATCAAGGATCGATAGCACGTTCCCCGCCGGATCGTAGTTGTAGTCGAGGTCCACCAGCGAATCTACTGCGAGACGGTCCACCTGGTTGCGATCTGTGCGGGTGAATTGCGCGGACCGGCCGTTGGCGTAGACCATCCGCTGCAGGCTGCCATTTGCGTGGTAGGCGACCTCATTCAGGTATGGCAGGGCCTGGGAAGGCTTTCCAAGCGCATCTGGCGCATAGTCTACTGACCTGCCCGACGGGTAGTCCATCGACGTCAGGTGATCCAGTTGGTCGTAAGCGTAGGTAAGCGCGTATCCGGCTTCCCCGATCAGAATATCCTCCGCCGACAGATTGCCGTTTGCATCGTAGCGGTAGGAACGCTCCCCGTAGCTGTTCAATACGCTCGCCAGTCTGCCGTCCTGGTCGTAGCTGTAGTTCACGTCGATACTGTCATCCGGATAATCGACACTTTCAGGGCGGTTCATGGCGTCGTAGCTGTAGAACACCTGTGGACCTGTCCCGACCTGCCTCGATACCATGTTTCCAATCGTATCCCTGCCATAAAGCGTAAGCCCCAGGTCGGCGGGACTATCGATCCCGGTGAGTTGCAGCCGCTGGTTGTAACTGTAGTTTTGCAGGTAACCCAGGTATTGCTGCGGGTTGGCCGGGTCAAGCTCTCCCTGGAACACCGATCGCACATTGCCCAGCACGTCCCGCTGGATGCGGGTGGCCACACCCTCCGGCGCGACCACCCAGATCAGCTGTCGTTCCTCGGGAGAGCCGTAAACCTGGTAGAGATACTCGGTGACGTTGCCGTTTTCGTCCCTGTGCAGTTCGCGATGGGCGCCCTCGTGAGTTACCACGCGATCACTGCCATCCTGGTTGACCACCCGCAGCGTTCGACCTACGACATCCAGGTGGCGCGTGATCCCCTGCGTGGTATTCACATCGGATTCAAATATCCGCCGACCCAGTTCGTCGTAGGCAAATTCAGTGGCATAGCTGACACCACTGGACAGATCGCTGCGAACCTTCCGGGTTTCCCGCCCGAAACCATCCCACTCAATCCTTTCCCGGTACGCACCCCGGGTGAGGACCTTATTCCCGGTCCCCCAGGCAATCGATACGTCACTGCCCAATGGGTAATCAATACCCGTTAGACGATTCAGCCCGTCGTAGGTAAAGGCAGTGGTATGTCCCCGGCCGGAAACACGGGCGGCGACGGTGCCTTCGGGATTCACCACCCGGCGTCGGGTACTGCCGTCAGGGTATTGTTCCAACCGGGCGATACCGCGGAAATGGTCACTGTAGCGGGTGATGTTGCCCAGGGTATCAGTAACGGTTTCCAGGTTTCCCGGGGCGGTATAGCCGTAACGCGTTTCCACGCCAAAGCGTTTTTCGCTCGATAGCAGGCCCTTGTCATCGTAGATACGGGTAACCGTCCCCAGCAGCGTGCCGTCTTCGCTGGTGGCTTCGATCTCAGGCAGGCCGATCAGCCAGCGGTCGACATCGTTGCGATAGCTGTAGTTGGTAACGCGATCGCCGTTCTCACTGTCATAGAGACTGTTATGGATCGCACTTCCCGGGTTGCCAAAGGCGTCGTGACCTAAGAAATCCGTGCGGTAGCGATATCCATCCAGTAATACAGACTGCCGGGACAGCACAGGGGCATAGGTCTTGCTATCCCAGAGGGCCGACAAAATACCCCCCCGGTACACCTCTGCTGAAATTTCCCGGGGGGACCAGGCGTTACTCAGTGAGCGCACCACTCGCAGCTCGCCGCTGCCTCCTTCAACCGACAGGTGCTGGTGTTTGAGCTTCAAGCCCATTTGCCACAACAGGTCGTGGGTATCCACCAGTGCCCAGTAGCCGACGTGGAAAACGTGCTCCTGCCCCACCGGTGTGATAACGCGGGTGAAGTCAGCCATGCGCCCGGCATTCTCCGCTACCGGTTCGACACCCAGGTCGACCATGTCCACCGCTCCCGGGTGGAACTCCCAGCTCCAACTGCCCACCGCATGACCCGGATTGGTCTGGCTCTTGTGTTGTATTGCAGTGATGTAGAAATCCTGGCGCGGCAGATAGGGCCAGACGCGCTGGTAGCTGTAATCGACGATACCCCCGGAGGGATAGCGCAATTGCGTCAACCGACGGTAACCCGGGTCGGCGGGGTCCTCACCGTAGCCGTACTCCCAGCGGCTGCCATCCGGGCGTTCAACCGCGACCAGCAGGTAGTGATCGATAAAACCCCAGCCGGTCCTGACTTCATCTACCGGTGCGTAGTGGTATCGCCAGCTGTGCCCGTTGGCGCTGATCCGGCTAAGGCGCGCGTTAACGCTGCCGGCCGTGACCGCCGATCCACTACTGTCAACGTAATCCAGCGTCACCACCCTGCCATCCGATGTGACCACCTCCACCGCGAGTTTCATCCCGCTGGCGATCGCCAGGTAGCTGACGTCCACTGAATTACCGTGTACATCGACGATACGGTTGGTCAACCAGGTCTCGACCTGGGGTGCGGGTTCCCCGGCCGGCCCGTCCTCCCCCTGCATGAATACGTATTCGCGCAGGTAGTAGGAAGTACCGTCGGGAGAGGTTGCCACCAGCCCCTTGCGGTAATCGCCGGGATCGATGCAGCGGGCGCGCCAGTTCGAGCGCGTGATATAGCTGCCATCGTCCACCGCGGAACTGCGAACCAGCAGTTCCCTGCCACCGCTGGGCATCTCCATCGACGGGTTATTGCGGGTATCGCCTCCGGGCACAGCGGCGCTGTCGCAAAGCTGGCTGGCGTGCCCCGAACCGATAGTGATGCGCCCGAAATGCATGGTCCAGCCATAGCCGAAGGGATTGGCATAACCGGGCGAGCCCTGTGGAAGGTTGTAGTAACGGGTGATGTTCAAGTCCAGCCCGCCATCTCCTGGTATGGAAAGGTCCACGTAACTGAGCTGGACACTGCCGGAAAACGGGTCGATATGTTCGGTGACATCCTGTCCCATGCTGCTGCGAAAGGGGTTGAGCCCGGGCTCTGCGTAAAAATCCCGCATCTCGTCTTCTGCCGCGATGGGGGGCGCCAGCAGCGCCAGGCCGAGGCCGGCCATCCCGATAATCTGTCTCACGGCCGTACCCCGCTGTTCGCTGCACCACCGTTCGGCGATTCCAGGCGCGGCCGGTCACTTGCGCCGCGAGATACTGCGGGAACTGACATCCTGCTCCTGCGCCCGTCCGGAGTGTGGGTCATCGCCCGACTTTCTCCGACGGCATACGGATTGTCTTTCCGGTAAGCCTCGATCGCCGAAGCGGTCGACATGTGGAGATTCGAATGGGGGCGGTTGGGAATCGGCCCCTCCGCGAAAACCCGCCCGCAGGAGAGCAGCCATAGAACTGCCAGGAGATATTTGCCCATGCGCCACGTCCTTGTGTTGCAGTGGATTAATGCCCCGGACCCGATGGTCGCGGTGCCCGTAGCCCTATTAATAAATGAGCCGCAACAGACAGGCAAGGGCGATGGTCACAGCTGATGATAAACGCCTGCCATTGCCCGTTTTTTTGCGCCAGAAGCTATAATGTCCCTTCCCGAACAGCGGACAGAAGACCCATGCAAAGCATTATCGTCGACGGCGACACCCTTTACCCTTCCAAGATCGTCTGCGTGGGCCGCAACTATGTAGCCCACATCGAGGAACTGGGCAACGAGATCCCGGAGGAGATGGTGGTATTCAACAAACCCAACTCCGCCATCAGCGATATCCTGCGCTCCCAGATGGATGGTGAGCCACTGCACTATGAGGGAGAACTGTCCTTTGTTGTCAGGGGCGGAGCGTTGGCGGCGGTGGGCTTCGGCCTCGACCTGACCAAGCGGGAATTACAATCCCGTCTCAAGGCAAAGGGTTTACCCTGGGAGCGCTCCAAGGCCTTCGACGGCTCCGCCCTGTTCAGCGAATTTGTCACCCCGCAGGAAAAAATTCAGAAGCTCTCCCTCGAGCTGTCGGTGGACGGCGAGATGCGCCAGTCGGGGGGCGTGGAACTGATGATGTACAAACCCGAAACCATCCTGCAGGAAGTCGCCGCGTTCACCACCCTGGAGGACGGCGATATCATCATGACCGGCACCCCCGCCGGTGTCGGCCCTATCCACACAGGGGAACGTTTCGAGGCAACGGTTCGCGCCGCCGGCCGGACCCTGGTGAGAGCCGCCTGGGTAGCACAGTAAACCCCACTATTTGTGTGATATGACTCACAAAAACCTCTCTTCACAGAGAAAAGGTTCACATTTTCTACATCACCAGATCGACTTCTTTATAACCACAAAATAGGCTGTCACTGTAATAACTACCTTTGGAGTGAACAGTGCGTCTGGTTAAAGTCCCGGCCATGAGTTTAGAGCCCGGCATGTTTATTGCCGAGCTCGACCGCCCGTGGCTGGAAACGCCGTTCGCCGTGCAGGGTTTCGTGGTGCGGGACACCACTGAAATCCTCTACGTCTCCAATTACGTGGAACACGTCTACGTCGACGCCGAGTACAAGGGCCGGCCGCTGTCATTAAAGCTGGCCGTCGCCCCCACGGCGCCAGACCCCAGGGAGCGTCTGGAGCTTGATGAGGAATTCCAACGCACCAAGGTCTGCTTCGAGAGCGCCGCGGAAACCCTGGACAAGGTGTTCGATTCCATCCGCAGCGGTCACCAGGGCGATATCCAGGCGGTGCAGCAGGCTGTCAACCCGCTGATCGAGGGAGTCTTCCGCAACCAGGAAGCTGTAGCCGCCCTGCTGCGCTTAAAGGAAAGTGGTGAATACCGTTACAACCACGGCGTCTCTATGGCAGTGTGGGCAGCTATCCTGGGTCGACACATCGGCCTACACAAGGACGAGCTGGAAAAACTGGCTGTGGGCTGTGCCATGTGCGACGTGGGTATGACCCAGCTTCCCCCCGAACTGCTTGGCCAGGCGGAAAACCTCAACGATCAACAACGCCGCGTCATCCAGGCACACCCAAAGATGGGTGCCGAGTTGGTGGCGGATTCCAAAGATGTTGATTTCGAAATCCTCGCCATCATCGAAAATCACCACGAGCGCATGGACGGTTCCGGCTATCCCCGGGGTGTCCAGGGGGCTGCCATACCCCTGCTGGCGCGCATCGCCGGTCTGGTGGATACCTACGACGCCATGATCACCCCAAGGCCCTACGCCTCCGCCCGCACCTCCCACGAGGCCACCCAGGAGCTGCTGGATTGTAAAGGCACCATGTTCCAGGAATCCCTGGTTGAGCAGTTCGTACAGGCCATCGGCCTGTTCCCCACCGGCACCATGGTGGAACTGAATACCGGGGAAGTCGCTATCGTGGTCACCCAAAACGACACACGTCGACTCAAGCCGGAAATCGTCATCGTACTGGATGAGGAAAAGGAGAAACTGGAGAATCTCAAGGTCGTCGACCTCTCCAACCAACAAATAGCCGCAGAGGGAGAACGCTGGATTGCCCGCGAATTGCTGCCCGGCACCTATGGAATCAGCAGTGAGGAGTATTTCATCTAATGAACGCTAGCCGCAGTGTACTGGGCCTGGTGGAGCTGTCGGATTCACGCAATGGTGGGGGCTATAACAGTGGCGCCTCCAATGTCTTGCGCGACGTGTTCCAGGACCGCCTGAGGGGCTGGGTTCGCGCCAAGGACCAGTGGCGCCTGTTGAACAACAACCGCGTGTGCGTCATCCTCAAGGACATGACCCGTGGTGGCGAGCTCGAACTGGCCGCGGCCAAGTTGGGCAGGATATTCGACGAGCCCCACTTTCACATGGGTCGAGCCCTGCCTCTTTCCGTCAACGCCGGTTTCGCCGAAATCAAGGACTGCGGCCGCGACATTTCAGAGGCCATGGAGCAGGCTACCCTTGCACTCACCCAGGCGAAGAAATCGCGGCGCCTGTTCGACGTCTATTCAGACGACTGCACTAAGGGACCGCGCGATGAGCGCGAACTCATATCACAGCTGGAGCGCGCACTCGAAATGGGGGAACTGCAGCTCTACTACCAACCCAAAGTACATGCCGGCTACCAGTCGTTGCTGGGCGCCGAGGCGCTGATGCGCTGGCATACTCCCGAAAAACAGGTGATCACCCCGGACCGCTTCATCGACGTGGCCGAGCGCTACGATGTCATCCGGCCGATGACCTGGTGGGCAATCAAAACCGCGGTGGCACGTCTCGCCCGTTGGCCCACGGAATTGTCAATCGCGGTCAACGTGTCGCCGAAGCTGCTGCTGGAAAACGAAATCCTGTCGGTGGTACAGGACGCCCTGGACATTCACGGCGTCGCCCCCAAACGGCTGAACCTGGAAGTCACCGAGAGTATCATGGTGGACAATCAGGACACCATGCTGGGACAGCTGGCCCGCCTGCGGGAAATGGGCACAAGAATTTCCATTGACGACTTCGGAACGGGATTCTCCTCCCTGGCCTATTTCCGCGACCTGCCGGTGGACGAAATCAAGATCGACAAGAGTTTCGTCATGCATATGCTCAAGTCGGAAAAGGACCTCGCTATCGTCAAGGCGGTCATCAACCTGGCCCACAACTTCTCGCTGAAGGTGGTGGCCGAGGGTGTGGAGGACCAGCATATCGCCAGCGCCCTGTCAGAGCTGGGCTGCGACGTGTTGCAGGGCTATTTTTTCGACAAACCCCTGCCGGTGGAGCAGTTCAACCAAAACTACCGCCTGTAAACCAACCCCACCCCGGGATTTACTGCCACAAATTCACGATTGTAGTCGTAGCCTTTTTGCAGTAGCGTTTATCCAGGCCACTGAGTGGGAGCTCATGCAAACCATCCTGCGTCTGGATCTTGCAGGCCAGCCCCGGGGCTGGATCACCCTGCACGAGGCGGTTTCCGCCTACGCCAAAGGCGATGTCATCTACGGCATCGGGGATACGCTTCCCCCCGTATTCGGTGGCATCCAGCGCATCAGCGGGCGTCGCTCCCGCATAGACCTGCAACCCATCGTCGCCATCCAGGGCCGCATCGTCAAAGGTTTCAGTCCGCCACTGTGCAACCGCACCCTGTTCCGCCGGGACGACAATCGCTGCCTGTACTGCGGGCGGCAGCACCCGCGCAGCGAACTGACCAGGGACCATGTCCTACCGACCTCCCGCGGGGGTACGGATCGCTGGGAGAACGTGGTCGCCGCCTGCAAGCGCTGCAACTGGCAGAAAGACAACCGCACACCGGAGGAAGCCCACATGCCGCTGCTGGCGGTGCCCTTCAGTCCCAATCCCTGGGAGTGGCACTTCCTGGCCAAGGATCGCATCCTCGCAGACCAGATGGATTACCTGTCCCAGCAATTCCGGGCCGAGCGCGCCTGGGCAAGCTGAAAATCCCCGCCCAGTAGGGCTATACTTCACACGGTCAGCTGCACTGCCGGCCGGACTCCATTTATTGAGCGGGAGCAAAACATTGTCCAGCGAACATCACCAGGCCATCCACTCCATGATGCGGCAGATGTCGCGATCAGTCATCGGCCAGGAAGAGGTAGTGCGTACCCTCACCATGGCCCTGCTGTGTAACGGCAACGTATTACTTGAGGGCCTGCCCGGCACCGCCAAGACACGCTCCATCAAGACCCTGTCCCAGGTGCTGAAGGCCAGGTTGGGGCGAATACAATTCACCCCTGACCTGCTGCCATCGGACGTCACCGGCAACGAAATCTACCAGGACAACCAGGGCAGGTCCGAGCTGCAGTTCCAGCCCGGCCCGATTTTCAATGAGCTGGTGCTGGCAGACGAAATAAACCGGGCGCCCGCCAAGGTGCAGTCCGCCCTGCTGGAGGCCATGGAGGAACGACAGATCACCGTTGCCGGCAAGACCTATTCACTGCCTCCCCTGTTCATGGTCCTGGCCACCCAGAACCCGATCGAGCAGGAGGGGACCTACCCGCTGCCCGAGGCGCAGATGGACCGTTTCCTGATGAAGATCTCGGTCGATTATCCCGGCTCCGAGGCGGAACTGGATATCGTACGACTACTGCAGGCCGAAGAGGCCGAGGCCAGCGAGCTGGAGATGATTTCCCAGGAGCATATCTTTACTGCCCGCCAGGAAATACAGGCCATGCAGGTCGCACCGGCGGTGGAGCAATATATTGTCGACCTGGTAATTGCCACCCGCCAACCGCAGGACTACGGCGAGCAGCTGGGCCAGTGGATCGACACCGGTTCCAGCCCCAGGGCCAGTATCGCCCTGCACCGCGCCAGCCGTGCCTGCGCCTGGCTGGACGGCAGGGACCACGTCACCCCGGAGGACGTGCAATCCGTGTTACACGCTATCATGCGCCACCGCCTGATCATCTCCTACGACGCCCTGGCCGACCGGGTGACGGCTGACCAGATTATCGACGAGGTGGTGCGGCAGGTGGCGGTGGGCTGATAATCCATGGATCGCCCCGGCAGCGAGGACATCTACACCAACCTGCATGCGCTGGTGCGGCTGCGTTACACCGCCCAGGGTTTCAGCTACCTGCCGCGACAGTCGGTGCGCTCCCTGCTAAGCGGACGCAAGCGCTCCCGGTTGCGGGGCCGAGGGTTGGACTTCGACGAACTGCGCCACTACCGACCCGGTGACGACATCCGCACCATGGACTGGCGGGTGACCAATCGCACCGGCAAGCCCCACGTGCGCGTCTATACCGAGGAGCGGGACCGGCCGGTGATCGCCGTCGTCGACCAGCGCCTGCCCATGTTCTTTGGCAGCCGACGCAAAATGAAATCGGTAGTTGCCGCGGAAGTCGCCGCTATCACCGCCTGGCGGGTGCTGGCAGTGGGCGATCGCATCGGCGCGATCCTGTTCAACGATGAGGTAAGCAGGGAGTTCAAGCCCACTCGCAGCGAGCGACGGGTGATGGGAGCACTGGGCGACCTGGCAGCGATGAACAATGAGCTGTCGGTGGCGCCCGACCGCAAAAGCAATCCCGCTGCGTTGGCCGAGGCTCTGCAACTGTTGGAGCGCAGCATCGGCCACGACTACCTGGTGGTGCTGATCTCGGATTTTTACGGCTGGGACGCCCAGGCGCTGAAAATCATCCGCAGCATCGGTCAGCACAACGACATCGTCTGTTCACTGGTGTTTGACCCGCTGGAAAGGGACATCTCGCGCGCCAACGAGTTGGTGGTCAGCGACGGCCGCTACCAGTTGCACGTCGACCCCGGCAGCCAGGGCCTTGGGGAAAAGTTCGAAGCCAGCTTCGAAAGCTCGATGGCAAAGGTGCAGGGGGACTTGAGACGACACGGCATCCCGGTGCTGCCGGTTGAAACGGCGACACCGGTTTCAGACCAGTTGCGGGAAAAACTCGGTGGCCAGAGGATCGTCGGATGAGCGCTCCCCCTCTACCCGAGGCCTTTGGCAACTACGCCCTGGGTGATTTCGTGGAAGTGGTTTCCCCTGCGGCGATCAGCTGGTTGCCACAGACCACCGGCTGGGCCTGGCTGGGCGTCGCCCTGCTCCTGCTGGCGCTGCATCGCGGCTGGCGAGCACTGCATCACTGGTACCTCAACCGCTACCGCAGGGAGGCCGTGGCCAGGCTCCGTCAGCTGGACATCGACGCCGCGGGTGCGGAACTGGTCGCCGAGATCAACAAGCTGCTGAAACTCACCGCCATGATCGCTTACTCCCGGGAACAGGTGGCCAGCCTCTACGGCAGCCAGTGGGCGGACTTTCTCAACCGGCAGTGCCCGTCGGCACCATTTTCCACTGAGCAGCGTCAACTGCTGGCTACCGGCGCCTATCAGCCGAGTCCACTCGAGCCTGCCACCGGCCGGGCGCTGGTGGATGCAAGCCTGTCCTGGATCCGCGAGCACCTGGAAAACGGCAATGCTTGAACTGACTAACCCCTGGGCGCTCGCCCTGCTGCCACTGCCACTGCTGATGCGACTGCTGCCAGCCTACAAGGAGAGCCGGGACTCGGTGCGGGTACCCTTCTTCGACAAACTGGTGGAGCTGAGCCAGCAGCGGCCGGACACAGGCGCGATGATCCTGCGCCGGGACCGGGCCCAACGCTTCCTGGTGAATTTCATGTGGCTGTGCCTGGTCCTGTCGGCAGCCAAACCCCAGTGGATCGGCACACCCATCGAACAGCAGAAGTCCGGGCGAGACCTGATGGTCGCTGTTGACCTCTCGGGTTCCATGGAGGCCAGGGATTTCACCCTGCCGGACGGCACCACCGTCGACCGCCTGCAGGCGGTCAAGGCAGTGCTCGGGGAACTGGCGAACCAGCGCGCCTCGGACCGCCTGGGGCTGATTGTGTTCGGCAGTGCGGCCTACCTGCAGACGCCTTTTACCGATGATCACCAGGTGTGGTCGCAATTACTTGCCGAGACCGAGATCGGTATGGCGGGCCAGAGTACTGTGTTTGGCGACGCCATCGGCCTGGCCATCAAGCTGTTCCAGGAGAGCGACTCCAACAACCGGGTGCTGATCATGCTCACCGATGGCAACGACACCGGCAGCACGGTGCCACCGGTGGATGCCGCCAAGGTGGCCGCTGCAAACGGTATTCGCATTTACACCATCGCCATCGGCGACCCCGCCTCGGTGGGGGAAGAGGCCCTGGACATGGACGCCATTGCCAGGGTATCCGAGGTCACCGGGGGGCAGGATTTCGAAGCCCTGGACCGCGAGGCCCTCCAGCGGGCTTACCAGGCCATCGCCGAATTGGAACCGGAACTGTTCGAGAGCATCAGCTTCCGTCCGCGGCAGAGCCTGCACTGGCTGCCCATCGGAATCGCCCTGTTGCTGTACACGGTCTACCACGGCCTGGGGACCTGGCGCGCCTGGCGTCAGTGGGAGGCGGACAGTGCTGCCTGATATCGGCCCCCTGGAGCACTTCCACTTCCTGCGCCCGGGCTGGGCGCTGCTGCTGGTCCCCTGGATGGCCATGGTGGTGATGCAGGGCCGGCGACAGGCGCGACGGGACATGTTCGGCGGCATCATCTCACCCCACCTGCTGGAGCACCTGCGCCTGGACCGCTTCCAGGCTCGCTGGCTCAACCCCCGCCGCTTCAGCCAGGTGTTCATGGTTTTCACACTGATCCTGTTGATGGGCCCCAGCTGGCGACAGCAACCCTCGCCACTGGCCCGGGACGAGGCCGCCCTGGTGGTACTGCTGGATGTCTCTGCCTCCATGCGGCAGCGGGATGTTCAGCCCAGCCGCCTGCAGCGGGCCCGGCAGAAAATCACCGATTTGCTGGCCCTGCGCCCGGACAAGAAAGCCTCACTCATCGTTTTCTCCGGCAGCGCCCACACAGTACTGACCCTGACCGCCGACCAGGAGATCCTGCAACAGTACCTGGCGGCCATCACACCGCAGATCATGCCCCGCGGCGGCAAGTTTCCGGAGTATGCCCTGCCACTGGTAGACGAAGTCCTGCGTGAGAGTGCCGCACCAGCCACCGTAGTGCTGTTCACCGACGGCCTGGGGGGCGACAGCAGTGCGGCCTTCAGTGAGTACTTCTCGAACCGGCCGCATCAACTGCTGGTCGTGGGTGTGGGTACCGAGGGCCAGGCAGACGGCCTGGTCCCCCTGGAGCGCAACTCACTTGAACGCCTGGCTAAAGACAATGATGGGAGCTTTTTTGAAATCACCGTGAACGACAGCGACGTCAGGCGCATCAGCCGCCGTATCGACAGCCACTACGTGGTAGTGAAGGACAGCGCCCTGCCCTGGCTGGACAGCGGTTATCCCCTTGTATTTCCCGCCATGGCCCTGTTCCTGATGTGGTTCCGAAAGGGCTGGACCCTGACCTGGGGCTGGCTGCTCCTGCCCCTGGTACTGTCCGGCTCCCCGACACCGGCTCAGGCCGCTGACAGCGAGGGGAATGACCCGAGGTTACTGGCAACCGCGGGACAGTGGTTTACCGACCTGTGGCTCACCGGCGACCAGCAGGGTCGCCTGCTGATGCAGCTGGGGCGCTACCGGGAGGCTGCAGGGCGCTTCGAGGATCCCATGTGGCAGGGCATGGCCTGGTATTACGCGGAGGAATTCATGCTGGCAGCGGAGTACTTCTCGCGCCGGGACAGCGACGACGCCCTGTTCAATGAGGCCAATGCCCGCGCCCACGCCCGTGACTACCTGCGGGCTGTACACCGCTATGATCGCCTGCTGGCACGCACACCCGACTACCCCGGCGCCGCAAAGAACCGCGCCCGGGTGCAGGAACTGATCGACGAGATCAATCGCCTCAGCGAGAGCCAGCAGCAGGAAGCCGGGGTGAGCAGCGAGGAGAAGGAACTGGGGGGTGACGATGCCATTCCCGCCGAGGGTGCTGATGAATTGAGCTGGGAGAAAGCGGAGATCACCCAGCTGAGCGCCGAGGATATCCTGCAGGATCCCACCACCCGCGATATGTGGCTGCGCGGCGTGCAACAGGACCCCTCCCAGTTCCTGGCGATCAAGTTCAGCATGCAATTGCAACGGTCGGAATCCTCGCCGGGGGGGCAACCGTGACGCGAAGTGGTGCCTGGCTTTGCCTGTTCGCGCTGCTCTGCTGCGCGGTCCACCCGGCCAGGGCCAACCCGCTGGAGGACCTGCAGTCCGAGGGACGGCTGCAGGTGGACGCCGACATTTCTCCCGACGGTGTGCTGGTGCCCGGGCAGAAACTCACCCTGAACCTGACCATCGCCACCGACCGCTGGTTTACGGGAGGTACCCGCCTGGGGATTCCCGAGGTGCCCGGACTGGTTATCCTGCAGACGGAACAGTTCGCCAGTAACGCCAGCGAAAACCGCGGCGGCAAAAGCTGGGTTATCCAGCGCTGGAGTCTCGACGTATACCCCCAGCGGCCAGGGGATTTCACCATTCCGCCCGTCCGCCTGCAACTACAGGTCAATAACGGAGAAGCAGGCGACGTGGAGGGGGAACTGTACAGCCCTTCGACCAGCTTCAGCACCACGCTGCCCGCGGGCCTGGAGAACGCGGAGCACTGGGTGGCGAGCCCGGACTTCGCGGTCAGCCAGCAGTTCGACCGCCCCCTGGAAAATCTGCAGGTGGGCGATGCCTTCGAGCGCGACATACGCTTCGAGGCCAGCGAAGTGATGGCCATGATGCTGCCACCGTTTACACCAGATCAGCCGGAGGGGCTGGCGGTCTACCCATCACCCCCGCAACTGGAGAACAACAGCAACCGGGGCCAGACCAGCGCCATCCGCAGCCAGCGTGTCAGTTACGTGATCGAGCAGGAGGGCGTGTACCGGTTGCCGCCGCGTGAATTTTTCTGGTGGGATACGGGCCGCAGTGAATTGCTCCTGCTGACACTGCCGGCGGTGGAATTCACGGTGGGCAGTGGCACCGCCACAGAAGACTCCAGCGGCGTATCGGTGAATAAGCCCCTGCTGCTGGCGGTGGTTGGCACGCTGCTCGTCCTGGCTTTAGTCGCCTGGCTGACGTGGAACTATTTCCCCCGCTCAACTCCGGGCTGGGCAGTCTCGTGTATCGCCACCTGCCGGGAGCTGTGGCGGCAATTTCGCAACCCGGCGCTGCCGGCCGAGCTCAACCCCGGAAGTAGCGCTGGGGAACGAAAGGCATCGCCGTCACGGTAACCGGCAGTAGTTTGTCACGAACAGCCACCTGCAGGGAGGTGCCCACCTCTCCAGAGTCCCGCTCGACATAGGCCATGGCGATGGGTTTGCCTACGCTGGATCCGTAACAGGCGGAACAGATACTGCCGACCCGCCTGCCCCCGCTGTCCAGCACCTCCTGCCCCTCGCGCATGGGGCGTCTGCCATCAACCACCAGGCCCACCCGTCGCAGTGGCGGCTTGTCCACCATTCTCTGCAGTATCACGTCGGCGCCGGGGAAGCCACCGGGACGCGCCCCATCCGCCCGTCGGGCCCTGCTGATCGACCACATCAGCCCCGCCTGAATGGGGTCGATTTCCGTCGACAATTCGTGCCCGTAGAGACACAGGCCCGCCTCCAGGCGCAGTGAGTCACGGGCACCGAGCCCGATGGGCTGCACGGTGTCTATAGACAGCAGAGCGCGGGCAATGTGTTCTGCGCGATCGGCGGCTACGGATATTTCAAAGCCGTCCTCGCCGGTATATCCGGAGCAGGTGATGTACGCCTCAACACCCTCGATGTCGGCTCGACAGCCCTGCATGAACACCAGTTCGGCAGCGCCCGGGCAGAGTTCGCGGATCACTTCCCGGGCGGCAGGCCCCTGCAGCGCCAGCAGGGCCTGTTGCTCCAGCACCGTCAGGGACTGGCCATCCAGATGCGCCCGCAGGTGGGCGATATCCTGTTGCTTGCAGGCGGCATTCACCACCAGGAAAAAACGGTTCTCGCCCCAACGGGTGATAATGAGGTCATCCAGTACACCACCACGGTCGTTGGTAAACAGGGCGTAGGTCTGGCGATCGATGCCCAGAGCCTGGATATCCACCGGCACCAGGGATTCCAGCCGGTCGGCAGCGCCCTGCCCCTCGATGACGACCTGCCCCATGTGAGAGACGTCGAACAGGCCCGCCGCTGCGCGCGTGTGCAGGTGCTCCTTGATGATCCCGGTGGGGTATTGCACTGGCATGTCGTAACCGGCGAAGGGCACCATCTTTGCCCCCAGCTCCCGGTGCAGGGCATCCAGCGGGGTGGTCAACAGGCTCATCGGCGATTCCTCGGTCGGGGCAGGGTTTGGGAATGCGCCACTCTAACCACCCCTCGATGCTCACGCAAGCGACGACAGCGCTTGTTGCCGGGCCGCGAATAGGGATAATGGCGGTCTTCCATCTCGCGGGGGCGACTGCCTTGAGAACCAGCCCGACAGTACCTGTCACCATCAGCCTGATCGGTATGCCCGGGGCGGGTAAGAGTACGGTGGGCGTTATTCTCGCCAAGCTCACCGGCCTGCGCTTTGTCGACACGGATCTCGATATCCAGGTACGCGAGCACGCCACCCTGCAGGAAATCATCGAGCAGCACGGCTACCTGCACCTGAGGGCGGTGGAAGAGGAGGTATTACTTTCCATCGACCTGGACCAGGCCATTATCTCCACTGGCGGCAGCGTGGTTTACAGCGAGGCATGCATGCGGCGACTGCAGGAGGCGGGACCGGTGGTATACCTGTCCGCCGACCTGGCCACTCTGGAGCGGCGGGTGGCCGTGGCGCCGCTGCGCGGTATCGCCAGTGATACCGGACAGAGCTTCGCGGAGGTTTACGCCGAGCGCACACCGCTGTACCGGCGTTACGCCGGCATTACCGTGGACGCCACCGCCGGTTGTGCGGAAGTTGTGGCCGGAGACATTCTCGGACAGCTGGGCATAAACTGCTGACCGCCTGGACGTGTCCGGACGCGTCCGGACACCTGTTTCCCCCCGGTGACGACCCCGCAAACTCCCGCGGTGCCTGGCACCGGCAGTTGGCACGTTGCATGCATTGAAGCTTTTGGGTGACCCGTCTGCGCAGAAATTCAGCCAGGGAAGGCCGGACAGGGATGTCACTGCCTGCGCAGGGAATGCCAGGGAAGGCAACGGGTCACCCGACCGGCTCCGGATTTTGTGAATTCAGGGCCATTTTTTTAAGTTGTGAACCTGAAAAATATTTGCTTAACTCCTTTGCAACGCGACCGGGAAATCAGCCGCGTGTGGTCTGTAGTGATCTGTAGTAAATCATCGGGAGGTGGTTTATGGGAGAGCGCAATCAGGAATCGGCTTCATCGGAGCCACTGGACGACCTGTTCGAGCCTGTTATCGGGGAGTTGTCGGAGGAGGAACTCCGGGAACTGGTACCTGTCTCTTCAGAGAAACAGCGCCTGGCGGAGAAACGCCGCCGTGCCGAACAGCGTCTGGAGGAAAAACGCCTCAGGGATGAATTGGGCGATTACGACCTGGAGCTGGATGATTACTAGGGTCAGAGGCCCACAACTCCATCCACATCCGGATCGCAGCACCAGTTACCGCTGACCGGGCAGAGCGGCGGGCTTTTATCATCCCGCGGTGGCTGAAAGTGTCATTGGCGTGGCCGCAAAGGCTATGTGCAAACGCCGTGCAATTCGCTACATTTCCCACTGACATCGCACACTGGAGCCGCGCTCTTGAACCGTCCCGTTTGGCTGCTCAGCATGGACTCGGAAGAGTTCAATGCACCCCCCACCACCACCGCGTCACTCACCGCTTACTTCCATCGCCACGGCGCGCGGTCCACCGACACAGACATCGAGCTGGTGCACTTCCAGTCGCCGACGGAAATCGACGCCTGGCTGGCGAGTTGGACCCGCGAGCAGCTGCCGTTGGCGGTCGCATCCCTGGCCCACGGCCTGCCTCCCGTGCTGGGTTTCAGCTTCTATACCTGGAACGCAGCGGAATTCCTGGATCTGGCAACCCGGCTGAAGGCACTGCTGCCGCAGCTGCTGATCATAGCGGGAGGCCCCCACGTACAGCAGGCAGAGGACTACCTGGGGGTAGAGGCCATCGACGTGGTGTTTCTTGGCGAAGCGGAGATAAGCCTGCAGGAGTTTCTGGACTGCGCTGATCCGGCCGGATGGGCCGAGATAGATGGACTGGCCTACATGCGGGAGGGGGAGATCACCAGAACGGCACCGCGCGCCCGATGTACCGACCTGGACAAGTTTCCCTCGCCACTGGAGGTGCTGGAGCTGACCGACGAGCAGGGCCGGCCGCGATATCACTCCATCGCCTATGAAACCAGCCGCGGCTGCCCCTTCAAATGCGCGTTCTGTGAATGGGGTACCGGCGCTATCGGCAGCAGGATGTACCAGTGGTCGCTGTCACGTATCCGCCGGGACTGGGAGCAGATCGTGGCATCGGGCATCAAGGACATCTGGCTGGCAGACTCCAATTTCGGCGCCCTGAAGCAGGATCTCGAGAAGGCGCAGTTTATCGTTGAACTCAAGGAGCGGTTCGGCCTGCCCCTGTCCTTCGCCACCTCCTGGTCCAAGAAACACTCCCGGCAGGTGCAGGAAATCGCCCTGTTGCTGCACCGCAACGGACTTCTGCCCCACTACCAGCTCGCCCTGCAGACCCTGACCCCCGAGGCCCTGCGCCTCAGCAACCGCCAGAACATGAGCTCCAACGAATACCGACCGATCGCCAAGCACATGTCCGAGCAGGGAGTACCCATTGCCGCCGAGCTTATCTGGGGTCTGCCGGGGGACAACCTGCCGGAGTTCGAACGCAACCTGGATACGCTGCTGGCTACCTTTCCCAACATCAATATCTTCGGCTACACCCTGCTCCCCGGCACCGAGTTCTACGACCGCAGGGAGCAATACCAGATCGAGGCAATCCCCGTTGCCGGCTACGGCAAGGCCAAAGGGGAATACGTGGTGGGCTGCCACAGCTTCGACCGGAACCAGGGCGAGGAGGGTTATTTCCTGATCAGCGCACACATCCTGCTGGTGCACGGCCACATCATGCCCCTGACTACCCGCCTGCTGGCACTTCGAGGGGAGGTGCCGGTATCCCCCCTGTTCCGGGATATCCTGCGTGCCCTGCTGATGAGCTTCGAGTCGAAGCTGGGAGATCTCGACACCACAGACCGCATGGCGGTTTACGAGGGGCGGGACCAGCTCTACCTGACCGTGCTGGCACAACGAGAGCGACTGTACCGAACCATAGCGGTGACCCTGGAACGTCACCACCTGGCCAGGGGAGCCGACCCCCGACCCGCCCTGCGTACCCTGGAGCTGGATCGGGCACTGTGCCCCCGGGCCGGCGCTGCACACCAGTTGCAGAGATCCTTCGAATTCGACGC
>JAACFI010000215.1 GCA_009937575.1 Haliea sp.
TCCCATGGTGGTCCCAAAGTCATAACGAATAATATTTACAGACAGGCCCTACCAAAGTGAGTCTCCCTTGCATTCATGTGAGCTTCAGGTTACATTTTGCGTAGATTACGGAATTTACGGATTTTCTTGAGATGAAGAAAGTTACTGCAACAGAAGCTTCCAAGGCTTTTGGTCAACTTGTCGATGACGTGCAAAGCGAGTCAGTGACCATTGAACGCAACGGGCGCCCCGTAGCGGTAGTGTACTCCTACGAGGAAGCACAACGCATCGAGGCCATGCGAGAGGCTCATCTAGATGCCCTCATTCAGGAAGGCATCAATTCTGCTGACGAAGGGCGTATTCGCCCTCTTACCCAGAACGTGAAAGAGGAAATACTGGCTAGTGCCCGCCAGCGGTACGAAGAACGAAGCCAATAATGCTAACGCTTGAAATCACCGATCGGGCTGAGGCAGATATTGAGGAAATCTACCTGTATATTGCCCTGGAAAGCTACCAAAGCTATGCCGAGAGTTTTCTCAGCAAAGCGTTCAAGACTTTTGATCTTCTCTGCAACAATCCCAACATGGGTACAGAAAGGACTCGGTCAGGGGAAGGCGTCAGGTTTTACCCCATGGATAAGGTCAATATTTTCTATCGTGTTATAAACAAGCGACTTCAAATACTCAGGGTTCACCATAGTGCATTGGACAGTAACAGGCTCCGGTTGCACTAGTTCCATTGTCCTAATCATCAAATTCGCAAGGTGGATCAAAGTAAGAACGGGGCGTCAACGCGCTCATGCTGGTACCGCCAGCTCATCATATGTACTGAGTGGTGTCGCCCGGCACTTGTCATAACGAATGCACCGCACCAAATACGAAATAGTTTCATCTGAGGCAGCAGGCCGATCGAGATACATGGGCACATGTCGCGGCACGGTGACCATCTGACGCTCCACCATCTCGTCGATGATAGGGAGGTAGGCAAAGCTGGTCTTGCCAACGAACAGGTTTTTTATACTGGCTGACTGGAGCATTTCCAGGGCCTGTGCGAAACCATTGAGGTACAGATAATCCTTGCTAAAGCCGCCACCGCGATGAACGCGCACAGTGAGCTGAAAGGCCTCATCGGATGACATGCCATGTTCCTCCTTCAGGAATGCGAAGGTATGCGGAAAACTGCCTCGCTTCAGCATTTCCTTCACGGCCAAAACCCGGAGCGCTAACACCTTAAGACGACTCAGTGCCATGTTTCCCGAGAGGTGTTCGTTCAGGATTGCCAGGCCTTCCTGAGCCAGTGTGTTCCCGGGAAGGCCGATGGTGAATATTTTCAGCTTTTGCGACGCGGCGTTGAGTGACGTGGCCATATGAACTCCCAACTCGTGATGAATCAGAGCCCTGACCTTCTTTTCCTCCAGCGAGACGCCTTTCGCCAGCATCACTGACTTTCGACTGCCCGAAACCATCGCATTTGCCACCAGGCGCCCGCTCAATTCCACCTTGCAGTCCATGTTCCATTGTCTTGCACTTGTGTGGAAGGCGCCCAGAACCTCCTCCTGATTTTGTACTCTGCCAAGATCTTCGTCGTACGGCGCGCAATGCAACAGGTGAGCAGCATTCTTCTCGTCAATTTCCGTGGGCTCTCCATAATAGCGCAGCGATTCATACAAAAAGCCCGGTTGCCCAATCTTGACCAGCATGTCGACTTTTCTGGCGAGGTTATCAATCACGTCACGGTACAGCGCCTGTATTCCCGCGTCCCTGATAGCGGCCACGGGTAGCCGGTACAGGGATTCCCGAAATGTGTAGGGATCGATTGTCAACGGCCGATAATGAAATTGTGGATCGTAACTACCGCGGGCTCGCAAAAACTTTTTCTTCTCGGACTGCAGATTGGCGGGGTTGATGTAGTGAAGGGTTTCCAGTCCCTTCGCCACACCGTACAGTTGCTTGTCGACGGTCAGGATTGCTGGATCCATCCTGTCTGCGAGAAGAGCACTGGAGCGGGAAACACGCTTGCGCGTATAGCGACGCGCAAAAAACGCGGAAACATCAACAAGAACGTCTTTGATTTGCGTGGCCAGGGAATTGAGGATGAGTGGATAAGGTGTGCCCTCCATTTCATCCATATAGATTTTCTGGATTTCCAGCGGAGTCACCAAAACGTTTTCATACCGGCTGTTGATATGGGATGTCAGGTATCCCCTGCCATAGAACACGGTATTGCGCCCCACGGTTACCGGAAGATTGGGTAACTCTACACCAGCCAACCTGCTCGCCATGAAATCCAGTACCCGACACCAACGATCCAGGTCCAATTGCTCGGTGCCAAGGTTGAATGTGGGGCACCGATCTTCACGGCGCAGGTAATTGTAGGAGTGCACATCGAAAACCAAGGCAGAGCCGAACTGTTTTTGCAGCTTTGTCAGAAGCACGTTCAGTACACGGTAAAACTGTTGGTGCTTTTCGACGCTGAGCTTCCGCTCCCTGGCGGGAAGGGGTTTATGCCAGACAGTTTTCCCCCAGGCATTCTTATAGATACAGGTAGCCAACGGCCGATTCAGGTCATATTCGTAGCGGGAATCCCTGGCCACCAGGGTAATCGGCATCGCGCGCACGAACTGCTCCGTAAATGGATCCTCTTCGTACAATCGTTCTTTTGCGTCCAACTGGCACAAAGGCACCAGGGACTTTCGAAAATTGTGGCCCGCATGTATGGCCGTGCATACAGAGGGCACATAGGATTCAACCTTGATGGCAAAGGAACCATCACTGAGTTCACATTCGAACAGCTTCCCTTGTTCGATGCGGGATATGACCTCCGCCTCAGAGAGCTTCTGCATCTTCGATCACTTTACGGAAGGAATTCTTCCTTTCCTCCACCAGGTCGCGCGCAGAGACCACGTGCTCAATAAAGTCCAGCACATTTTTTTGTAGTTTGACCCTGTTGAGCTTGTTGATCCTGGTAATACCCCCCGGACTCAATACGTTGGCCTCGATCAATTTCCCACCGATGACATCCAGCCCGACGAAGTAGAGACCATTGCGCACCAGTTGCGGTCCCAGGGCGCGACACAGGGCTTTTTCCTCCCTGGTCAGTGAGTGCTTGACCTCGCTGCCGCCCGCGGCAATATTTGATCGTGGATCATCTCCCGAAGGCACTCGACGCATCGCGCCGATGGGCTCACCGTTGAGCATCAAGATGCGCACGTCACCCTTCTCCGCGCCCTCGACATATTCCTGCAGAATGACGTAGTTACCGCTGCCGCCGCCAGTATAGAAGTCCAGCAGGGAGCGAAAGTTCTGCGGGGCATTTTTCTCGACAACAATAACCCCATGACCACCGAAACCATTCAGGGGCTTCATAATCATCTTGTCAGTAGGCGATTCCAGCAGCACCTGCTCCAGGTAGTCCTGGCTTTTGGATACGTGAGTTGCAGGAATAAACTGGGCAGCCTCGCCGCTGAAGGAAGCGGGGTACAACTTGTTGTTGGCAACGCGCAGCCCATCCAGGTCGTTCATAATGAACACATCATTACGCACAGAATCGAGGAAATTGAGGGCTATCGGGTCCAGCGGCGGATTCGAACGCATAACAATCGCATCAAATCCGGCCAATGGCAGTTTACTGCGCTTGAATTCCGCTTGTTTGTAAAAGGTCGGTACGCCCGTGCTTATCTTTTCTCGCTTCTTGAGAACATTGCAAAAAGCATGGGCCACGCTGTCGCGAATTGTCAGCCCGTTCGTTGTGGTCAGTGCTACGGTATGCCGCCGACAGGCCGCTTCGTGTATCAACCGCAGCGTACTGTCCGTATCCGGCTTAACTCGCTCCCACGGGTACATTAGAAAGCAGATTTTCATACGCAGGGGTGCAGTTAGATGTCTAAATCAACAGTGCCCGCCGACAGCCCGGCAGTGCCCGCAGGGGGAGCAGTCAGGGGCGACTGAACATTCGGCTTTCCCCTGGAGATCTTGGCGAGATATAGCTGCCACACCTTCTCGTGGGGTGATTCGGCCGGGCACTCACCGCGACAAACCGCCCGAAATCGCTTTTCTTCGTCGGTTACCGGCGTACGGCTGCCATTATCGATCGCCTCGTAGGCACTTCCGTGTTTGATCAACAGTTCCGCCTGCACATGGGTAAATTCACCACTCCGGTTAAGGCCATAGGGGAAATGTTCATCGGCGTAAAAGTTTCTGTCACTGGAAAACGAGTAATTTTTAGTCATTTCGATAGATCATCTGAATGGCAGTATTTGAGTGGATGGAAGTATGTTTCCCAGGTTTTTGGGAGTAAAATGATGTTTTTTTCTCGTTTTAATAGAATTTTTTGATCGATAGGAAAAATGAATACCGACCTCCTGAGAACATTTCTCGAAGTAGCCAAAACGCGCCACTTTGGCCACGCCGCGGAGAACCTCTACCTGACCCAGTCGGCGGTAAGCTCCCGCATTAAGCAACTTGAGATAACGCTCGGCGTCGCACTTTTCACGCGGCAGCGCAATAACATACTGTTGACCCCTTCCGGGGAACGACTGCTTCCCCATGCCGAGAATCTGCTCGCGGCCTGGCAGATCGCCATGCAGGAGGTAGGCGCGCCCAGCAACCAATCGATGCAACTTACTCTGGGGGGCACAAGCAATCTGTGGGATTCTTTCCTGCAGTCGGTACTGCCAAAACTCGCTGACAGATTTCCCAACCTGTATTTGAGAACAGAAATAAATTCATCCCAGGAATTGATGCGTGCCTTGCTCGGCGGACGTGTAGATATCATCACAGTACTCAACCCACCGACCAACATCGACGTTGAGAGCCGTCGCATTGGTCGCCTGGAATTGGTGATGGTTGCAAGCCAGGGAGGCCTGTCGATCAACGATATCCCAAAAATCGGGCATATTTTTGTAGACTGGGGGACCGCGTTCAATTTACAACAGGCACGTCTATTCGAGGAACCCATAGCGCCTGTCCTGCACACTGGACAGGCTCACATCGCTATGGAGTTCTTGCTTTCCCACGGAGGTGCTGCCTTCCTACCTAGAACACTGGCCAGCCCCTATCTTGAGGAAAGAAATTTGTTCCTCGTTAACGATGTTGAAAGTTCCAGCCAGGATGTCCATCTGGCCTTCACCCGCAACAGCGACAAGCTCGCAGAACTCTCTCCTATCATTGCAGCTCTTGAGGATATGGAAATTAGACCCGAAACGGTCCTAGTGGAGATCGATCAGTAACCGACCGCTAGACTGCTATTGCCTTATTGCTCGGGGTCCAAAGACACCGTTGGGAGAATGCCGTTTTTTTCGAAAGGCTAACTGTCCTTACACAGCGGACTTCAAAATTCGAAGGATGTTCCGGCGATGCAGTGTCTGCAACCTCGGTACGCGCAAAACCTCTATATTTATAGGCTGGAACTTGAATCAAGGATACAGTGTTTTGGCGGCTTGCATACCCCACACGGAAGATGGCGGTTTATCGCCTGTTGAACGCACTGTGTGCCGATGCGGGTGGTGATTTCTGGATGGATGGTCCCAGGATGGTCCCAAACGTTAGGTGGCACCTGAGAAAGCTCACGATTGAAGTAAACGCGTCAAGCAGCAATAGGCCTCGTCTTTCTCACCCGACCACTCCAAAACCAGTTTCCATTGCTTGTTAATACGAATCGATTGCCGAATAATTCATCCCTCCAGACGGCCCAGACGCCGACGGAGTTGCCTGTTTTCCCTCATCAGACTCTCCCTCTCTCGCAGAAGATCAACCAGCAATGCCACTGCTAACCACTCCAATTCCAGATCCCGCTGCAGGCGGAGCGCCTTTTTGATCCAGTGGCTCCCGGTTGTATCGAATACCCAGTCTCGGACAGAGGTGCCCGCCACCGGTTCGGCGATCTCGTATTGGACAATCTGCGTCACCGTAGAACTGGCCAGGCCTTCTTTCTCACAGAGGTCTTGAACAGATATGCGTGTTACTGTGGTGGCCATCAACTTCTCCCCCATCCCGCTCGCGGATCAAATGCAGCTTTTTCAGCCAGAGACTTCCAGATTGCCTTAACTTCCTCGGAATCCGACGGAGGCATGCAGACTTTGAGTACCGCGAACAGATCGCCTTTTCCAGTCTTTCCCACCAAGCCCTTCCCCCGTGCCCTCAATCGCTGACCGGCCTTGCTACCAGGGGGTATGGTCAGGCTGATCTTTCCCTCCAGAGTTGGCACCAGTACTTTGGTACCGAGAGCCAGTTCCCAAGGAGCCACGGGCACCGTCACCACCAGGTTATGCCCCTCCACATCAAACAGGGGATGGGGTACCAGGTTAATATGCAGGTACAAGTCGCCCGGGAGCCCGTCACCAACTCCCGGAGCACCCTGCCCTTTCACACGTATCCGCTCACCGTGTGTTACACCTGCTGGAATCGTGACATTGAGGGCTTTTTTAATGTTGCGCACCTCCCCCTGTCCAAAAGCGGGGATTACATAGTTCACCAATTTGCGGTTTTCCCTGACAGTCTCCTCCAGGAAAACGGGCATTTTGATTTCTATATCCTGGCCCCGGGCGTCGGCAAAGTTCCAGGACTCTCGCGAGCCTATATCAAAATCGTGCCCAAAGAATGATCGAAAAAACTCAGAAAAGTCACCACCGATGTTCTGAAACTCTTCCGCCGTGGCGGCACGCCACCCGGGCGGAGGCTCAAATTGCTGTCGATGTTGGCCACCATAGCGCCGCAATTCGTCATATTCGCCACGCCGTCTCTTGTCCTTGAGAACTTCCCAGGCCTCTGCCACCTCCTTGAACTTTTCCTCGGACTCCTTTCCCGGATTCAGATCTGGATGGTATTTGCGCGCCATACGGCGGTAGGCGTCCTTGATGGTACTGGTCTCTGCATCTGGCGCGACACCGAGAATATGGTAGTAATCCTTGAACTCCACGCTACTGTGCCTGAGTACTTGATAGAATTGTCACATAATTATCCTTCACCTGAGTTAGTGAGCAAGACCCGGGTAGTCCAAGTCAGATAGATACTCCGATGTCATTTTTCTGATGTCTAAGCTGTCACAGGAATTGCAAGCTGCCTGAAACAACACTCGTGCATCACTGGAGTTCATCGCCCTGATAAGCCATTTGATCTTTGGCAGTTGCGAGGCGCTCATGCTGAGCTTACGAATGCCCATGCCCACCAGCAGTACCACCGCTTCTGGATCCGATGCCATCTCTCCACAAACGCTTACCGGCAGATCCAGGTGCCGTGCTGCTTCTACCACACGTGCTATTTCGGCCAGCACGGCCGGGTGTAAATGATCATATTTTGACGCAACTCTGGGATTATTTCGATCCTGTCCCTCCTGAAAATACAATCCTATCGTTTTCTGATCATTCTTTACCATCTCCATCATGGGGTACCCGGTACATCCCCGCAGCCCACGTGTGGCAAAGCTTTTGAGTCGTTGAATAGCGTCATCTGTTATCTATCATAAACCGGAAGATCTTTACCCACGACAACTTGGTGTTCAAGTTGTTTATTGGCAATTGAGAAGATATGAAAAATATAATTAATGCCGATATAGCATTGGATATGATTGGAAAGCGGCTCTAAACAGGTTTATGATCTGGCTTTAGAGCCGCCTTGAGGCCTATAAGTGAACAGGCAGTTTCACATTATTATTTACTCCCTCCAGAGAGACATCTCT
>JAACFI010000216.1 GCA_009937575.1 Haliea sp.
GCTCACTGGTATCGCCGTAGCCGTCCCCGTAACCCAGCTCGGTCCTCAGGCGCAGGGTCCAGCTGCGGAGCAGGGGCACCGGGTAGAAGACCTCTCCACGGTAGGTGAGCTTATAGAACTCCAGGTCCGAGACTGAGGGCGCCGATACCTCCAGGGCCAGGGACTGGGCAGCGCCCCGGGTAGCCATGCGGCCGCGGTTCAGGGTGGACTGGCTCCAGCTGGCAGTCATGGTGTAGTTGAGGAACTCGTCGCCATTCAGGTCCAGGAAGCCAGGCTCATCGGGAATGACAAGATACTCGGGCGGCAACCCGCCTTCACCGATGGGGTAAATGGGCTGCAACACCTCCACGTCATCGTAGGTACCGGTCTGGCGATTGAAGGTGCTCTCGTACCAGGAATCCACATCATTTTCCAGTCGCGGACTGGCATAGATCTCCTGCACAGCGAAGCGGCCCGCGGAAATATCGGTATTGGATGCACCAAAGCTGAAGCCCAGGCGCTCGGTTTCCTTGATCGGGTAACCGAAGTTGATGGCGCCGCCAATCGTATCCGTGCTGTAGCGGGATTGAAACCTCGGCTCACCCCATCCTCGGTGTAATAGGGGTTGGTGTAGCTGAAGTTATACACGTCCTGGTACTTGGAGGAGTTGAGGCCGATACCGATGCGCTTGCCGGTACCCATGAAGTTGTCCTGCTGCAGGTTGAGGCCCAGGATCAGTCCCGCATCCTGGGCGAAACCCAGGCTGGCGCCGATGCTACCGGACGACTGCTCTTCTACCGAGTACTCCACGTCGATCAGGTCGTCGTGGCCAGGCACTTCCGGGGTCTCAACCGTCGCCCTGCTGAAGTAGCCCAGGCGCTCCAGGCGGATCCGCGACTGCTCGATGGCCGCCGCCGACGCCGGTGCACTCTCCATCTGGCGCATCTCGCGGCGCAGCACGTCATCCGCGGTTTTCTGGTTGCCGCTGAAGCTGATGCGGCGCACGTAGGTGCGCTTGCCCGGATCCACGAAGAACTTCATGGCGACCGTATTCTGTTCCTCGTCCAGCTCGGGAATCCCGGTCACCTTGGCGAAGTTATAGCCCTCGTTGCCCAGGCGCCGGGTGAGATACTCCTCGGTGGAAGTCACCAGCTGCTGAGAGAAGGTCTGCCCCTCGGCCACCAGCAGGAAGCGACGCAGGTCCTCTTCCGGCAATACCAGGTCACCAGAAAGGTCCACCGAACTCACGGTGTACTTCTCCCCCTCGGTGACGTTGGCGGTGATATAGACTGCTTTCTTGTCCGGGGACACAGACACCTGGGTCGAATCGATGCTGAACTGCAGGTAACCGCGGTCCAGGTAATGGGAGGACAGGGTTTCCAGATCTCCGGTAAGCTTCTCTCTGGAATACTTGTCGTCGTTGGTGAAGAACGAAAGCCAGCCGGTGGTCTTGAGTTCGAACAGGTCGGTGAGATCCTCGTCGCTGTAGACCTCGTTGCCCACCACGTTGATATGCTTGATTGCCGCAGTCGTCCCCTCATCCACGTCGATATTGATGGTTACCCGGTTGCGCGGCTCCGGCAGTACCTCGGTCTCGATATTGGCATCGTAGCGCCCCTGTTGTACGTACTGACGCTGGAGTTCCAGCTGCATGCCCTCCAGGGTTGAACGCTGGAACACCTGGCCCACCGCAAGGCCGGCGCCTTTCAGCCCATCCAGCAGGGCCTCGGTCTCGATCGCCTTGTTGCCCTCAATATTGATCTCGCTGATGCTGGGCCGCTCCGCCACCACCACCACCAGTACATTGCCGTCGCGACCGATGCGGATATCGTCGAAATTTCCCGTGGAAAACAGGCTGCGGGCAGCAGCCCGGATGGCGCGCTCGTCGATGGTATCCCCAACCGCCACCGGCAGGGCGGCGAACACGCTGCCGGCAGATATACGCTGCAGGCCCTCGACCCGGATATCCGAGATTACAAAGGCCTGGGCAGAAGCCAGCGGCGCCCACAGGGACAGCAGCAGGGTCAATACTATGGGAATGCGTCTAGTCAAAATTCACTCAGTTAATGACAATGCCTGCACGCAGGATTATTCGTTATTGCTTGTACTGTCGTCACCTCGACCGACAGCGGATATCCGGGCCTGCTACAGGCGCGCAAAATCGTTGTACAGGGCCAGCATCATAATTCCCAGCACGATGAACAGTCCCAGCTGGTAGCCGAGGGCCTGTATTTTCTCAGGTACTGGCCGCCCCGCCAATAGCTCCAGGGTATAAAACAGCAAATGCCCCCCGTCCAGCACGGGAATCGGCAATAGATTCAATACCCCGAGACTGACACTGAGAAGAGCCAGAAAGCTGATATAGGATTCCAGACCCGACTTGGCCGAAGCGGTCGCCACTTTAGCAATGGTAATGGGGCCGCTCAAGTTTTTTGGCGAGATCAGGCCCATAACCATCTTCTTGATGGAGTTGAGGGTAAATACCACCAATTCACCGGTGCGGGTGAAACTCGCACCCAGGGCTTCCAGGGGGCCCCGATGGAACTGGCGTACCAGCTCGGGGGGCATTTCAGGGAATGCGACACTGACACCTACCCGGCCGAAGACCTCACCGTTTTCATCGGTGAGCGCTTCAGGGAGGATGGTGACCTGCAGAAGCTCCCCATCGCGCAGGAACTCCAGCTCGATGGGCTCCCCGGGGCGGGCCCGCACGTACTCCACCCACTGCATCCACAGGCGCATCTCCTCGCCATCTGCCCGCAGTACCTGGTCACCACTGCGCAGTCCCACCGCCTCGGCCGGACTGCCCTCCACCACCTCGTCCACCACGGGGGGCACCTCCGGGGTGAACATGGTAATCCCCAGTCCGCCGAACAGGTCCGGCTGTTCCTGGTCGGACAACCAGGTGTGCAGAGTACCCTCGGATTCATAAACCATATCTGAACCCGGATACTGAACCGCAAATTTGATGGTGCCGGTATCGCCGATGCGATCCAGCAGGCGGAAACTCAGGGCCTGCCAGGTAGGGGTCTTGCCGCCGTCCACAGCGACGATCTCCTGGCCGGCTTCCAGCCCCGCCACGTCCGCGATGGAGCCGGCCTCCACCTCGCCGATCACCGGGGCGTAGCCGGTCTCACCGGAAAGGAACAGGAACCAGTAGGCCACTACCGCCAGCGCCAGGTTGGCCAGCGGTCCTGCAATGACCACCGCGATGCGTTGCAGCACCGGCTTGCGGTTGAAGGCCAGGTGCAGCTCCTCGGCGGGTACTTCCCCCTCCCGCTCGTCCAGCATTTTGATATAACCGCCCAGTGGAATCGCGGCGACGATGTACTCGGTACCCAGGCGATCCCGCCAGCTGTACAGGGACTTGCCGAAACCGATGGAGAAACGCAGTACTTTCACCCCACAGCGCCGGGCTACCCAGAAGTGGCCGTACTCGTGCACTGCCACCAGTACGGCAATGGTGGCCAGGGTAAGGAATATGGTGTACAGCAGTTCCATCAGGGTAGACTCACGAGTTTGTCATCGGCGGCAACGGCCGCCAGGTAGTTGTCGCTTACCCGGCGTGCCTCGGCATCTGCAGATTCGACCACAGCCAGGCTATCCGGTTCAACCGGGCTTACCTGCCCCAGGGTATATTCGATCACCCGCGGAATATCGGTAAAGCGTATCCGCTCATCCAGGAAAGCGGCCACCGCTACCTCGTTGGCCGCGTTGCAGACCGCCATCGCAGTGCCGCCGGTGGTAACGGATTCCCGCGCCAGGCGCAGGCAGGGGAACCGGGATTCGTCCGGGGCCTCGAAATCCAGATGAGCGGTCGTCACCAGGTCCAGTGGTGCCACTCCGGCGTCAACCCGTTCCGGCCAGCCCAGCCCGTAGGCGATGGGGGTCCGCATATCGGGATTTCCCATTTGCGCCAGTACCGAGCCATCCCGGTACTGCACCATGGAGTGGATAATACTCTGGGGGTGCACTACCACCTCCACCAGTTCCGGCGCCAGGTCAAAAATCCAGCAGGCCTCGATAAATTCCAGGCCCTTGTTCATCAGGCTGGCGGAATCCACCGAGATCTTGCGCCCCATGGACCAGTTGGGGTGGGCGCAGGCCTGGTCCGGCGTCGCCTCGCGCATGCGCTCAAGGCTCCAGCTCCGAAAGGGGCCACCGGAGGCAGTCAGCAGCACTTTGCTCACCCCCCTCAGGGAAGGCACCGCCCCCGCTTCCACCGGCATGCACTGGAAGATCGCATTGTGCTCGCTGTCGATAGGCAGCAGCCATGCGCCGGACTCGCGCACCGCCTGCATCAACAGGTGACCGCCCATGACCAGGGACTCCTTGTTGGCCAGCAACAGGGTTTTGCCGGCGCGGGCAGCCGCCAGGGTACTGGGCAACCCCGCCGCGCCTACAATGGCGGCCATCACCGCGTCTACCTCGTCGGCCGACACCACTGCGGCCAGGGCCTCCTGCCCGTGCAGCACCTCGGTTGGGATATCGGCGGGCAGTGACTCTTTGAGAACCTGCGCGGCCCTTTGGTCCATCATCACCGCGTAACGCGGCGCAAACTGACGGCACTGGGCCAGCATTGCATCAACCGACGAGAGGGCGACCAGGGCGTAGACCGTAAAACGATCCGGGTGCCGGGCGATGACATCCAGGGTGCTCACTCCGATGGACCCGGTAGAGCCCAACACGGCAATTGACCGCTTACCCGCCACGGCTACCAACCTGCCAGCAGCAGGCCGAGGGCGAACACCGGCGCCGCGCCACAGATACTGTCGAGCCGGTCCAGCACCCCGCCATGGCCCGGCAGCAGCTTTCCGCTGTCCTTGACCCCGCTTTCACGCTTTACCATGCTCACACTGAGATCACCGACCACCGAGGCCAGCGCGGTAGTCACGGTCACGGCCACCACCGACGCCAGGCCCACGTGGGACGCCCGGTCGGGCAGCAGGTACCACAGCACCAGGGCCAACAGGACACAGCCCGCCATGCCACCCCAGAAACCCTCCCAGGTCTTGGCGGGGCTCACCTTCTCCGCGAGTTTGTGACTGCCCCAGGCCTTACCAGAAAAATACGCGCCGATATCCGCCGCTGCGACCACCACCACCATGATAACCACCAGCAACCCGCCCCGGGGGAAACTGAGCAGGAATACCGCGGCCAGCCAGGCCGGCACCAGGATCAGCAACCCCATCAGGCTGCGCATGAACACGGTACGCCAAAGGACGGCACTCATCGGGTAGCTCTTGACCCACAGAAGGGCGAACGACCACCACAGGCAGGCCAGCCCCAGGAAAGGTTGCACCTGCTCACGGACAGGGGCATTTCCCAGCTGGCAATACCAGTAGAGGGCCGCCATGCAGGCCGCCAGTAAAAGCATATACAGGCCGCGCGTGACCGGGGATTGCCAACCGGCCAGGCGGGACCATTCCCAGCCACCGGCGGTGACCAGGAGACCGAACACCGCCGCCAGGGCAGGCAGTGGTAAAAACACAATGGCCGAGAGAAATATCCCGGCCATGATCAGCGCGGTAATCACCCGCTGTCTAAGCATCCAGTTCTCCCCAGGCGACCAGGCCGTCGGGCTCCCTGAGTCCGAAGCGGCGTTCCCGGCGGCTGTAATCCGCCAGCGCCCGGGCAAATTCCAGCTCGTTGAAGTCGGGCCAAAGGGTGTTACAGAAATACAGCTCGGTGTAGGCGAAATGCCAGAGCATGAAATTGCTGATGCGGGCGTCCCCCCCGGTGCGGATGCACAGGTCGGGCTGTGGCAGGTCGCTGAGTGCAACATTGGCATCGATGGATTCGGGACTGATATCCTCCGGCTGCAGGGTCCCCTGCTGAACCTGGGTCGCCAGCTTGCGCGCCGCCTGGGCCACATCCCAGCGACCACCGTAATCCACGGCAATGACCATGGTGGCGCCCCTGTTATTGCGGGTCAGGTGCTCCGACTGGCGCATCAATTTCTGTAATCGCGGGCTGAAGCGATCCCGCTGGCCAATAAAACGCAGCCTGACATCGTCCTTGTGCAGTTCCCGTACCTCGTTGCGGAGGTAGCGTGACAGCAAGGCCAGCAGTGCCCGCACCTCGGGCAGGGGCCGTCCCCAGTTCTCGCTGCTGAAGGCAAACAGGGTCAGCACTTCCACGCCGTGGCGCTTGCAGGCGCTCAGGATGTCGCGCACCGCCTCGACACCGGCGCGATGCCCGGAAGGGCCGGGAACACCCTCACGCTTGGCCCAACGGTTATTACCATCCATGATGATGGCGACATGGCGGGGCACGACAGTAATCAGGCTGTCGAAGACTGTGGAGCCCTTATCGTTATCGTCCTCGGACACGGGTTCGCCAGGCGGGCCTAGATTTCCATCAAGTCGGCTTCTTTCTCAGCCAACAGTTTTTCGACCCTGGCTACAAAGCCATCGGTCAGTTTCTGTACTTCGTCCTGGCCTCGACGCTCGTCGTCCTCACCGATCTCCTTGTCCTTGACCAACTCCTTGAGCATGGCCATGGCATCCCGGCGGGCATTGCGCACCGACACCCGGGCGGACTCGGCCTCCTGGCGCGCCTGGCGGATAAAGCCCTTGCGGGTCTCCTCGGTGAGCATCGGCATGGGGATGCGGATCACCTCACCCGCCGTGGCCGGGTTGAGCCCCAGGTCGGACTTCATGATGGCCTTTTCGATCTCGGGGATCATCGACTTGTCCCAGGCGGTCAGGGACAGGGTGCGGGCATCTTCCACGGAGATATTCGCCACCTGGTTGAGGGGAGTATCGGATCCGTAGTACTGCACCTTGAGTCCCTCCAGCAGGCTGGGGTGGGCGCGGCCGGTGCGAATCTTGTTGAAGTTGTGGCCCAGTGCTTCCAGGCTTTTCTCCATGCGCTCTTTGGCGTCTGCCTTGATGTCGTCAATCACTTTCGGTCTTCCTCCCGGGACTGCCCGCTACTCTATCAGGGTGCCGTCCTGGCCGCCCCTGACTATATTGAGCAGCGCTCCCCGTTTTTCCATTTCAAATACCCGTACGGGCATATCGTGGTCCCGACACAGGCAGATGGCGGTGAGGTCCATCACCTCCAGCTTCTTGTCCAGCACCTCATCGTAGGTCAGGCGCTCGTACTTCACCGCGTCGGCAACTTTCATCGGGTCGGCGGAATAGACGCCGTCCACCTTGGTAGCCTTGAGCACCAGGTCTGCCGCCACCTCGATGCCCCGCAGGCAGGCGGAGGAATCGGTGGTGAAAAACGGATTACCGGTACCGGCGGCAAATATCACCACGTCACCGTTGCTCAGGGCGCGAATGGCCTTGCGACGATCATAGTGGTCGACCACCCCGCTCATGGGTATGGAGGACATAACCTGGGTAGCGATATTGGAGCGTTCGAGGGCGTCGCGCAGGGCCAGGGCGTTCATCACGGTGGCGAGCATGCCCATGTGGTCCCCGGTTACCCGGTCGAGCCCGGCTTCCTGCAGCGCGGCCCCACGAAACAGGTTGCCGCCGCCAACCACCAGTCCCACCTGCACGCCGATCCCAACCAGTTGCCCGACCTCGAGGGCCATCTGGTCGAGTATTTTCGGGTCGATACCGAAACTCTCGCTGCCGGTCAGCGCCTCACCGCTCAACTTGAGCAGTATCCGCTGGTACTTCTTGTCAGCCGTTCCCTGTGGCATAACCGTCCTCTCCAAAACTGGGCGTATCTTACAGGACTCAGCGCCAACTCCCTAGTGGCTGACACCAAAATTATCTGTGTTCCGGGATTTAGAATTTAGTCCTTTTTGAGGGTAGCCCTTGCTATTGGGGGCAGCCCTTGCGGGCTGCTGCGTCGCTTGGTGGGCTGAGGTTTCGTTTTCTACATTACGGGCACCATGCGGCGCGTTTGGCAGCTTACTTCTTTACTTAGGGGACTAGCGGGGCACATGGCATTGGGCATCAGGGGGCATTGCCCATCGTACCATTGAGTTACGTAGTAACCGTCACTGGGTCCACGTTCAGTGGGCCACTAAGAGAACTCCGGTTTCGCGCCGGAGCCCCTCCAAGTCCGAAAGCCGAAACCTCACCCCACCAATCAACGCGGACTCCGTAGCCAACTCCACAGGAAGTCCAAG
>JAACFI010000217.1 GCA_009937575.1 Haliea sp.
AAGCGGTTAGCTTCACTTCCCTCACCTGCAATCAGGAGCCTCTCGTGAGCAACAAGATTCCCCGTTCAGATGAAGACGACTATTCCGCCGAGATCGTTTGCAAGCGCCAGGCCTTCATCGAGGAGCACTCACCGGCCAGGCTGGACCACACCCGGCAGTTCTCCTTCGACCCGGCGGACATGTCCGGCAACATCGAGAACCTGTTCGGGGTGGCCCAGGTGCCCATCGGCCTGGCGGGACCGCTGCTGGTCAACGGCGAGCACGCCAGCGGTGAGTTTTTCGTGCCCATGGCCACCGTCGAGGGAACCATGCTGGCCAGTTACAACCGCGGCATGAAAGTGATCCGCGAAAGCGGCGGCGTGACCACCACGGTCTCCGGCGAGGCCATGCAACGGGCACCGGTATTCGTCTTCCCCAGCGCCAGGGAGGCCCGGGATTTCGACCGGTGGCTGGCAGACAATTTCGAGCGCATCAAGGCAGTCGCGGAATCCACCACCTCGGTGGGTAAACTCAACGAAATCGAGCACTACCATGCCCACAACATGATATTCACCCGCTTCGATTACAGCACCGGGGATGCCGCCGGCCAGAACATGACCAGTAAGGCGACCTTCGTGGCCTGCGAGTGGATTCGCAAGGAGGTCGACTATATCTCCCACTACCTGCTGTCCGGCAACTTCGATACAGAGAAAAAAACCTCCTCCGTCAACATGCTCAAGGGTCGCGGGCGGCGGGTCACCGCGGAAATTACCATTCCCCGACAGGTGATGATCGACAACCTGCGCATCACCCCGCCGCAGATGCACTACGGCCAGGGGATAAGTACGATGAGTGCGTTCCTGACCAGTTCCTCCAACAACGCAGCCCACCCGGCCAACGGCCTGGCGGCCTTATACCTGGCCACCGGCCAGGATATTGCCAATATCGCCGAGTCCAACCAGTGCAGCACCTACAACAAGGTAACCCGCGATGGCGATTACTACTTCTCCATCACCTTCCCGGCCCTGATCCTGGCGACCTATGGCGGGGGCACCGGCCTGCCCACCCAGCGCGAGTGCCTGCAAATCATGGATTGCTTCGGGCCCGGCAAGGCCCTGAAACTGGCGGAGATTGCCGCCGCCCTCACCGTGGCCGGTGAACTTTCCCTGGGCGCCGCCTCGCGCATCGACCACCAGACCCGCAAGAACGAGTGGGTGGATGCCCATGAGAAACTGGGCCGCAACCGCTAGGCATGACCTGTGAACGAAGCGACACTGATCATCGCGCTGCACCAGTTGCTGTTCCAGGGCCTGTTCCTTGCCAAGAATCTGTCGCTGCGGATAAAACTAGGCAAGCCCATTCGCGGTGACAACCCGGAGGCCCGGCGTGCCGTTGCCTTTTTTATCCTGTTTATCCTGGTCGCCCTGTACTTCGCCAGCAGCGACTCGCCGTTTGCCCGGATACGCCTGCTGCCGGGGGAAATGGCCGCCGGGCTTTCCCTGTTACTGCTGGGTTTCAACCTGGTGTTCGGCATCGCTTCTCTCCGGGACCTGGGCGAGTCCTGGCGCGTCGGCGTGATCGAGGAGCAGGCAACTGAACTGGTTGAGGACGGCATTTACCGCTTTACCCGCAATCCCTACTTCGTGTCATATCTGCTGATGTTCGCGGCCTACACAGTGCTGTTGCAGAACCTGGCTTTGTTCGCCCTGTCATTTATCGGGTTCGCCCTGGTACACGGCATGATACTCAAGGAAGAAGCCTATCTTGAATCGGTGCATGGCGAGGACTATCGGGCCTACAAGCAACGCGTTCCGCGGTATCTGCTGCTGTGAGCACCCTGACGATTTCCAATCAGGTGGCGATTCCCCTCGCGGAAATAGACGTACAGGCTATCCGCGCACAGGGAGCCGGAGGCCAGAACGTCAACAAGGTCTCGACAGCCATACACCTGCGCTTTGATATCAACGGGTCTTCCCTGCCGGATTTCTATAAGCAGCGACTGCTGGAGCTCAAGGACCGGCGCATTTCCACTGACGGGGTAATCATCATCAAAGCCCAGCGCTTCCGAAGCCAGGAGAAAAATCGCGAGGATGCACTGGCGCGACTGCAACAACTGGTGCGCAGCGTCGCCATTACCCGTAAGAGGCGCCGGCCCACCAAGCCGAGTAAAAGCGCGAGGAAAAAGCGCATGGACAACAAAACCCGGCGCGGGCATCTGAAGGCCCTGCGCGGCAAGGTCCGCGACTAGGCATCATTGCCACAACTTCTGCATAGTTAAACCGCCGGCAAAAATTGTACGCAGACCAGGGATCTGGGACAGCTATCTATACTGCCGTTTCTGGCCGGGGTCCCCCCTCCGGCTAAGATAGTCCTATAACGACTGACTGCCCTAACCGGCCACAGCGGGACAACCAGATGGATACCACCGAAGCCAACAAAGCCTTTGTTACAGATTTTTTTGCCGCGATGAACGCCGGGGATGCCGACGCTATCGCCAATAGCTACGCGGACGATGGCTGCGTCCAGACTATGGGCAACACGCTGATTTCGGGCGTGTTCAATAAGGAGCAGATCACCCGGTCCGCCGGGGCCATTTTCGATGTATTTCCCCAGGGGCTGAGCTTCACGATACTGGGCATGTTGGCAGAAGGCGACAAGGTCGCCGTGGAGGCCACCAGCGAGGGGGAGCACATTTCGGGCCAGATCTACAGCAACGAGTACCACTTCCTGTTCGAGTTTCGAGACGGCAAGCTGTTGCGGCTTAAAGAATACATGGATACCGAGCGGGTCACCGACGTGCTGTGCGGCGGCCAGCGCCCCCCCTTCGGCGAGTGATTCTCAGCAGCCCGGATCAACACCTTTACTGGTCAGCCATACCAGGGCGTTATCCAGAATCTGCCGGACCTGGGGTTGGGTGAAGGCCGAGGCCCGGTGCCCCATGGCTACATAGATTGAACGGCCGCTGCCGACGCAATTGCTCCACACCACCGGGTGGTCCCCCATACGCAAGTCACGTTCCCTTCCCAACAGTTTCTGCACCGGTGTGTATGACTCCTCGTCGAGGGTGGCCAGGATGGTAAACCCCTTTCCCCGCGGGCTGCTCGCCCAGGAGTACCACTCCTCCTCGTGTTCCCAGATATCAGGTACGTCCCGCAGGGCGGGATGTTGCTGGTTTTCCAGCAACACAATGGCGCGCTGGAACTGGGGATCCATGATATGGGCGGTAAATTCCGCCCCGATCAACTCGTCCATATACCACTGCCAGCCAACGTGGGAGCCGTCCCCGGCGGCATGGATACCGAGCCAGCCGCCACCGGCCTCCATCCACTGCTGGAAAGCCTTTTCCTGTTCCACACTGAGCATATCGCCGGAGGCATTGAGGAATACAACCGCGTCAAAACGCGCCAGGTCGCGGGGGTTGAAGACCGCGCCGTTCTCGGTGTGGAAATAACCCCAGCGATGTCCACGGGCGATCCTGTCGAGCACCCGGGCACCTCCCTCGATGCCCTCCTTGTGGCGGAAGCCATTGGTCTTGCTGAACACCAGTACCGATGGGGAGGACAACTCTGCTGGTAGTAAAGGGGCTACACTGTCGTGTTGTTTAGAGGGAAAAACCACGTTCCAGGCGCCCACGTACCAGAGAAAGGCCAGGGAGGCTAGAGTGAGCAGCAATGCCAGCACCAGCAAGCTGCGAACAATACGGTACGGCAGGCTCCTGCGCCTGGACATGATAGCTCCCCCGGTAGTTATTCTAACGCCGGGTATTATAGATGGGCTGGCGCGGTGTGTTAACTACCCAGGATGTGCTATTTGGCGCCGTCGAACCAATCGTCAAAGCCCAGGGCAGTGGAGGGCCCGATGTGCATTTGTTCCAGCACCCCGTGCCCCACCCGGTCGCCACAGGTGGCGCGCACGATCTGCTGGACGTGAATATTTTCCAGCGCCAGGGGATCCAGGTCACTGTCGGTCCAGCTCTCCCCGGCTATCGCCAGTTCCCCGTGCCACTTACCGTGTCCCCATTCCGGGTGCTGGTAACCGAGGCCCTTCATACGGTGCACCATCACCGGTTCCAGTGAGATCTCCAGGCTCTCACCGGACTTGTCGTTCATGGTGATGACCGCGGAACTGGCACGGCGGGTACCCGGGATCATCTCCAGCCTGTGTCCCACCCTTCCCTGCCACACCCGGCTGGCCGGATCGCTGGTACCCGGGATCTCCTCCACGCCTGGGTAGTGGGGCAGGAAGGCCTGGTCGGTATGCCACTGGTGGCCGTTGCCGTCCTCGAACCAGCCGGCCAGGCTGCACTCGTCGTCCCAGTGTATGGGTACCCAGCAGAAATGCACCGCCTGGAACTCCGCCAGGGGCGCCCCCCCGGTGTAGGCTTCCCCCACCGGGCGAATGCCCCAGGAGCGGTCCTTCAGGCCGAAGGTCGTTGTGCCATCCACCTGCAGTTCCTGTCCCTCGTAGCGGATCCAGCCAGACCAGAAGCCGAACTGGTCCAGACGGGTAGCATCCATTACCACGTGGCGCTCATTGCGCAGGGTCTGGCGACCCTCCTCGATACAGGCGGTGCGTGGCGTGAACAGCAGGTCGCACTCAATACCGGTGTCATTGGCACCGATCACCACCCGGTGGCGACCCATGGGCTCCATGATCTGCAGACTGAAAGGCCCGACCGTGAGGTCTGTGGGTTCATGGGGGGCCCGGCAGGAGCCGTGAAAGGCGTACTGGCGGCCGTCGATAGCCAGGCTCAGGCTGCAGTCCAGGATACCCAGGTTGGGATAGCGGCACATGCCGACGCCGAAATAGAAACCGCCATCACGGTCATGTCCGTTGTACCAGAAGCGGTCGTAGTGAAATCGGTCGCTGGAGGCCGTGTGAAAAACGGGTTCCGCCGTCTGGTGGATAGGGTAATCATCGAATTTGGACAGCATGGGGGCGACCTCCGGTTTGCATTTGGTTGCAGGCAAGCATGGACCAGGGCGGCTGAATCAACAAGCTTTCAACACAACCACTGTACGACTGTATAGTTAATCAAACCCGGTAACCGCGCGCCCGTAAAGCCCGCAGGTGGACTTTTGCATCGGGCTCCTCTAACGTCGGGGGCATCTATCGGGGAGGATCTTCCATGTCACAGGGGCTGCTGGGCCTACCGGCCATTATACTGCTGGCCTGGTTGACCAGTAGCGACCGCCGCCGTTTTCCCCTGCGGCTGGTCATCAGCGGCGTGGTGGCGCAACTGGTACTGGCCATGCTGTTCCTGAAACTGCCCGTCTTGCAGGACTTCCTGCTGGTCATCAATAAGCTGGTGCTGACTCTGGAGGCGGCCACTTCCGAGGGCACCGCCATGGTATTTGGTTTCCTCGGCGGGGGGCCGGCGCCCTATGACACGATCCGCCCTGAGCACAGTTTCATCCTGGCCTTTCGCGCCCTGCCTATCGTCATCGTCTTCGCGGCACTGAGCGCCCTGCTGTGGCACTGGCGGGTTATCCCGGTGGTGATACGCGCCGTGGCGGGGCTGCTGGCGAAGTCGATGGGGGTCAGTGGCGCGGTGGGGGTAGCCAGCGCCAGTTCCATATTCGTGGGGATGGTGGAATCCCCCTTGCTGATCAAGCCGCAGCTGAAGACCATGAGCAACAGCGAGCTTTTCATGCTGATGACATGCGGTATGGCCACCGTAGCCGGCACGGTACTGGGCCTGTATGCCGGCATACTGGCTAACAGCGTCCCCGATGCCCTCAGTCACATACTGGTGGCCTCCCTGATCAGTGCACCCGCGGCGCTGCTACTGGCGGCGGTGATGCTGCCCCCCCAGGATAGCGCCGGGGAGGTTCCCGTGGATATGGCCTCCCCCTATTCCGGCAGCATGGACGCCCTGGTCACGGGGGTCGGTGAGGGGCTGCGCCTGCTGGCCAATATCATCGGTATGCTGATCGCCTTCGTGGCCCTGGTGTTCCTGGTCGATAAAAGCCTCGGGCTGTTGCCCACCGGCGGTGAACCACTGACCCTGATCGGAAGTTTCGGCTGGGTTTTCGCACCTTTGGCCTGGCTCACCGGAATCCCCTGGGAGGAAGCCCACGCCGCCGGTGAACTGCTTGCCACCAAGCTGTTTATCAACGAACTGGTGGCCTACCTGCAACTGGCCGCAGTTGAACCCGGCGCACTGAGCGAACACAGCCGCCTGATCCTGACCTACGCCCTGTGCGGTTTCGCCAATTTCGGCAGCCTGGGCATCATGATCGGCGGTATGACCGCCATGTGCCCGGGGCGCACTGCGGATATTCTGCGCCTGGCGCCCCGCTCCCTCTGGTCAGGTCTGCTCGCCACCTGTATGACCGGGACCGTCGTCGGGCTGATCACCTGAGGGGCTCACCGTAGACCTCTGCCACATCCTGGTCTAATGTTACATCCCCCGCTCCTGAACCGGCTAACACCATGATAGACGTCCATTACTGGCCTACACCCAACGGCAAGAAAGTCACCATCCTGCTGGAAGAATGTGGCATCGACTACAAGATCGTACCCTGCAGTATCGGCACTGGCGCCCAGTTCGACGACCAGTTCCTGAAAATCAGTCCCAACAATCGAATGCCGGCGATCGTCGATCACGATCCGCCGGGAGGGGACGGTGCGATCTCAGTGTTCGAATCCGGCGCCTGCATGATGTACATCGCCGAGGTCACCGGCCAGTTCTGCCCCACCGACCTGCGCAGCAAACACGAGGTCTACCAGTGGGTGATGTGGCAGATGGCCAACCAGGGGCCGAAGACCGGGGAACTGGGCCATTTCCGGCGACTGGAAGACAGCGAGGGGGACCAGAGCTATGCCCTGCGCCGCTTCGACAACGAAGTCAATCGCCTGTACGGGGTGCTGAACAACCGGCTCTACGACCGGCCCTATATCGCCGGCGACCAGTACACCATTGCCGACATGGCCTGCTACCCCTGGACCGTCGGCTGGGAAATTCAGGGGCAGGATATAGACGAGTTCAAGCACTTCAAGCGCTGGTTCGAGGAGATGGGCGAGCGCCCGGGGGTCCAGCGTGGTATGGCGGTAGGCAGCGACTGGGGCCAGGATTATTCAAAGCTCAGCGAGGAAGAGATCGCCCACATCAAGTCGATTCTCTATAACCAGCGGGCGCGACCGGCGCCGGACTAGCCACTAGCGGAACCACTGCAGGCCCAGGTAGATATCGTAGTCCAGCCCGTTTTCTCCGCCCGGTTCTCGCAGGCCGGTGGCGGCGGAGAACAGCAGGTGCATATCGTCCGCGATGGTAAAATCGAAACCGGCGCGTACATTGACGTAGTCATCATCAAAATCCGTATCGGTGGCCCCCACCAGTTCACACAGCAACTCCCAACGCGCATTCAGGTGGTGCGCAGAGATCAAGGGGTCAGACTCCTTGATCGGATCGCTGGACATTGGCCCGGCTCAAGGAATCGATCAAGGAGTCTGACCCCTTGATCTTGCAACCACCGGCAACTGGAGTACATCACTGTCTTCGCCTATACCCCGCTCTGCCGCTGAGCGGGTAATACCGAAGGCATAGAGAGGAGCAAAGGCAACCTGCAGGTCCTCGCTGTTCCAGAATCGCCACTTCACGCCCAGCTCCAGATTACCGAAGTCAGAGTCCGAGTCCTGCCCTTCCGGATCGGCGATCAC
>JAACFI010000218.1 GCA_009937575.1 Haliea sp.
TAGCGGAACTTGCCCATCTGGTTCACGATCTGGTCCATGCACACGCCGATGAAGTCGGCGAACATGATCTCGGCGACCGGGCGCATGCCCACCAGGGCGGCCCCCGCGGCGGCACCGACGATGGCGGATTCGGAAATGGGGGTATCTATGCAGCGATTCGGGCCGAACTTCTGGTAGAGCCCGCTGGTGACGCCAAACACCCCGCCGACACTGCCCACCTCGCCCTGGCTACCGTTACAACCCGCCACATCCTCACCGATGACAAACACGGAATCGTCTGCCGCCATGGCCTGGTGCAGCGCCTCGTTGATGGCATCGCGCATGGTTTTCTCTGACATGATAATTCTCCTACGCGTTGCCGTAATGGATGTAAACGTCTTCGGTGACCTGTTCCGCGGTGGGACGGGCAGCGGCCTTGGACTCAGTGACGGCCTGCTCGATCAGGGCCAGCACCTCGGTGTCGATGGCATCGAGTTCGTCGCTGCCCAGTTCACCGGTCTCCGCCATCCTGGCCCGGAAGTTTTTCAGGCAGCAGGAATTCTCGCGCAGGTCCTCCAGCTCTCCCTCGGCTCGGTAGTACTGTGGGTCGCCGACAAAGTGGCCGTGGAAACGCCCGGTTTCCGCAAACACACCGGCGGGGCCATTGCCCGAGCGGGCGTGCTCGACGGCCTTGCCCGCCGCCTCGTGGACGGAGAAGAAATCGGCGCCGTCTGCCACGAACACCGGGAAACCGAAGGCCTCGGTGCGTGCCTTCAGGTCGTCACAGCCCACCGCGTAGCTGATATTGGTGTGCTCCGAGTAGTAGTTGTTCTCGATCACGAAGATGGCCGGGACATTCAGCACCACCGCCAGGTTCATCGCCTCGAAGCAGGTGCCCTGGTTGACCGAGCCATCGCCGGAGAAAGACACCGCCACCCGGCCGTTGTCGCGGATCTTGGCGGCCAGTGCCGATCCCACGGAAATGGGTGGCCCGCCGGCGACGATACCGTTGGCGCCGAGGATACCCTTGTCCACGTCGGCCACGTGCATGGATCCCCCCTTGCCCTTGCACAGGCCCTCGGAGGAGCCGAACAACTCCTTCATCATGCCGACCACATCGGCGCCCTTGGCGATACAGTGGCCGTGTCCCCGGTGGGTGGAAATGATGGTGTCTTCGTGGTCCAGGTGCGCACAGACGCCGATGGCGTTGGCTTCCTGCCCGGTATACAGGTGGGTGAAGCCGGCGATCTGCCCGTTCATGATCTCCGCGTGCACCCGCTCTTCGAATTCGCGGATGGTTTTCATACCCCGGTAGGCCGCGAGCAATTGCTCCCGGCCCAATACTTCGGACTGCGACATGGCTTGTTTCCTATGTGAACGAGAGAAGCTGGGCAGGTATTCTACATAAGATTGCGGAAAAACAGTATAGCTGTCCGGTTTTTTGGTCGGGATAAATCTACCAGGTGCGTTTTATTGTCAGGGAGACGTTATCCCGGTCCTTCAGCAGTCCGCCGGTACCGGCGAGCACGGGCCCAAAACGGATATTGTAGGCGGCCCTGACAGTCCACACCTGGTTGATCAGGAGTTCCGCACCGATACTGCCACTGCCGCCCTCTTCATCGCCGCCGGCGCTGATGGGGGATTTCTCGCCATCAATGGTGTAGCTGACGCTCATGGGCAGGGTCAAATCCCAGCCAGGGCGTACCTGGTACCAGGTCGGGCGGAACAGGCCGAAAATCTGGCTGATCACACGATCTTCGCTGACTCGCACATCCATCAGCTGACAGTTCTCGTTGCAGCTGTCCAGCATGGAGAACGTGGCCTCGACGATAGCGGTTCCGCCTTGCCACAGGCCCCAGTCACCATTCAGGAAGTGCAGGGCATTCAAATTGACATGCCAGCTGTCGCCAACAGCGCCAGGGTAATTACCCGAATCTGCTTTCTTGAAATCTATCCCAGCCTGGGTCAGGGAAGGGGTGAAATTCGGGGCGAGGCCCGTATCCTTCCGATAGACAATATCCGCCCCGAAGCTGATGCCCGCCCACTCCTTGGCCAGGGCGATTGCGAACAGCTCGATATCGTTCTTGAACACCCACTTCGCTTCACCCAGGTAGTTGACACCGAAGCCTGTCTCGGGATCAATATCTGGTGCAGGCGTATTCTCGCTGCGGAGCACGCCCAAAATACCGTGCAGGTTTTTATCCGTGTGGTTGATGTAGACGAAGCTGGCGTCCAGCCCGAGCGGTTCAATGTAGTACTGAAGATTAATGCCGTAGTCCCCGGTATCCTCACTGAAGCCCCGGTGCTTGAGCCCCGAGCGAACCGGGTCTCCGGGAGCCAGGGTGATAAATTCCGAATTTTCAGTCAGTGATTCTATAGGGCTCCAGTAGGTGCCGTCTTCAGGGTAACGATAGGCCATGTGTTCCCACGACCAGAAGGCGTTAAGGGTCAGGTTGTCGGTCAGCTGCCACACGCTGGAGATCTTGCCCGTGGGCATGAATAATTCCTTTGCCTCAGATCCCGGTACCGCCAGCGCCTTGTTGAAATCGACGGGTGCCATGCTCCCGCCGATGCCGTGCAGGGCGCCATTGGTCGCCAGGGCCTGGCCCCAGTAGATAGTGTGCCGGCCAACGCGTACCCCCAGGGTGGTCTCGCCGATATCGATGTTTCCGAAGGCGAAAGCATCCAGCAATTCGCCACCGGCGTAGTGCATATCCTCCGCCTCGTGGTTGTACTCACCCACAGGGGTGCTTGGGGATGCCCAGGTGAGGCGCCGGTTGCCGGGGTGATCGTTGTTGTCGTCGTCGTACTGGGGGTCATACCAGGCGGAACCGCTGACGCGGAAGCCGAAGCTCTCTTTCCAGATGACATCCATTTCGGATAAAACGTCGAAACGTGTACTGACCAGCCCGAGACTGCTGCGATCTACAGACAGGTCCGAATCGTCCGCCAGGAACCAGCCGGCGCCCGCCTGCGGGGTGACGACATCATCATCCTGTTCGGCTACACGTGCCATGACATTGAGCTTGAAGGTATTGTCCCAGCGAATTTCCCAGTCAGAGGGTGTGTCGAATTCGAAGGCGTTGGCCTGGCTGCCGATGACCGAAGCAGCCGCGAGTGCCAGCAGTTTTATTTTCATTGATTTATCCTCGTACCACTTTTTATTTTGAGAATGCTGCCTACCAGTATATCCGCTGTGGCAGGAGTGCGCCATCTGCGAGAGTATATTAAACAACCCCGCTGTCAGCCCTGTTAGGCGGCGTGCCCTCACCGCAGATTCCCCCTGGGCCGGAAAGCTGGTTGGACAAATGGTGGCCATGGGGATGCGCTACTGCCGACTTCGCGATAAGCTCAACATGAGTTACGAACAATGTTGGAGGCTCTATGCCAGCTATTCGCCTGATTACCAGGATACTCGTTGCACTGTTACTGATTCCCCTGCTGCCAGCGGTTGCCGCTGCAGACGGCGAATCCAGACCGAATCCCTGGGCGCGCGTTGAGCTGATCATGTCGGGCGTCAACAAGTACCTGGGCAAGTACACCCCTGTGAGTTCCGAGGAGGTGGGGGATGGCTGGATCAAACACAGTTTTGATCCGGCGGGTGGTGAGGGCCCTATCTGTATCGACGGCTCTACCTACTCGGTATTCACCCGCAAGGGCAGGGACAGCAAGAAACTGTTGGTCATGCTGCAGGGCGGCGGGGCGTGCTGGCAGGGACTCTACCGCTGCAGCCAGTCGACCGCGGGACAGGAGCCGCCCGGACCGAGGGAGGGGATCTGGGATTTCGACAACAAGGATAATCCCTTTGCCCACTATTCCATCGTGTACATGCCCTACTGCGACGGTTCGGTATTCTCCGGGGACAATACCGTTGTCGACCCCGGGTTCGTGGCGGAGAATGGCGCAGCAGGTGTGCGTCACCACCGGGGCCTGCGCAACCTCAGCGCCGGTTTGGACGTGGCGAAGGCGACCTTCAAGAAAGTCAAGAAACTCACCGTGGCGGGCTCCAGCGCCGGAGGCGTCGGGGCAACAGCCTTTGCCCCGTCCCTGTTGCGCTTTCTGTATGGCAACAAGCCAAAGGAGCTCACGGTTTTTAATGACGCGGGGCCGATCGCTATCAGCCTGGACTCCCAGGATGCCGTCGCGGCGCGGGACAGGGACTGGCAGTTCGCGCAGTTTTACCCCGCCAGTTGCACTGACTGCAGCGCCTACGGTCAGCAGACCGCGATCATCCACTGGCGGTTGAAAAACGATCCGAAAATTCGCGAGGCCTTCTACGAAACCGATGGCGATGTCACCAATATCGGTTTTGCCAGTGTCAACCTGCCCGGTTTCTTCGATCCCCTGCCGCCGATTATCCCGTTTCCCACCGGCCTCTCACAGAGCATGTACCGCGACCTGGTTCTCGATAATCACGCCCCGATCGTGGAGGCTTATCCGAAGCGTTACAAACGGTTTATCGTCAGTGGTGACGATTCACACACGGCTCTGCAAACACCCTTGTTTTACTCCCAGGAGGTAAACGGCATACCACTTAACAAGTGGACCAAAGATTTCATTGCCGACAAGAAATCCTGGATTGACCTGGTAGAGGATTTCAAGGCGCTTCCTGAGTCCTGACAAGGGCGGCGTGCATCAGGCCGCGTCCACAAATCTCACCGGGCTGCCGGCGATCTCCCCGCCCAGTTCCTGAAGCAGCGCTTCGCGCTGCGTAGACAGTTGCGCCCGGTTGCGGTCTTTCACGTGGCCGAATCCCCGCAGTTTGGCAGGAAGTTCAGCCAGTGCGAGGGCAGCCCGGTAGTTACCGCGATCCAGGTGGGGCAGGATGCTGTCGATGAGCTGTTCATAATCCACCAGGTCGGCGCGCTCCTGACCGCGCTCAGCGCTGTAGCCGAACAGGTCGAAACGGGTGCCGCGCAGGAATCGCAATCTGGCCAACCAGTTCATGGCGGTCATCATCCAGGGGCCGAATTCCCGCTTGAGCAGCTGTCCGGTCTGCGGGTCGCGTTTGCTGAACAGGGGCGGGGCGAGATTGAAGCGCAACTGGAAGTCCCCCTGGAAGGTTTCCTCCAGTTTGCGCCGGAAGCTGCCGTCGCTGTACAGGCGCGCCACTTCGTACTCGTCCTTGATCGCCATCAGTTTGTACAGGTTGTGGGCCACCGCCAGTGATACTGAAGTGTCTTTTTCCACGCCCGGGTCGGCGGCGCGTACCCGCTGCACCTGCTGGCGGTAGCGGTCGGCGTAGGTCGCGGACTGATATTCGGTCAATCGATCCACGCGGTCTGCGATGACCTCGTCCAGGCCCTGGGGTTCAAGCTCCCCGGTGGTGCCAAGTCGGGCAAGGATTTTATCCGGCTGATGCGCAAAGCGGCGCCCCAGCGTGAAGGCCCGCTGGTTGAATTCTACTGCCACGCCATTGAGTTCGATGGCCTGCTCCAGCGCCGCGGCGGAAACCGGTACCAACCCCTGCTGCCAGGCGAAGCCGAGCATGAACAGGTTGCTGCCGATGGAGTCTCCCAGCAGCCGGGTGGCGATTCGGGTGGCGTCGATGAAGTGGCAGGCATCCTCGCCGGTTTCCGCGGTAATTTTTTCTTTCATCGCCCCGGTGGGGAACTGTGCATCCGGGTCCAGGATGAAGGCCGCCGTCGGTACCTCCGCGTCGTTGACCACGGCGCGAGTGCGATGGTGGGCAACCTTGCCCATGGCTTCGTAGGTAGAGGTCACTACCAGGTCGCAGCCCAGCAGCAGGTCTGCCTCCCCCGCGGGGATGCGCACTGCTCTTATGTCGTCCTGGTTTTCGCTGACGCGGACGTGGCTGACCACGGCGCCAAACTTCTGTGCCAGGCCGGTCTGGTTCATGGTGGCGCAGCCCTTACCCTCGATATGGGCTGCCATGGCGATGAGGGCGCTGATGGTAAGTACGCCGGTGCCACCGACGCCGGTCACCACCGTGTTCCAGGGGTGGTCCAGGGTAGGCAGTTCGGGATCGGGCAGGGGATCGAAAATTGTTTCCGTTGCGTCCTGCTTTACTTCCGGCTTGCGCAGGCTGCCGCCGATCACCGTGACGAAACTGGGGCAGAAACCCCTGGCGCAACTGTAGTCCTTGTTACAGGCACTCTGGTCGATCTGGCGTTTGCGCCCCAGCGCGGTTTCTTTGGGGATGACCGACAGGCAGTTCGACTTCACGCTGCAATCGCCGCAACCCTCGCACACCTCGTCATTGATAAACAGGAATCTGGCCGGGTCTGCCATCGCGCCCTTCTTGCGACGCCGGCGCTTCTCCGCGGCACAGGTCTGCTGGTAGACGATCACCGAGGTGCCGCGATATTCGCGCAGTTCTTTCTGCAGCGCATCCATCTCGTCGCGATGATGCAGGCTGTAGCCCGCCAGGTCTCGGAACTGGCCCCGCCACTGCTCTGTATCATCGGTGACCAGGGCGATGCGGCGCACACCTTCGCCACGCAACTGCAGAATCAGGTCCTCCACGGAAAGGGAACCGTCGATCGGCTGACCGCCGGTCATGGCGACAGCGTCGTTGTAGAGAATCTTGTAGGTGATATTCACCCCGGAGGAGACCGCCGCGCGGATTGCCAGGATGCCCGAGTGGAAGTAGGTACCGTCACCCAGGTTCTGGAAAATATGTTCTGTTTCGGTGAAGGGCGCCTGGCCGATCCAGGTGGCCCCTTCGCCGCCCATCTGGGTGAAGGTGTGGGTTTCCCGGTCCGGCATCCAGGTGGCCATGTAGTGGCAGCCGATGCCCCCGAGAGCGCGGCTGCCCTCTGGCACCCGGGTCGAGGTATTGTGCGGGCAGCCGGAGCAGAAGTGGGGCACCCGCTCGATGGTGTCCCGCGGCGTTGCCAATGAGGCCTCCTTTTGCTCGATCCAGGCCACTCGCTGGTCCATGGCCTCGGAGCGGTAAAAACGCCGGATGCGGCTGGCGATGGCCAGGGCGATCATCGCCGGCGTCAGTTCGGCCAGGTTGGGCAGCAGGTCCCTGCCGTCCTCGTCGAACTCCCCGATGACCCGGGGGCGGGCCTCCACCGGGTAATTATAGAGCTGGCCGGTCAATTGGTCCTCGATGATGGAGCGCTTCTCCTCTACCACCAGGATCTCCTCCAGCCCCTCGGCGAAATCGTGGGTCGTTCGTGGTTCGAGGGGCCAGGGCATCCCCACCTTGTAGACGCGCAGGCCGATCTCAGCCGCCACGGCCTCTGATATGCCCATGTCTTCCAGTGCCTGCATTACGTCCAGGTATGACTTACCACTGGTGATGATGCCCAGGCGGGGGTTTGGACTGTCGAGTACGATGCGATTGAGCTTGTTGACCCTGGCGAATTCCCGGGCTGCGTAGATCTTGTACTTGTTCAGGCGAAGTTCCTGGTCCAGTGGCCTGTCCGGCCAGCGCCCGTGTACGCCGTCGGCCGGTAACTCGAATTCCTCGGGAATAACGATATTGATGCGATCGGGGTCGATGTCGGCGGAGATGGCGGAATCCATGTTCTCGGTGATCGCCTTGAGGGCCACCCAGGTGCCGCTGTAGCGCGACAGCTCCCAGCCGAACACGCCCAGGTCCAGTACTTCCTGCACGTTGGCGGGGCTCAGCACCGGTACCGAGGCGCCGATGAACATGTGTTCCGGCCGGCCACCGCCAGTACGCCGCCGTGGGGTGCTGTGCCGAAGGCGTTGGCGTGCTTGATCACGTCCATGCTGCGGTCCACGCCGGGTCCCTTGCCGTACCACATGCCGAACACGCCGTCGTATTTAGCACCCTCGAACAAATTGGTCTGCTGGCTGCCCCAGACAGCGGTTGCCGCCAGGTCCTCGTTGACACCGGGCTGGAAATGGATATCGTGGCGGTCCAGCCAGGGGCGCGCCTTCCACATGGCCTGATCGACGCCGCCGAGGGGGGAGCCGCGGTAACCGGAAATGAAGCCCGCGGTGTTCAGCCCGCGCTTGCGGTCTCGCTGATGCTGCAGAATGGGAAGGCGCACCAGCGCCTCGATGCCCGTCATATAAGCGCGGGTCTTGTCCAGGGCGTACTTGTCGTCGAGGCTCACCGTCTTCAGTGCCTGGCCCATGTCTCTACCCATGTCGGCTTCTCCAGATAATTTTTTGGGTATTTTGGCCGAATCATAGGGAAATAGTTATGTTATTAAGTCTCTTTCTGCGGCATTATGTGCATAATTTATTCTGATAGGGCGGATATAGGGATTAATTATGTCTTTAGAGTTGGGCAGGCAGGACGTGGAGATTCTCAAGCTGCTGCAGACGGACTGTACGATCAGCACCGCCAGCATCGCCGAACGCATTAACATGTCTCAGTCGCCCTGCTGGCGGCGGATAAATCGTATGGAACAGGAGGGTCTGTTTCGTGGCCGTGTGGCCCTGCTTAACTCTCGCGCCCTGGGTATGGATGTAGTGGTTTTTGCCACCATCAACCTGACCTCCACCGGTCGCCAGAACCTGGAGGAATTTGAACAGGAAATTGTCAAATACCCGGAGGTGATGGAGTGCTACACCATGACAGGTATCTGGGACTACATGTTGAAAATCGTCACCCGGGACATCCGCCACTACGAGGTTTTTGTGCGCAATACCCTGACCGCCAGCCCTTCCATCCGCGAACTGCACTCGCACATGGCGGTGACCGAGATCAAGAACTCCACAGAGCTACCGCTGGAAACCCAGTTGCGATAGAGTCGGGTTCCCTGACTCCCCGGCGATTGTTTGAAGGTACACCGTTTTATGTTTTCACAATTAGAACCGCATCCTGCGGACCCGATCCTCGGCCTGACGGTCAAGTTCAAGGCCGACAGTCACCCTGAGAAGATCAATCTCGGCCCCGGCGTCTACCAGGACGACGCGGGTCACACCCCGATCCTGGATTGCGTGAAGGCTGCGGAGCAACTCCGCGTGGATAAAGAAACCACCAAGGCCTACATCAACTCCGCCGGTTCGAGCCTGTTCAATGACAGGATAGCCGCCCTGAACCTGGGTGATCACAGGGTGATCCGGGAGAATCGCGTGCGCACCATCTCGACTCCAGGGGGCACAGGGGCGCTGCGCATCGCCGGCGAACTGATCCGGACCTGCAAGAGCGGCGGCACCATCTGGGTGAGTGACCCCACCTGGGCAAACCACCAGGGTGTGTTCACCGCGGCCGGTCTGACGGTAAAAACCTATCCCTACTATGACTACGAGAACAAGTGCCTGGATTTCACCGCCATGGTGGAGGCCCTGAAGCAGGTCCCCGCGGATGACGCGGTGCTGCTACACGCCTGCTGCCACAACCCCAGCGGCATGGATCTGAGTCAGGAGCAGTGGCAGGAGATTGCGGAGCTGGCCAGGGATATCGGCTTCTTCCCGGTGGTGGACATGGCCTACCAGGGATTCGGCGAAGGCCTGGAAGAGGATGCCTACGGTGTCCGGCTGATGGCTGATACCGTCGACGAGATGATTCTGTGCAGCTCCTGCTCCAAGAACTTCGGCCTGTACCGGGAGCGCATCGGCGCCTGCACCGTCATCGGCGAAAGCGCCGCGACGGCGGACATCATCAATTCGGTATTGCTGCCGATCGTACGGGTCAATTATTCCATGCCGCCGGCCCATGGTGCCGCCATTGTGGAAACGATACTCGGCTCAGGGGAACTGACCGCCCAGTGGCACGGTGAGGTCAAGAATATGCGTGATCGCATCAACGGTATGCGCCAGTTGCTGGTCGACAAGCTGATCGCCAATGGTGTCACCCGCGACTTCAGCTTTATCACCGCGCAAAAAGGCATGTTTTCGTTCCTGGGCATAGACCGGGAGCAGGTGCAGCGCCTGCAGGACGAGTTCAGTATCTATATCGTGGGGTCCAGCCGTATCAGTATTGCCGCCATTGCGCCGGACAACGTCGATTACCTGGCGCAGTCCATCGCCAAGGTTCTCTAGACGATTTTCTCGGGACAGACGATTACCCCGTCGGTATCCGCGTACAGGTACTCGCCGCGGTTAAACTGAACGCCTCCGAATTCCAGAGGGAGATCCCTTTCACCCCGGGTGACGGGTATAGACTTGCGCGGGCAGGTGCCGAGTGCAAACAGGGCCACGGGAATGTCCCCGATCTGGAAGGTGTCCCTGATATACCCGTTGACGATGATGCCGGCATAGTGGTTCTGGTGGGCAAACTTCATCAGGTTCTCGCCCACCACGGCATAATAGGCTTGATCGACATCGACCACCACGACCTTGCCGCTGCCGTCCTCGTCCCTGAGCAGGGCTACCAGGTCGGCATTATTCCTGTCGAGTTTTATAGTGACTATTTCGCCCTGGCATTTGTCGGCGCCGCCGTAATTGGCATAGCCGGGGCCCAGTACAGAGACACGTTCACTGTATTCGTCACAGATATCCGCCGTGAAGAAGCTCATCGAAGTTTCCCGTGCTGAAAATTGGGTGGCGATTCTAGCATCGCAATCCCGTCATATGTAGAAACTTTTGCTATCATGGCGCCTCCCAGAATATCCGGTGTAAAAACAGATGAAGGTGGTAACGGGCGTGGTGGGTAATGATATCCACGTGGTCGCCAACAGGCTTATTGATCTATCCCTGCGCGCCAGGGGATACGAGGTGTTCAACCTGGGCGTCAACACGCACCTGGAAGAGTTTTTCGATGCGGTGGTAGAGACCGGCGCCGAGGTGCTGATGATTTCCTCCCTCAACGGTGAAGCCGAGGGCTGGGGTCGCGAGGTTCCGTTGCTCAAGTCCAGGTACAGCAACCTGGACGATGTCATCATGATGATCGGCGGCAACCTGGTGGTGGGCAGTGGTAACACCGAGGATATCGTGGCCAGGTACAAAAAATACGGATTTGACCTGGTGTGTCACCAGATGGACCTCAATACCGGGCTGGATATGCTGCAGTCGTTGTCGGAAGAGAGAGGCATAGCGTGAGTCTGCTGCAGGAAGAGCGGGAAATCATTCTCAGCAACGAGTACGTCGACGCGTTCGATTTTGCCGAGGTCGCGGAGTTTGTCAGCGGCGCCAGCAAAAACCTGTTCATCTCCCATCACTTCAGGGAGCGGGACAAGATGCTGGTTCAGCCGCGGGGCGGCTTTCCCACCTATGAACAGCAGTATGCCCTCTACGAGTTCTTCGTGGATGCCAATGTCGATGTGCTGCCCCTGACCGTCGATTCCAACACCCGCCTGAACGACTACGCGACGGCAAAGAAAATGCTTCGCCTGAGCGAAGAAAACGACATGGATATGCTCAACGGGTACCCGCTTGTTACCCACGGCTATCGCACCACCCGCAAGATGATCACGCACTTCAACAAGCCGGTGAGCCTGCGCCACGGCACGCCGGACGCCAGGCTGTTGATCGAGACCGCGATCGCCTCGGGGATCTTCGAGATCGAGGGTGGCCCAATCACTTACCTGCTGCCCTATTCGAAAAACTTCCCCCTGGATAAAGCGTTCCTGTACTGGAAATACGTCGAGCGTGTCTGTGCCAACTACTCGCAGCTCAACGAGCCGATCAACCGGGAGTCCTTCGGCCCGCTGACCGCGACCCTGGTGCCCCCGGCGATCACCATCGTCATCCAGTTGCTGGAAATGCTCCTGTCACTTGAGGAGGGGGTGAAATCCTTCTCCGTATCTTTCTCCCAGCAGGGCTCCATGAACCAGGATATCGTCACCGGTGCGGTTATCAAGAAACTGGCAAATCACTACGCGCAGCAGATCGGCTGTGACGATGCCATGATCAACCTGGTGTATCACCAGTGGATGGGCGCCTTCCCTGCCAACGAGGACTTTGCCGAGCAGCTGATCAACCTGGCCACCGTGATCGCCTCCATGGTCGGGGCGGACAAGATCATCACCAAGACCCGCCAGGAAGCCACCGGAATTCCCACCAAAGAGGCAAACGCGAAGACCGTTGCCGATACCCAGTACAGCCTGCGAATCCTCAACGGCCTGCCCACTGTGGTGGACGAGGAGGAGGAAGAGATCCTGACCCTGGAAGTCAGGGCCATCATGGAGGCGGTATTCAATGATCCTGCGGATACCCTGTGGCGCAAAGTGTTTAACTCGATCAAGAATGGCATCATCGACGTGCCGTTTTCCCCGCACATCATCAACCAGAATGAAATGATCACGATACGCGATGCCCGGAAAAACATCCGGATTATAGAGAGGGGCAACGTACCGATACCGGAGCGCTGTTACGAGTACGAGAGATCCCAATGTGACCTGAGCAAGGATACCACCAGTATCGTCAACGACATCATTCACGATATCGGGATCATGCAATGACTGCGACTGACGACAAACTGTTGATAGATGTTGGCAGTACCTATTTCAAGCTGGCGACCGCCAACACCATCGAGCAGCATTTCCGGGACTTCAACCGGGATATTTTCGATGATTTGATGGGCAAGTGCGGCGACACCATCGACCGTTTCGACAAGCAGGATATACACATCTGCTCGTCGGCCAACGGCGGCCTGAGCACCCTGATCATCGGGGTGACGAACTCCTTTTCACTGAAATACGCCACCAATATCGCCTTTAATTCGGGTATCAATATCATTGATACCATCCTCTACCAGAATATCGAGGAGTACTCGCTGCCCAGCGACCTGATTGACGTGGTCATCATCGTGGGCGGTGTCGATTCACACGCCAACCTGTTCTCCAGCGCCCTGTACCGCTACATCGAGCAGCTGAACTACTCCAATCTCGTGTTTGTGGGCAGCGCCCTGGATGCGCAGCAGATGCGCGACAACATCGACAATGTCGTCGTGTTGCCGAATATCATCGATGACCGGCTGCACATTGTCGAAGAGCACCTGAAGGAGTACCTCACCAATCTCTACCAGCAGGACATCGAGGGCAAGGAGGACATCAAGCACCTCTATGACATCACTGCCAACCAGATCTATTCGACGCCTTTTATTGTCAACCGTGCGCTGCCTACCATCGAGGCGAAGTTTCCGGTGGCCGACCCGTTTATCCTGCTGGATATCGGTGGAGCGACCACCGATATCCACTATTCCAAGGACCTGGTGGAGGATAATATCGTCACCGAAAACGAATACGACAGGCTGGTATTCAAGCGACTGGGCGTCTACAAGTCAAAACAGTCGCTGATACTCGCGGCCCAGGCCAATGAGTTCACCTATGAACTGCTGACCCACCTCAAGGTGACGGAGAACATCTTCCACGAACAGAGCGATAAGGCGACCAAAATCCTGATGCAGCTCGCCATTTTCCTGGTGTTATGCAAGATGTCTCACTATCGGCAGTCCTATATCAACCTCAAACTGCTGGCCATCAATTCCATCGTCTTCACCGGCGGCATCACCAAGGTGCTGACAGTGGAAGATATCGAATCCATCATCGTTTTTTTCTACCGCAAGATTCTGACTTCGGACCACAAGCCGGTCGCTATCCTTGACAGCGACTACGGTATCTGGACCCTCGGTGCAAAGGTATAACGGCCATGTCAATAAACTGTATACGATCTCTCCTCGAAGACGCCGTGCAGAGTCACGGCGACAAGACTTCCGTACTGTTCAACGGCAAGGGCATGTCCTACGCGGAGCTGTTCGCCAAGGTCAACCAGGTGGCCTGCTACCTCGATGAACTGGGCCTGCCGCCAAACTCCCGTATCGGGGTGTATTCCAACAAGGGAACCGAGCAGGTTATCGCCATCCTGGCGATTTTATCCACCGATTACATCCTGGTGCCGCTCACCAAGCTGCTGAAGCCCGAGCAGGTCGAGTACATCATCAACGATTGCGGCATCAGGTGCATTATCACCGACAAGCTGAAACTCGAAAGTATCGAGGAAATCGATTTCGACGGCCACGTGATTTCCTACGAAACCGCGAGCCCGGACGTGGCGTCATTCGACGAAATCTACAAGTACTACAACAAGCCCTATAGCTGTGACATCAGCGGTCACAACAACGCGGTGATTACCTATTCCTTCGGCCTGACAGGTACGCCGAAGGGTATTGTCATCTCTCACCGGAATCTGCTTGATTCGGCCCGCGTGGTGTCACAGTACCTGAAGCTGGAACGGGATGACGTGATCTCGGGGCTGCTCATTTTTAATCTCGATTACGGCCTCAACCAGATTTTCTGTACGCTCTACAAGCGGGCGACCCTGGCCCTGCACCGCTTTATCCTGCCGGAGGATTTTTTCAATCACCTGATCGACGATAAAGTGACCGTGCTGCCCCTGATGCCCGTCAACATCTCGCAGATGTTCGATGATGATGTGCACAGGATTCCCAGCCCCGAGCTGTTCGATGGCCTCAGGATCATCACCTCCTCCGGTGGCAACGTGACCGAGAAGATGGTCCGGGACTGCAAGCAGACTTTCCGCAACGCTGAGTTCTACTCGATGCACGGCCTGACAGAGGCCTTCCGCTCCACCTACCTCGACCCCGCCCAGGTGCTGATCCGGCCGGAGTCAATCGGCAAGCCCATCCCCGACGTGGAACTTTACGTCATCAACGACGAGGGCAGGGAGTGCGCTCCCCGGGAAGTGGGCGAGCTGATCCACCGTGGTGGCTATATTTATCGGGGTTTCTGGAATGCACCGGAGGAAACGGCTGAGCGCTTCAAGTCCATCGAGATCCTGAAAGACGTGATCAACCTGGAGGGGCAGTTGACCGACGAGATCGTCGTGGCCTCGGGGGATTACGTCTACAAGGATGAGGAGGGCTACTTCTATTTCGTCTCCCGCCACGATGACATGATCAAGACCATGGGGTTCAGGGTGTCACCCTACGAGATCGAATCCGTGGTGAGGAAAAACCTGCCCCAGATCGACCAGAGCGCTGTCTTTTCCATAGAGAACGAGCTGATCGAAGAGGAGATCGTGCTGGTCTACTCGGCGCCCGGCGAGATAAGCGAGAAAGAGATCCTGTTCGAGCTGAAGAAGCACCTGGCGTCCTATATGATCCCAAGCAAGGTCGTTTACCGGAAGTCACTGCCACTGGTGCAGAGCGACAAGAACCGCATCAACAAGGATGAGTTGAAGCGGGAGCTGACGGGATAAGATGGTGCCGGCACGGCGAGTCGAACGCCGGACCTACGCATTACGAATGCGTTGCTCTACCAGCTGAGCTATGCCGGCGCGAATTCCGGCAACGCAAGATTCGCAACCACGCGGGGTTTGAGGTCGAAACGGTGAAGTTCCTGATACATGCAGGGCTGGATAAGGCGGGCAGTACAGCCCTGCAGGCGCACCTGTATGAAAATCGATCCTGGCTCGCTGAACGCGGCGTGCACGTTCTCGAAATAGCGCTGGGACGGTTCGGGCACCGGGAACTGTTCCGGGACTTCAATAGGGGGCTGTGGTCCCGGGTTGTGGATGAGCTGGAGAGCGCCCGCGGGAGCGGCGCCCGCTTTGCCCTGGCCAGCTTCGAGGGGATCGCTGCGCTCCCCGAACCGGCGCTGGATACCCTGGCCGACTTGCCGGGCACAGGGGACGCCTGTTTCCTCTTTTACCTGCGCGACCAGGCGGCCCTGCTGCAGTCAGGATATTTGCAGCGCCTCAAGGCCGGGCCGCAGCGCTACTCGGTGCTGGAACTTCGCGAAAATCCCTCCCTGCTATTCGAAACTGCACGCGATTACCGGAGCATGCTGGAGCGTTTTTCGCAGCGTTTCACCCATGAGCGCTTGCGTTTCATGTCCTACCGGGCGGGTCCCGGCTGGGATATCGTGTCGGACCTGCTCGACCAGTTGGGCTGCGAGGAGGATGAAGATTTCACCAGGCTGTCCATGGCTCAGAACCCGAGCCTGGATGTGCCTGCAGCGTGCCTGATTAACGATCGCGACAATGACGGTATCAACGCATCTGATCGAGAGCAGCTGGTGGATGACCTGCTCCTCCTTATACGCGGGGAGGGGAGCGGGCAGCGCTACTTCCTGAACAGGGCCGCCATCGAGAGGCTGCGGGAGCACTATCGGCCTTCCAACCGGCAGCTGTTGCGTGATTTCGGGATCGCTGAGGGCGTGGACAGTTTCTTTGGCTATGACGCGGCGATCTGGTGTGACGCGCTTGATGATCAACAGATGCGCCTTCGCAGTCAGCGTCTTGAATTCCTGAATCGATTCTATCGCTGGAACGGCCGGCCGCTTGAGGGTGTCGAGCTAGGTATGCTCACGTCGCCCGGGAGCGGCTGGAAGGCTGCGACAGGGGAGGGCCTGCGTTCCGATGGCAATGAGTCCGGGCTCGCTTTCCGCATACCACTGTCCCGGCACGCGCAGGTGTTGCGGGATATCCGCCTGTGCCTGCGGGGCAGCTACCCGACGGCCGATTGCCGCAGCCGGGTCTGCCTGAATGGGGTCGACCTGGGGTGGCACAACCTGGCGGACTGGTCCACGGATCTAGGGGCTGAATCTCTCGGTCCCTATCGTCATGTGGAGTTGGAGCTGCGGCATGACGGCTCGTCCCGCTACCTGTTGCAGGGAGCCTCCTTCGAGCGCCTCTGAACCCGGGGAGACTTCGATAGGATTGCGACAACAGGCGTGCATTCCGCTACTATTAGACCTCTTGAATAATACAAACGAGAAGCCCCCAATGCCTCCCGTCAAGTTGCTCGCAGTGGTATTCCTGCCACTCCTGGTCATCGGCTGTAACAGGGACGAGGCGCCGACAGGCACCGAACCTCCGCTGAAATCAACGGCAGTGGAGACCCACGAAGTACCTCCGCAGACCGTCAAACCCGCGGCGAGCAGTGCCGGCGCGGTAAACACCGGGCGACTGCTGGCGGCGGATTCCGAACCAGGCAGCTGGATGTCCTACGGCCGTACCTACAGCGAGCAGCGCTACAGCCCGCTGGATAGGGTCGATACTGA
>JAACFI010000219.1 GCA_009937575.1 Haliea sp.
GTTCCCATCGTGTCCAACGGCGCCGACATGGTCTACACCGTGGGCGCCCGGGATGGCAATTGGACCATGGAGGGCATCGACTGGACCACCGGCGAATCAGTCTTCCACTACACCACTGGGTCCACCCGGTACAACACCCAATTTTCCGGTGTACTGATGGACCAGGAGGGGCGGCTCTTCCATACGACGATTCACGGTATACTGCGATACGAACGTCTTCCGCGCTAGGGTTCATCCTCCTCCATGCACTCTATAAGCTCACCCAGCAATTCGTAAAGGCGGGTCATGTTTTTCTCGCCAAAGCGTTCGGTGATGTAGTCGTAGCGCTCTTCCGACAGGGGCGCAATCTTACGCACCAGGCCCCTGCCCCTGGGTGTTATCGAGACCAGGCTGCGCCGCTGGTCCCGGTCACAGGTTTCCCGGACGATCAGTCCCCTCCCCTGCAGGTTCTGCAGAATACGGGAAAGGCTGGGCATAAGGATGGCGCAGCGCTCGGCGATCTCACTGGCGTCGATGCCGTTGTTTTCCACCAGGGCCCGCAACACCCGCCACTGCTGGGCAGTCAGGTCATGGGCCCGCAGCGAGGGCTGGAACTTGCGCATCACGACTTCCCGCGCCTTGAGCAGGCGCATCGGCAGGGAACGGTCGAATGCCCTCAGTTCCTTATTCAACGGTGGGGTCGTCCTGGATGCCATTGGAGAGTACTCCTACGCCGGACACCTCGACTTCAACCACATCGCCTGGCACCAGGTACTTGGGTGGGTCGAACCGCGCCCCGGCACCCAGCGGGGTACCGGTGGCGATGACATCCCCCGGCTTGAGGATATAGAAGGTCGACAGGTAGTGAATCAGGTAGCTGAAGGGAAACATCAGGTTCGCCGTGGTGTCGTGCTGTCGCTGTTCACCGTTGACCCGGGTGGTGACGGTCAGGTCATCGTAGCTGTCGAATTCATCGGCCGTCACCATCCAGGGGCCCAGCCCGCCCGAGTGCACGAAGTTCTTTCCCGGGGTGACGTTGAATTTGCCGTGGCGAATCCAGTCCCGCAGCGTTCCCTCGTTCATAATGGTCAGGCCCGCTATGTGGTCCAGGGCGTCCTCCTGTGAAACCCGGTGTCCTCTCTTGCCTATGATGATCACGATCTCGCCCTCATAGTCCAACTGGTGTGACTCGGGCGGGCGCCACAGGGGCTGGTTGTGACCGGCAAACGAATCGATGGTGCGCATGAACACGCTGGGGTACTTGGGGGCGTCACTGCCATCCCGGTACTCGGCGTTGCGATTGGCGTAGTTCACACCGATGCAGGCGATCTTCTCCGGCGCGTGTATCGGCGGCAGGTAGGTCACCTCATCCAGGCCGCAGTCAGCCTCCAGTGACTGGCTTTCCGCGCGCACAGCGTCCAGCTCACCGGTCTGCAGTGCGGCGAGCAGGCTGTCGCCCCTACGCGCGCCAAGGTCAACAATACCGCCTTCAGTGACCACACCCCAGGAGGGGCCGGCGGCCGTGGCAAAACTCAGTAATCTCACAAACGCTCCTCTGCAGGTTCCGGAACCCTCCTCCGCGGCGATCTGCCTGCGGGGGATTGACCCGGATTTAGTTAACGTGTTATGTTTGTCGTACTTTAGTTAACTCGTTACATATTTGCAAGGGCCAAGGCGAAATTAACATGTCAGATTTCGAACAGAATTTGCAGGCTGCAAACCAGTATCTGCAGAGGTTCCGGGCCAATGTCACCGGGCACTATATCGATGGTGAATTCACGGTCCCGGATGGCAGCGCCACCTACGACAACACCACTCCCACCGACAACAGTTCCCTGGGGCAGGTCGTGGAGGGCAGCGCCGCCGATGTCACCGCCGCCTGCCAGGCCGCCGAACGCGCCTTCCCTGCCTGGCGCGACCTCCCTGGCAAGCAACGGCGTGATCTGCTGCACCACTTTGCCGACATGATCGAGGCGCGGGCGGAGGAAATCGCCCTGGTCGAGAGTATGGACTGCGGCCAGCCCATCCGCTTCATGAAGCAGGCCGCGGTGCGCGGCGCCGCCAACTTCCGTTTCTTTGCCGACAAGGCCGCAGAGGCCAGGAACGGCCTGGCCCTGCACCAGGACGAGCACACCAACTACACCATCCGCAGTCCCATCGGCCCGGTCGGGGTGATCACCCCCTGGAATACGCCGTTCATGTTGTCCACCTGGAAAATCGCACCGGCCCTGGCAGCCGGATGCACGGTAGTACACAAACCGGCGGAACTGAGCCCCCTGAGCGCCATGCTCCTGGCGGAAATCAGCCGCGAAGCGGGCATCCCTGCCGGTGTGTGGAACACCGTCAACGGTTTTGGCGAGGTCGCCGGTAAAACCCTGACAGAACACCCCGCGGTCAAGGCCGTGGCACTGGTGGGCGAAACCGCCACCGGCAGCCACATCATGCGCCAGGGGGCCGATACCCTGAAGCGAGTGCACTTTGAACTGGGGGGCAAGAACCCGGTGCTCGTGTTCGATGACGCCGATTTCGACCGCGCCCTGGATGCGGTGGTTTTCATGATCTACAGCCTCAACGGCCAGCGCTGTACCTCCAGTTCACGCCTGCTGGTACAGAGCGGCATTCGCGACCGCTTTATCGCCGCCCTGGAAGACAGGGTGACAGCGCTGCGGGTCGGCCACTCCCTGGACCCGGACACCGAAGTGGGCCCGCTGGTGCACACCGGACATTTCGACAAGGTGATGAGCTATATGGACGCGGCCCGCGAGGATGGCGCCACCATCGCCGTGGGTGGTGAGCGTAGGGAGGACCTCGGCCCGGGCAACTATGTCAGCCCCACGCTGTTCATTGACGCCGATAACAGTATGCGTATCGCCCGGGAAGAAATTTTCGGCCCGGTACTCACCGCCATCTCCTTCGAAACCGAAGAGGAGGCAGTGCGTATCGCCAATGACACCCCCTATGGCCTCAGCGGTTACATCTGGACCGGTGACACCGGCCGCGCCATGCGCCTGGCCCGCTCCGTGGAAGCGGGAATGCTGTGGGTCAACTCCGAGAACAACCGTAACCTGCCCTCGCCCTTCGGCGGTATCAAAATGAGTGGCATCGGGCGGGACGGCGGCGACTACAGCTTCGATTTCTACATGGAGACCAAGAACGTCTGCATTGCCCACGACACGCACCGCGTCCCGGCACTGGGCCGCTAGGGGAATTCTGAACCATGGGAAAACTCGCCTTTGCCGCCAAGATCACCCACGTACCGTCCATGTACCTGTCTGAGCTGGACGGTCCCCACAAGGGTTGCCGCGAGGCGGCCATCCAGGGCCACCGGGAAATCTCCCGCCGCTGCCGCGAGTTGGGGGTGGATACCATCGTGGTGTTCGACACCCACTGGCTGGTCAACTCGGGCTATCACATCAACAACGCGCCGCATTTCAAGGGCATCTACACCAGCAACGAGCTGCCGCATTTCATCAAGAACCTGCCCTTCGAATACGACGGCAACCCGGAACTCGGGCAGCTGATCGCCGACGCGGCGACCGAGGCCGGTGTGCGTACCAGAGCCCACGCGGATACCAGCCTGGCGCCGGAATACGGCACCCTGGTACCCATGCGCTACATGAACGAGGACCGTCACTTCAAGGTGATATCCGTTGCCGCCCTGTGTACCGTACACGACCTGCAGGACAGCGCCACTCTCGGGGCCGCCCTGCGCAAGGCGGTAGAGGAGCAGTACGAGGGCAGCGTCGCCATCTTCGCCTCCGGCTCACTGTCCCATCGCTTTGCCCAGAACGGGGTCTCCGAGCAATACCTGCACAAGGTCTGGTCGCCCTTCCTGGAAGAATTCGACCAGCGGGTGGTCGACATGTGGAAACGGGGCGAGTGGGAAACCTTCGTCACCATGCTGCCGGAGTACGCCGACAAGTGCCATGGTGAGGGTTTCATGCATGACACGGCCATGCTGCTGGGCGCCCTGGGCTGGGACCAGTACCGGGGCAAGGTCGAGGTACTCACACCCTACTTCGGCAGCTCCGGCACCGGGCAGATCAACGCCGTATTCCCGGTATAAGTGCATGGCGCATTTTATCTACGAATACTCCGCCAACCTGCCGGCCGAACTGTTGGACCTGCAGACCCTGATGGCCAAAATGCACACGACTGCCGCGGAAACCGGTATCTTCCCGCAATCGGGTATGCGCAGCCGCGCGATCCGCTGCGATGAGTTCTACCTGGCCGACGGCGATCCGGCCAAGGGCTTTTTGAACCTGAGCATGAAGGTCGGCGGCGGCCGCGACCTGGCGACGAGAAAAGAATGCGGCGAGTTGCTGTTTGCCACACTGGTGGAGCACCTGCAGCCCCTGCTCGACAGCAGGCCCCTGGCGATCTCCTTCGAGATGCGCGAACTGCACGAACACGTGAAATTCAACAGGAAAAGTTACTGACCATGCTCACCCCCGAGGAAATCAACACCGCCGCAAACCTGCTCTATGACGCGGAGAAGGCCCGCATCCAGATCCCGGCGCTGACCCTGTCCTACGATATGGACATGGACGATGCCTACGCCGTTCAGAAGCAGTGGGTGGATCGCAAGATCGTCGAGGGGGCGAAGGTACTGGGCTACAAGATCGGCCTGACATCACGGGCCATGCAGAGCGCGTTGAACATCGACACCCCCGATTACGGCGTGCTGCTGGACGACATGGAATACGCCAATGGCGCAGAGATCCCCGCGGGTGACTTCACCGATCCGCGACTGGAGGTAGAGCTCGCCTTCGTGCTGAAAAAACCGCTGTCCGGCGACGGGGTGACGGTGGAGCAGGTACTGGACGCCACCGATTACGTGGTGCCCGCCCTGGAACTGATCGCCGCACGCAGCCTGCGTACCGACCCGGAAACCGGCTATACCCGCAAGGTATTCGACACCATCGCCGACAACGCCGGTAACGCCGGGGTGATCGTCAGCGACAAGCGTTTTGCACCCGGAGACATCGACCTGCGCTGGTCCGGGGCCCTGCTCTACCAGAACGGGGTGATCGAGGAGACCGGGCTGGCCGCAGGTGTACTGGATCACCCGGCAAACGGCATCAGTTGGATCTGCAAGCGCTTCGCGCCCCACGGTATCGGCCTGGAGCCCGGGCAGCTGCTGCTGTCCGGCTCATTCACCCGCCCGATCATGGTCAGCGCCGGGGACCATATCCGCGCGGATTACGGCCCGCTGGGCGAGATCGCGGTGGTATTCGTTTAATATCGCGGGCCACAGGCCGGCAAGGACCCTCCCATGGAAGTCACAAAGAACCGATTCAAGTTTGCCATGCAGGGCGGCGACGTGCAGTACGGCGCATTTCTCGGACTACCAGACGGCAGCGCCGCAGAAATTGCTGCGGGCACCGGTTTCGACTGGGTGTTGATTGACCAGGAGCACGGCCCATTCGAACTGAGTTCAGTGCTAAGGCACCTGCAGGTATTGGCCGCTTACGACGTCGCGCCGATAGTTCGCGCCGCCAGCGGAGACCCCACGCTGTTGAAAAAGTTGTTGGACGTCGGGGCACAGAGCCTGGTCATACCCATGGTAGACACCGCCGCACAGGCCGAGGCCCTGGTACAGGCGGTTCGCTATCCACCCCAGGGTATACGCGGCATCGGCACCTCTATGGCACGTGCAGCGCGCTGGAACCAGGTACCCGGTTACGCGCATTCCGCCAACGAGGAAATCTGCCTGATCGTGCAGGCGGAAACCTCACAGGCCATGGCCAACCTTGATAGAATCCTGGCAGTGGACGGCGTGGACGGCGTGTTTATCGGCCCCTCGGACCTGTCCGCCTCCATGGGCCATGTCGGCAACCCTGGTCATCCGGAGGTGATCAGCGCCATCGATACGGCACTGCAGCAGATCAGCAGCGCGGGCAAATATGCCGGTGTGTTCTGCATGGCACCCGACCTGGCACAGCACTACATCGCACAGGGTGCCAATTTCCTCGCCGTCGGTACCGACACGATGGTACTGGCCCAGGGTCTGCGTGAACTCCGGGATCGATTTACGGGCGGCACCGGGCAGGAGCCCGACGAACCACAGGCCGGATACTGAGTTAATAAACAAAGGGAGAAAAAACACATGAGCCAAGATGCCTACCACAAGGTCCATATCCCGCCGGCCACGAAACCCTCAGGCTGTCCCGTGGACCACGAATTCACACCCTTCGACGCGGATTACCTGCAGAATCCCTATCCGCAACTGGAAAAGCTGACCGATGAGCAACCGACCTTCTTCTCGGAGCAACTGGGTTACCTGGTGCTGACCCGGCTGGAAGATGTCCTCGAGGTATTCAAGAATCCCGACATCTTTTCCTCGGAGAATGTCCAGGACCCGGTGTTCCCGGTCTGCGAGGAGGCCCAGAAGATTCTCTCCGCCGAGGATTACAATCCCCAGGCGGTGATGTCCAACCGCCAGCAGCCGGACCACACGCGGATCCGTCGCTATACCCGCGATGGGTTCAACGCCCGCCGCATGAAGCTCCTGGAGCCCTATATCCGCGATACCTGCGAAACACTGATTGACAATATGCTCGAGAAGGGCGGCCCGACAGAATTCGTCAGTGCCCTGGCGCACCCCCTGCCCGGGCAGGTGATCTTCCGCTTCATCGGCTTCCCGGAAGCCGACGACGAGCAACTGATCTACTGGACCGCCAACCGCCTGGCTTTCACCTGGGGCAAACCCACTCCGGAAAAACAGGTGGAGATAGCGGAGAACATGCTCAAGTACTGGCGCTACTGCCGGGACTTCGTGGCACTGCGCAACGAGCAACCTGCGGATGACCTCACTTCGGAACTGCTGGCGGCACACAAGGCCAATCCCGAGGACCTGAGCTACCGGGAGGTGGAATCGGTGATCTATGGATTGTCATTTGCGGGCCACGAAATCGTCAGCAACTTCATCGCCCTGACCCTGTTGAACGTACTGCCCCGGCGCGAGCAGTGGGAGGCCCTGTGCAAGGATCCCGCATTAATCCCCAATGCGCTGGAAGAAGTGCTGCGCGCCGATTCCCCACAGACCAGCTGGCGCCGGATCGCCACACAGGATACCCGGATCGGTGGCGTCGACATTCCCGCGGGCACCCAGATTTTCGTCAGCATCGGCGCGGCCAACCATGCCCCCGAGTTGTTCGAGAATCCCTCTGATTTCGATATCTACCGGGAAAACGCCGGAAAGCACATCTCCTTCGGCCACGGTATTCACTTCTGCCTGGGGGCCCGACTGGCCCGCCTGGAGGGACAGATAGCGATCGAGGCCCTGGCGCGCCGGATTCCCAGCCTTCGATTGGTGGAAAAACAGGAACTCGAATTCGCTCCCAATATCACCTTCCGGGGACCGAGAAAACTCTACGTGGAGTGGGATCAATAAGTCATGGCACACCTTGAACCGTTGAGTAACGAACAGATCGAAGATGACTTCATCAGGGAGCGCTTCGAACACTACCAGCAAACCCGTGGTTTCACCCCGAACTCCATCAGGACCATGGCCCGGCGACCCAACATCGTCAAGGCCTTCATGGCACTGAACCAGGCTGTGCTGTACGAGGGCACGGTGGACGAGCAACTCAAAATGCTGATCAGCCTGATAAGCTCGGTC
>JAACFI010000220.1 GCA_009937575.1 Haliea sp.
ATGAACCTCAACCAAAAAATCACCCTGTCCCCCGACGTCATCTCCCAGGAGGTATCCGGCGAAACGGTACTACTGGACCTGGAAAGCGAGAACTACTTCGGCCTGGACGAGGTCGGCACCCGTATCTGGCAACTGATCAAGGAAACCGGCGACCTGCAGGCCATCTACGACACCCTGCTGGAAGAATACGAGGTGGAAGAGGACAGATTGCAGAGCGACCTGGAAGCCCTGCTGGGCGAGATCTCAGGCCTCGGCCTGGTCACCATGGAGGCCAGGGTATGAGCCGTCAGCGACACTACCGGGCGTGCCACCTGTGCGAGGCCATCTGCGGGGTCGTCATCGAAACGGAAGGCGACGAGATCGTCTCCATCCGGGGCGACAAGGACGATCCACTCAGCCGCGGCCATATCTGTCCCAAGGCGGTGGCCCTCAAGGACCTGCACGAGGACCCGGACCGGCTGCGCGCCCCGGTCAAGAAAACCGCGGACGGCCAGTGGCAGGAAATCAGTTGGGAAGAGGCCCTGGACACCACCGCCCGACGGCTGGTGGAGATCCACAACGCCCACGGGGTGCATGCCATCGGCGCCTACCTGGGCAACCCCTCTGTTCACAACTACGGCATGCTGACCCACCAGGCCCAGCTGTTTCGCAACTTCCGCACCAACAACCGCTTCTCCGCCACCAGCGTGGACCAGTTGCCCCACCACCTGGCCTCCCTGTGGCTGTTCGGCCACAAGTCCCTGTACCCGATCCCGGATATCGACCGCACCGACTATTTCCTGATGCTGGGGGCCAATCCCATCGCCTCCAACGGCAGCCTGTGGACGGTGCCGGATGTGCGCAAGCGGATCAAGGAGCTCACCCGCCGGGGCGGCAAGCTGGTGGTGATCGACCCGCGCTTCACCGAGACCGCCCAGCTGGCCAGCGAGCACCACTACATCACCCCGGGCAGCGACGCCCTGTTCCTGCTGGCGATCCTCAATACCCTGTTCGCCGAGAACCTGGCGGACCCCGGGCACCTGGCGGATTTTACCGATGGCCTGGACGCGGTGGCCGTGGCCATCGCCGAGTTCACGCCGGAGTTTGCCGCCCCCCACACCGGCATCAGCGCCGACGACGCCCGGCGCATCGCCCGGGAACTGGCGGCTGCGGAGCGCGGCATCTGCTACGGGCGCATGGGGATCTCCACCCAGGCCTACGGCGGCCTCAACCAGTGGCTGACCCAGATCATCAATATCGCCACCGGCAACCTGGACAAGGAGGGAGGCTCCCTGTTCACCCTGGGCGCCGTGGACCAGGTCGAGACCACCGGCCCCGGGGGTTTTGCCCGCCATCACAGCCGGGTGCGCGGGCTGCCGGAGTTCGACCGGGAGCTGCCGGCGGCTACCATGGCGGAGGAAATCACCACGCCCGGTGACGGCCAGGTGCGGGCCCTGTTCACCGGCGCCGGCAACCCGGTGCTGTCCACCCCCAACGGGCGGCAACTGGACCAGGCCCTGGAACAGCTGGAATTCATGGTGTCACTGGACCCGTTTATCAATGAGACCACCCGCCACGCGGATATCATCCTGCCGCCCACCTCGCCCCTGGAGCACGATCACTACGACATCGCCTTCCACACCCTGGCCATGCGCAATACCACACGCTTCAACGAGCCGGTATTCGACAAGCCCGAGGGCGCCCTGCACGACTGGGAGATTTTCACCGAACTGGGCAACCGGGTGGCGGAGCTGCTGGGCGGCGATGCCCAGCCGGCCATTCCGCCGGAGCAGATCATCGACATGGGACTGCAGAACGGCCCCTACAAGGACCAGGGCCTGAGCGTGGCGAAACTGAAGGAGAACCCCTCGGGGATCGACCTGGGGCCGCTGAAACCCCAGTTGCCCGACCGCCTGAAAACCCCGGACCGGCGCATCCGCTGCGACACCCCGCAGCCCCTGGCGGACCTGGCGCGGCTGCGGGAGCAATTCTCCCGGCCCCACCACGGCCTCCTCAGCCTGATCGGGCGCCGCCACGTGCGCTCCAACAATTCCTGGATGCACAACTACCACCGGCTGATGAAGGGCAAGGGCCGCTGTACCCTGCTGATGCACCCGACGGACATGGCGCAACGGGATATCGAGGATGGCGCCGACGTTACGGTGAGTTCCCGTGTGGGATCGGTGAAAGTGGCGGTGGAAGCCTCTGAGACCATGATGCCGGGGGTGGTGAGCCTGCCCCACGGTTTCGGCCACAACCGCGAGGGTATCCGCCTGGGCATCGCCAGTGAGCATGCCGGGGTGAGTTGTAACGACATTACCGACGACCTGGCGGTGGACGCGTTATCGGGTAATGCAGCGGTAAACGGCGTATTGGTTAGCGTAACCCCCACGTAGGGTGCGCACTGCGCACCATCTACCCGGGCCACGCACCAAAAACAATTTCAAACGGGGGACAAAAAAACCATGGAAATCTCAACCATAATATTCTGGCTGGTCATCCTGGCCCTGGTGATTTATGTCATCAATATCTACAACACCCTGGTAACCCTGAAAAACCGTTACCAGAATGCGTTTTCACAGATCGAAGTACAGCTGAAGCGGCGTTACGACCTGATCCCCAACCTGGTGGAAACCGCCAAGGGCTATATGCAGCACGAGCGGGAGACCCTGGACGCCGTGACCACCGCCCGCAACGACGCCGCGGCGATACTGAAGGCCATGGGCAGCGGCGATGTGAGCGGCGTCGACCTGGGTAAACTGGCCGCGGCGGAGAACACCCTGCAGGGCGCCCTGGGGAAACTGAACGTGACCATGGAAGCCTACCCCGACCTCAAGGCCAGCGAAAACATGCAGCAGCTGTCCGAGGAGCTGACCACCACCGAGAACCGCATCGCCTTCGCCCGCCAGGGCTTCAACGACGCGGTGATGGGATACAACACCTACCGCCAGAGCTTCCCGCCGGTGGTGCTGGCGGCCACCTTCGGTCACCCCATCGACGCCGAGCTTCTGGAGTTCGACGATTCGGCGCAGATCCAGGTGGCGCCGAAGGTTGCGTTTTAATTTCAGGTATCAGACGGGTTGGGAGCGAGTTTCGATGGTGCGCAGTGCGCACCCTACCTTGGATTGGAGAACCCGTAGGGTGCGCACTGCGCAGGGCCCGCCCCGCTTTATCGGGTACCATGGATCCCGCCATCAATCCAAACCACATCGAATTCGACCCGCCCGCAGGGCACCCGTACGATCCACCTGAAATACAATCCCCCGTAACCGCTGAAAAATGAATTTTTTCGAACAACAGGACATCGCCCGCCGCAACAGTCGCATGCTGGTGCTGCTGTTCCTGGCAGCGGTGTTCCTGCTGGTCGTACTGACCAACGCCCTGGTGGCGGCGTTCCTGTTCTTCGGCCAGGACTACAACATCTACAGCGGCAGCCGCGAGGGTTTCGCAGGTTTCCTCTCATACTTCACCTGGGAGCGCTTCGGTACCATCGGTCTGGCGGTGACCGCCACGGTCGCCCTGGTGGTACTGGTGAAGTGGATACAACTGTCCACCGGCGGCAAGGTGGTGGCGGAGAGCATGGGCGGCACCCGCATCCTGCCCCAGACCCGGGATACCGCCGAGCGCCGCTGCCTCAATATCGTCGAGGAGATGGCACTGGCGGCCAACATGCCGGTGCCACCGGTATACGTGCTCAACGACGAGCGGGGGATCAATGCTTTTGCCGCGGGCATCACCCCGGCAGATGCGGTGGTGGCAGTCACCCGGGGCGGCATCGAGCAGCTCAAGCGCCACGAGTTGCAGGGGGTGATTGCCCACGAGTTCAGTCACATCCTCAATGGCGACATGCGCCTCAATATTCGTCTGGCGGCGATGCTCAAGGGCATCACCTTTATCGGCGACGTGGGCCACATCCTGTTGCGCAGCAGTAACCGCGCCCGTACCGGGGCCAGCCACCGCAAGGGCGGCCAGGGCAGTGCCATGCCGCTGCTGGGCCTGGCCCTGTGGCTGCTGGGCTGGCTGGGAGGACTGGCGGCGGGATTCATCAAGGCCGCCATCAGCCGGCAGAAGGAGTTCCTGGCGGACGCCGGTGCGGTGCAGTACACCCGCAGCGCCGATGGTATTGGCGACGCGCTGAAAGTGATCGGCGGCTATATTCCCGGCACCCTGGTGCACGCGGCCAGGGCGGCGGAGATGTCGCATATCTTCTTCGGCCAGATCGAACACCACCTGTGGCAGGTGTTCGCCACACACCCACCCCTGCGCGAGCGCATCCGCCGCATCGACGCGGATTGGGACGGCCAGTACATCGAGCGCAAGCCGCGCGTTTACGCAGAGCAGCCGCGCCGCGGGGGCAGTGGCGAGGCAGGCGTGGGACGGGCCGCCCTGGTGGCCGCGGCCATGGCTGCGGCGGTCGACGAGGCCGAGGAGAAGTTCGACGCTGACTTCGGCCCCGAGCCGGAGCAGTTGGAACAGGAAACCGCAGAGCGGGAGGAAATACCGCTGGTATTCGTGCGCCACAGCCACGATCCCCTGGGGGCCCAGGCCCTGGTAGCCTGCCTGCTGGTGGATGGCGGCGAGGAGATTCGACAGGGTCAGTTACAGCTGCTGGGTGAATCGGGCATCCGGGGATTGGAGGAGTTGGTCAACACCCTGTACCCGGGCGTGCATGCGCTGGGCGCTCCCAGCCGACTACCACTACTGGAGATGTGCCTGCCGGCGCTGAAAAGCATCTCTGAACCCCAGTACCGGCGCTTGAAGAACTGCCTGTTGGGGCTGATCCGGGCAGACCAGCGCACGGAGCTGCACGAGTGGTGCCTGTTCCAGCTGGTGCGCCACTACCTGGACCCGGAATACATCCAGGTGCGACCCAGCCGGCCGCGCTATCGCAAATTACAAAAAGTAGCTTTGCAGGTGCGGGTGGTGCTGTCCATCCTCGCCCGGGAGGGCAGCGGCGATACCGACACAGTGTTCCGCACCGCGGCGGACGAGCTGGGCTTCCCCACCATGGCCATCATGCCGCAGGAGCAGACCACGGTGGCGGCCTTCAGCAAGGCGGTACACGAACTGGCGGACTGCTACCCGCTGTTGAAACCGCGCCTGCTGAAAGCCATGTCCCTGGCGGCGGGAACCGATGGCAAACTCAGCCCCGCCGAGCGCGAGATCATCGCCAGCATGGCGGCGGTGATGGATTGCCCGGTGCCAGGAGATTTGCACGTAGGGGATATCTGGCGGTGATTGATTGGATTATCCATTACGATGCTGCGCAGAGCGCACCCTACCTTAGAACGGAGCACGATCAATGGTAGGGTGCGCTCTGCGCACCATCGAACCCCGCACCATCGAACCACCGACGATCCACCAAATCCAACCAAATTCGCGCGACGGCTTTACCCCGCGATTCACTGTGCTACATTGACCCTTACCGCCGCACGGATGCCGGCGGATCACAATCTGAATTTATTCTGTAAACCACGACACGGACGTTATGGCTATGGAACGTATACTCACACCCGATTACGGGTGGGACGACTCTCTCCCTCCGTCGGAAAAACCTCGATACCTCTCCCTTTCGCGCACCACCGACCGGGTGCTGCAGATTCTCATGCACGACGATCTCTCGCGCGTGCGGGCTGATTCGGTGGCAGAGAGCCTGGGCATGAGCGGCACCACCCTGCGCCGCCGACTGCGGGCAGATCACACCTGCTACCAGTTCCTGCTGGACCGGGCGCGGCAATACCGCTGCGAAAAGACCCTGCGGCAACGCTGGAAACCGGGCAAGTGCCTGGCCACGGAGCTGGGCTACCTGGAGGTCAACAGTTTCTATCGTGCCTTCCGGCGCTGGACGGGGCTGAGTTACAGCCAGTACAAGGAGCGGTATGGGTGTTGAGTTTAGGTAGCAGGAATCGGGGGCGCGCGTAATTCTTGGTGGGCAGGGCCCACCCTAACTCCTGTGGTGCGCAGTGCGCACCCTACCCTAGATCGAAGTTCCCGTAGGGTGCGCGCTGCGCACCTTTGGAACCGGCGCTTCAACTTACCAGGGTAAGCCCCTTGTAAGACCCGATCATCACCCGGTTACGGCCGCGCTCCTTGCCGTGGTAGAGGGCGGTATCCGCACGGGCGATACAGGTCTCGAGGCTCTCGCCCTTGCGGTAGGCGGCAATGCCGAAGGTCAGGGTGATGCGATGACGCTCGCCGGAAAATTCGAACAGATTGTCGGCCACTGCCTCACGCAGGCTCTCCGCCAGGTTGGCGGCACCGTCTACCTCGGTTTCCGGCAGCAGCATGATGAACTCCTCGCCGCCCCAGCGGGCGATGCGGTCCACATCGCGCAGGCGGCGGTCGAGGATGGCGGCGACCCGCTTCAGCACGTGGTCGCCGCAGGCGTGGCCTAATTTGTCGTTAAATTGCTTGAAGTGGTCCACGTCCGCCAGCACCAGGGAGAAGGGCCGGCCGCTACGGAAAAAGCGCTCGATTTCCGCCTCCGCCTCGCTGGTGAAGCCGCGGCGGTTTAACAGGCCGGTGAGAGGGTCCATGCGCGCCACCTCTGCCAGCCGTGCATTGGCCTCGCTCAACTCCGCGGTGCGTTGGGTAACCGCCGTCTCCAGTTCGTTGAGCATGGAGGTGAAGCGGTCGGCCAGTGATACAGCCATCGACAGCATCACGGCGATAAAACCGTAGGGTGCCAGGCGCGTGGTCTGGAGGTGTGCCAGATCGATCAACAGGTCGTTGACGCAGGTGGCCACAAAAATAAGCAGGCCGGCCACCAGGGTGCGGGCCTCGCCGTTGCCCGCCCGGGCCTCGCGCAGCACCATCGCCGGTCCTACCAACAGCAGCGGCACGGCCCACCACTGCCACAGACCCAGGGTCTGGTAATGGACGGTGTGGCCTGGCACTGTCACCACGAATACGGCTGCCACCAGAAAACTGCACTGGTAGGCCCGCAGCAGTTTACCCACCGGCTGGCGCAGCAGTGACCAGATGGCCTGGATGGCCAAAGCCGGGAACAGGTAAATCGCGCCGAACTCGATTTTCTTGTAGCTGACGAAAGACCATTCCAGCACGTATTTCCACTGGGTCAGCATCAGGCCGTAGATACCGATATTGATCGCCACCAGCCCGAACCACAGCAGCGTATCCAGCTGCGGGTTGCGGCGATAGAGGTACAGGTGATAGAGACCGAAACCCATGAACAGCACACAGAAAATCAGGCCGGGCACCTCGCTGACAATACCTGACAGCAGCAACTCGCGGTATTTGCCCAGGCTGAATTCACCGTTGTGGGGACCTACCCGCCAGGCCTCGGCCATGCCGTCGGTACCGCCCCAGACCCGCAGGGCCAACACCAGACTGCCATCCTCGGCTACCGCGTCCCGGGGCACCGGGAACACTCTCTGGCGGTCGTATTCTTCTTCACCCAGGGGCGGCAGTTGGCCCACCCCGCCGAGCAGCAATCCACCCGCGTACAGCTCGTAGGCGCTGAGCACCTTACCCATGCGCAGGGCCAGTTGCTCCAGCTGCCGGGGGTTGTCCAGTTCAAGTTGCAGGTTGAGGCGATACCACGCCATCTGGTTGGTCTCGGGATATCCGCCGGCAGGCCAACGGCCCGGCAC
>JAACFI010000221.1 GCA_009937575.1 Haliea sp.
ATACTGCATAATCTCGGGCAGGCCCACTGTACTACTATGCTCAAGGTAATATTGGTATTGGCCACGGGAAAAGTACGGAGAGCGTCATGTCGAAGTCTATTGTTGCGGCCGTGCAGTGGGCGCCGGAAGTGCTCAACCCCGTCGCCGGCGGCGAGAAAGCTGCGGCGGCGATAGCTGAAGCGGCTGACAAGGGCGCGCAGCTGGTGGTGTTTCCCGAATGCTGGCTGCAGGGCTACCCCTACTGGTCTGGGCTCGCTCCCACTGATCCGGAGTACCAGGCCTTCAGGCAGATCAGCTTTGAAACGGCGATTACAGTGGACGACCACGCTCTGGAACCGGTCTACCAGGCCGCGGCGACACATCAGTGCACAGTTGTGCTGGGCCTGCACGAGAAGGAGGGTGGTACCATCTACTGCACTCTCCTGTACATCGGAGCCGATGGCCGCATACTGGGCAAGCATCGAAAGCTGATCCCAACCCAGGCAGAGCGTCTGGTTTGGGGGCGTGGGGACGGTTCCGACCTGGATGTCTACGACACACCGGTGGGCCGGCTGGGGGGGCTGAACTGCTTTGAACACCAGATGGCCCCTGCACGTATCGCCCTCAGCGGCATGAATATGCAGATTCACGCCGCCGCCTGGCCGGGCCACGCTTTTCTGCACGACATCATCGATGCCTCCACCCGTCACCTGGCACACGAAAACGCCTGTTTTGTCATTGTTGCACGGGAGGTTATGTCACCAGAGAGGGTCCCCGACACATTTCCACTCAGTGAAGACGCGGCCGGGCATTGGCACGGCCATGGTGGTAGCGCCATCATCGCGCCTGGGGGTCGATACCTGGTGGAGCCGGCGTATGACCGGGAGACTATCGTAAGCGCTGAGATCGACCTGGCAGATATCGCGGTCAACAAGTGGTTTTTTGACGGCACGGGACACTATGCCCGACCAGACGTGTTCCAGCTTCGCTGGGACAAAAGGCCGAAGCCTGCCGTTGATGTGCTGGATGATGCTTAAGTTATTCTTCGTTGCCGCACTGCTCATTCCGCTCTTGGCACACGCAGCGCCCGAAGGTAGTGACCACTATTTCTCATGTCGGTCCTGTCACGGTGACAGCGGCCTGGGCAGTCCGGCAATTCACGCCCCGGCGCTGGCTGGCCAGTCTACGGACTACCTGGTCCGGCAACTGCGCCACTTCAGGATCGGCATTCGCGGGGCACATCCAGAGGATAAATGGGGCCAACAGATGGCCCTGATGGCAGCCAACCTGGACGAGGACCAGATAGTTGGCGTGGCGCAATTTATCGCTGAACTGCCGCCATGGCCTGCAGGCAAGGTCGAGAGCCATGCCAGCGCCCGAATAGTGGAGCTTTATTCAAGTTGTGCCCTTTGTCATGGCGATAAGGGCCAGGGAAATCCCACGGCGAGTGTGCCTCGTATTGGCGGATTGAACGACGTTTACCTCGCCACCCAGATGCGCAATTTTCGCGACGGACGCCGTGGATTTACGGAAGAAGATATCTATGGAAAACAGATGCGCGATGCAATGATCGTAATGGATGACACCAGCATCGATGGGCTTGCTCGGTACATCGCATCCCTGGGAGGCGTCAGAACCCTCCTGCCTGATGACTGAAAATTCCCAGCCATTTAGTAGCACGTGAGAGTTGACCAGGAGATCGACATGAGTAGCCCTAAACCGCATTTCACTCCTGCCAGGCGCGCTGGCGATTTCATCTATGTATCGGGTCAACTGCCCTTCGATGCCGCCATGCAAATTGTTGATGGTGGAATCGAGACGCAGACACGGGCCTGTATCGACCATATTTCTCGAGCCCTTGAATCAGTGGGTTCAAGCCTGGCGATGGTAGTCAAAAACATGGTTTGGCTGACTGACCCGGCGGACTTCCCCGTCTTCAACCGCACCTATGCGGAGTATTTCCCGGAGGAGCCACCCGCCCGGGCGACAGTTGGCACTACCTTGATGGTCCCGGGTGCACTCATCGAGATCGAGGCGATAGCGTACGACCCGCTTTAGACGGCTTCATCTGTGTTTGGATGAACCGCGTCTCTTTAGAGTGGGTCGCGCTAGCATCGCGTGAACATTACTACAGCAATGAGAACTCAGGACTACAAACATTCCTAACCACCTCCCCAGGCACGTTTTCCTCCATATCCAAGCCCACATACAACTCCTCCAGATCCTTCATGCTCTCACAGGCCTCGTACAACTCGAAAGCCGTTCCCGCCACCAACACTGAAATACCAATAATCGGCAACGATTCCGCGGGAATATCAGCCACACTCGCGGCGGTTACTGGCTTTGTCCTGGCGACCAGTCTGTTGCCGAACCGTTTGGCGACGACTTTCCGCTGGACCGCTACAGCTTTCTGCTTGTGGATGGTTCGATTCTCTGGTTGTTGGTGAGACCCGGGCAAGAAAGTTCCCGCGGAATTGACAATATGCGCAATTCTGGTCGTATCTGATTACAGAATAAGGCTTGTAGTCAGCCACCCCCAAAATCCCACCCCCAACATTGCATCCCCCCACCACATTATCTACAATCGCACCCCTTCAAGCGGGCCTGCCATGGCATGTCCCATTCTGAATCTGGCTGGCGTAGCTCAGTAGGTAGAGCAGCTGATTTGTAATCAGCCGGTCGGGGGTTCGATTCCTCTCGCCAGCTCCATTTTTTGTCGGTCTGTTCCGGCCGCACAGGTAACATTGCAATACGACAGCTATCCTGGCGAGGGATGGCTCCATTGAGATAGCATGATATCCGTGATACCGTTATCTCATGATTGTCTCGTTCAAAGACAAGGCAACGGAAGACATATTTGACGGAAAGGCATCGAAAGTTGCTCGAAAGGCCTGCCCACAGGCTCTTTGGCGTGTGGCTTCACGCAAGCTTGATCAGCTGGATTCTGTAACTATGTTGGATGAGCTCAAGGTGCCGCCCGGTAATCGCCTGGAGCCATTGTTGGGTAACAGGAAAGGCCAATACAGCATGAGGATTAATGATCAGTACCGCATTTGCTTCATTTGGACTGATGCGGGACCAGACGCGGTCGAAATTACCGATTATCACTAGAGGTTTGAGATGGTTCGAATACCTACCAACAGAACACCCACTCACCCGGGTGAAATACTTCAGGAGGAATTTCTTACCCCCATGCAGATTACCCAGCGCGAGCTGGCGGACGCGCTGCACGTTCCTTACCAGCGGGTCAATGAACTGGTAAATCAGAAGCGGGGTGTGACTCCGAGCACCGCCCTGAGGCTTGCCCGATTTTTTGGCGTGTCTCCGGATTTCTGGCTCAATTTACAGGTCAGATGGGACCTGTATAGGGTCCGGGAAAGTGAAAAAGATGCCCTGGCCGAGATTCAGGACTATCGGCACATCAAGAAACTGGCCTGATAGATGGCTATAGGGTGATATCGATGAAGTCTCCACAAACCCTCACCACGGAAATGATGCAGGACTGGCTGGAGCAGGCCGGTACTGACTTTTACCTGTGCAATCAGTGCGATGGTATCCACTTGCGGGCGCTACAGGACACCCAGGGCGTTATCGACTCTCGCCTGTTCCTGGAGGAGTTCGGCCTGCTGCTGACCACCGAACTGGAGTTGCGCCCCGCCGCGCTGCTTGCTGTTTCTGCTGACCTCGGTCGCCTGAACATGGATTACCCCACCCTCAAGGTGTTTCTCGACGTGATTGACGATGCCCTGCCGCAGCTGGTGGTGGCCGGTAACCTGTGCCTGGGGCCCGGATTGAACCGGGACCAGTTCCTGCACTTCGTTACCGTGACGATCGAGGCCTCGGGCCACCTGGCCGCCGCCTGCCAGCAGCTGGATTACCTGTACTCGGAGACAGCGGCCGCCGGGCAGGAAAGCCCCATGCTCCACTGAGGGCTCAGCGGCCGAACACCTGCCGGGCGATGATCAGCTGTTGCACCTCATTGGCGCCCTCGTAGATTTCACCGATCTTGCTGTCGCGGTAGATCGCTTCCAGCGGGTACTGCTTCCCGGTATGGGCTAATTCCTTGACGAACCCGTAGCCACCGCAGACCTGTATGGCATCCCGGGCCAGGTCGCCGGCGAGGCTGCTGCCAACCAGCTTTGCCATGGCACATTGCTGCTGGACGCTGGGGCGCTGTTTGTCCTCGGCCAGGGCTGCCTTGACGTACAGGTTGCGGGCGCTCTCCAGCCGGGTGGCGTAGTCGGCGAAACGGTACTGCCAATGTTGCATGCTGGCGAGGGGTTTGCCGAAGACCTCGCGCTCCTTCATGTAGTCAACCGCGTAATCGAAAGCGGCCTGGGCCATCCCCACCCCACAGGCGCCGATGCCGACCCTCCCCAGGGTCAGGGAGGTCAATGCTGCCTTGAGGCCTTGACCTTCTCTGCCGACCAGGTGCGTCTCTGGAACGAACACCTTGTCGAACACGACATCCGCGGTTAATTGGCAGTGATTGCCCATTTTTTTGTCGGGCTCGCCCACCTGCACACCCTCGGACTGCAGGTTGACCAGCAACATGGTCATGCTGTCCTCCAGTTTGCTCAGGACGAACATGTAATCAGCGACAGGACTGTTGGTGATCCAGCGTTTCTGCCCGGAGAGCTCGTAACCTCCCTCGACGCGCCGGGCCTCGGTCTGCAGGGCCCTGACACTGAGGTCGGTGCTCGCGGCCGGCTCGCTGGTTGCGAAGGAGCCGACGACGTCTCCAGCCATCATTGCCGGGAACAGTTGCTCCCTGATTTCTGCCGAGGCGTGCTTCAGGGTGTGCCCGAACAGGATCAGCTGTACATCGATCATTGACGCCGACAGGCCCGAGGAGAGATAGGAAATCTCCTCCAACATTACCATGGTCGCAAGGGTTGGGTATTGCAGGCCTGCACCGCCGTATTCCGCGGGGAACGGAATGCGAAACAGCCCCGCCTCAGCCATTTCCGTGACCAGTTTCCGCGGAAACGCTTCCAGGGACTCAGGGGTGTTGTTGAGTTCGTGCGCGACAGGGCGCACTTGCTGTTCAGCAAAATTTCGGACGCGGGCGCGGACTTCCAGGGTTTCCTCCGGTAGCCAGAGATCGTCATAGATATCATCGGCATAACGACGGGGTATTGTGGACATGGACCTCTCCTGTTGGAAAATCGGTAGTCGATTTCTGCATGCTAGCGATTCAGGAGTGGCTCAGCTTGGCCCAGCGGGACAAAGACTTACCCGCGGGTGGCGACGGCCTGGGTACGGCCGTCCCGCGTCGTTTTAGTGGTAGTTGCCCCGGTGGGCCGCGATCAGGTCTGGATCTCGTAGGAGTTGCGGATTCTGTCCAGGGCGTGGCTGATCCGCGTCTGTATACGGATCATCTCGATTTTCGGCCAGGTGGCGCGTTCCCCCATCTCGATAAGGGACAGTATCTCCGTCTCCGACAGGTGCGCCAGCAACTTGGTGGGCCGGTGGATGCGGAAGGGCGGCAGGATATTGATGTCCCCCATGTAGTCCTGGTTGATTACCGACAACATGGAATCCGCCATTCGTTGCAGGGTCGGGCGCTTGGCCATTGGCTTGCGCAGGATGGTGGCACCGGCATTTATCCACTCCCTGGCAGTTCGGGTAGTGGCTGCGGCCACTGCCGACAGGGCATCCTGCTTGCGCCGGCTGTCGGAAATAAAGGGAATGATGTGGGGGTTGGTCTGGCTGACGATAAAGTGGTTGACGCCGTACAGGCGGGCCAGGCGCTTGGCCGGCAGGTCGTCGCTGACGGATCCGTCCACCCACTTGCGCGAGGGCAGGTATTCCTGGCGTTCGCCGTATTTGTTCTTTGCTGCCAGGGCCACCGGCGGGTATACCCCGGGCACGGCGGCGGAGGCCAGGATGCTCTCACGGATGAATACGTTGGGGGAAGTGGTGGCATTCAGCAGGCGGGAGGTCTGGTGGGTCTCCGACGGGGCGATGGAGACGTTCATGCGCCGGCCGGTCAGCTCGTAGGCCTCCTGGAAGGTCATGTCCGGCACCAGCCGCTCCACCACCTCGCGGATTTCGTCCTGTTCCAGGATTTTTGGCCGCAATTTGTCCAGGGCACCGATAATGCCCTTGGCCTCCTCGATTTCGTGCACCAGGTATTCCGGGTCGAAGATCTTCTCCAGCTCGTGGTCACCGTGGGTCGCCAGGACCGCGCCCACGAAGGCGCCGCCACTGGAGCCGGACAGGATATCCGGCAGCAGCCGCTGCTGCCACAGGGCCTTCACCACGCCGACGTGGAAATACAACAGCATACCGGCGCCGCTCATCATCAGGGCGCTCTGGCCGAAGCAGTGCTGGGCGCGGCGGAAGAAGTCCAGTTTCTCCTCCAGGCTGATTTCGTCCAGGTCGTGGTCGCCCAGCAGTTCCAGGGCGTCGACGATTTCCTCGACGTAGTCCTCCACCAGCTGCTTGGTGCCGAATCGGGCGCGGTGGTACAGCGAGGCCTTGCCCATGCCCCCCATATTGCCGTGAATGCCTTCGTTGAGGTTGAACAGCAGGCCGTGGTAGTCGTGTTTGGCGCGCAGGGAGCGCAGCCGGTCGAGGCGGATGCGAATGGACACGTAGTCGTATTCCCGGGTGGGATCCTTGCGCTTCCAGCGGTCCATGCCGGTGGCCGCATCGTATTCGATAGCGGCCTGTTTCCATTCCTCGTAATTGCTGGCTTCACTGATAGCCCGCTCCAGTTGGCGGGTTTTTGTTGGCAGCATGAGCTCTCTTCCTGAATTAGCGCGATGGCGCATCGTATTTTCGTACGTATACCCTGTCAACCGGCCGATATCTGGTCATTTTTTGGCCAGTTCTCCTGCCCTGCCGCAGGGCTGGTCGGATGCTTCAAAAAGTGTTCGTAAGTCAATAATTTTATTGGGAGAAGCGGTTGACAAGGGGGTGGGCCATCAGGACAATATGCCGCCTTCTGGAGGGGTTCCCGAGTGGCCAAAGGGATCAGACTGTAAATCTGACGCGAAAGCTTCGGTGGTTCAAATCCACCCCCCTCCACCATTAATGTGAGAAAAGTCAGGCACTTGGGTGTGGTTGGCCGGTGGAGCAGGGGATAGGCCCCTCCGCGTCATATATAGAAGGTAGAACCTGTGCTTGGACAGGTTCGGTTACAACTTGGTTTCGCGTGTAGCGGGTATAGTTCAATGGTAGAACCTCAGCCTTCCAAGCTGATGATGCGGGTTCGATCCCCGCTACCCGCTCCAGAGTTGGAAGGGCAGTGCTCATATAGCTCAGTCGGTAGAGCACTTCCTTGGTAAGGAAGAGGTCACCGGTTCAAATCCGGTTATGAGCTCCACTTCCAATCTAACTTGTTGTATTTGTTAGTTTTTTAGTAAAAGCAGTGAATCTGCATGGCATCTGCCGGTGATAGGAGACCGTCGTAATGGCAAAGGAAACATTTGAACGTACAAAGCCCCACGTCAATGTGGGTACTATCGGTCACGTAGACCACGGTAAGACCACGCTGACAGCGGCG
>JAACFI010000222.1 GCA_009937575.1 Haliea sp.
AAAAACTTCTCTGCCGGGGCGGACCTGGGCTGGATGAAGCGCATGGCGGAGTACGACTACGATCACAACCACCGGGATGCGCAGGCGCTGGCGGGGATGCTGCAAGCCCTTTACTCGCTGCCGCAGCCGACCATTGCGCGGGTGCAGGGGGCGGCCTTTGGTGGCGCGGTGGGCCTGGTGAGTTGCTGTGATATGGCGGTGGCTTCGGAATCGGCGAGTTTCTGTCTGTCAGAGGTAAAGATCGGCCTGATCCCGGCGACTATCAGTCCCTATGTGATTCGCGCCATGGGGGAGCGGGCGGCGCGGCGGTACTTCACCACGGCGGAACGGTTCGGTGCAAACGAAGCGCAGCGGATCGGGCTGGTGAGTGAGGTAGTGGCGGCTGAGGAGTTGGACGAGGGGCTGGAGAAGCTGCTGTCCACGCTGCTGCAGAACGGGCCGGCCGCCGTGCGGGCGTCGAAGGCACTGGTGGTGGATTTCGCCGGGCGCGAGATTTCACCGGAGATTATCGAGGACAGCTGTGGGCGCATTGCGCACATGCGGGTGTCGGAGGAAGGACAGGAGGGCCTGTCGGCGTTCCTGAACAAGCGCAAGCCGGGATGGCTTGGCGACTGAGGAAGACTGAGCATGTTCAACAAGATTCTGATTGCCAACCGCGGCGAGATTGCCTGCCGCGTGATCAAGACGGCCCGGCGCATGGGCATCGCCACGGTGGCGGTGTACTCGGACGCGGACCGTGAGGCGCTGCACGTACGGATGGCGGACGAGGCGATTCACATCGGCCCGGCTCCGGCGCGGGAATCCTACCTGCTGGGGGATCGCATCCTGGGGGCGGCCCAGACCACCAACGCGGGCGCGATTCACCCGGGCTACGGCTTCCTGTCGGAGAACGCGGGGTTTGCCGCGGCCTGCGCGGAGCAGGGCGTGGTGTTTATCGGCCCGCCGACCTCAGCGATCGAGGCTATGGGATCCAAATCGGCGGCCAAGCGCATCATGGAGGAAGCGGGCGTACCCCTGGTACCGGGTTACCACGGCGACGACCAGGACCCGGCCCTGCTGCGCGGCGCCGCGGATGCCATGGGTTACCCGGTTCTGCTGAAAGCCACCGCCGGCGGTGGTGGCAAGGGTATGCGCCAGGTGTGGTCGGAAGGTGAATTTGACGAGGCCCTGGCGGCGGCGAAGCGAGAGTCCCTGGCCAGTTTCGGTGACGACACCATGCTGGTGGAAAAGTACCTGACCAAGCCGCGCCACGTGGAATTCCAGGTGTTCTGCGACAACCACGGCAACGGCATCTACCTGGCGGAACGGGACTGCTCGGTGCAGCGCCGCCACCAGAAGGTGATAGAGGAGGCACCGGCGCCCGGCATGACGGAGGCACTGCGCACTGAGATGGGAGACGCTGCAGTCAAGGCCGCCCAGGCCATCGACTACCAAGGAGCAGGCACGGTGGAGTTCCTGCTGGACGAGGACGGCAGCTTCTATTTCATGGAGATGAATACCCGCCTGCAGGTGGAGCACCCGGTCACCGAGATGATTACCGGCCAGGACCTGGTGGAGTGGCAGCTGCTGGTGGCCAACGGCAGTCCCCTGCCCCTGGCCCAGGACCAGGTGCGCATCAACGGCCATGCCTTCGAGGCGCGGGTATACGCCGAGGACCCGGACAACGACTTCCTGCCTGCCACCGGCACCCTGGGTTTCCTGCAGCCCCCGGACGAATCCTCTCACGTGCGGGTAGATACCGGCGTTCGCCAGGGGGATGAGATCAGCGTGTACTACGACCCGATGATTGCGAAGCTGATCGTGTGGGACGAATCCCGGGAGCGGGCCCTGCAGCGCCTGGCCTCGGCGCTGGCGGAGTACCGCATCGGCGGCACGGTCACCAACCTGGATTTCCTCTACAACCTGGCCACTTCCCGCCCCTTCGTGGAAGCGGAGCTGGACACCGGCTTTATCGAGAAGCACAGCGAGCTGATTTTCCACGACCGCCACCAGGACCTGGAGCGGGAACTGCCCCTGGCGGCCCTGGCCCTGTTGTTGCACAAGCAGCAGGCCGATGGCACCCGGTCCTGCGTGGATCCCTTCTCGCCCTGGCAGCACAATAACGCCTGGCGCCTGAACGAGCCACACGCGCACCGCCTGACCCTGCACTGCCACGGTGAAGATCACGAGGTGCTGGTGGAGCAGCGCGGGCTGGATTACATCGTCGCAGCCGCCGGTCGTGAGACACGGCTGCGCGGCGAACTCTCGGGAGATACCCTGCACCTGGACGCCGAGGGGCACCGCCAACGCGGCACACTGGCCCGCACCCACGATGGCTATACCCTGTACCTGGCCGATGGCGCCTGCCACTTCCAGGATGTGCAGCCTGACACCGGTGAGGCAGACGCCGCAGGGGCGGATGCCGGATTGTCCGCTCCCATGAATGGCACCATCGTCGCCCTGCTGGCGGAAGTCGGCGCCAGCGTAGAGGCGGACGCCCCGCTGCTGGTGATGGAGGCGATGAAAATGGAACACACCATCCGCGCACCGGCCGCGGGCGTGGTCAAGGCCTTCTACTACCAGCCCGGCGACCTGGTGGACGGCGGCGCCGAGCTGCTGGACTTCCAGGCTGACGAGGAGTGAATGCATGAGCCTGCCAGATCAAGTCACGCTGGTGGAGGTCGGTCCCCGGGACGGCCTGCAGAATGAAAAACAGACCATTCCGCTGGAGGCCAAGCTGCAGCTGATCGGCGACCTGGCCGAGGCCGGCCTGCGGGTGATCGAGGCGGGCAGTTTCGTCAATCCCAAATGGATACCACAGATGGCCGACAGCGAGGCGGTGTTTGCCGGCCTGCGGCGCCGGGAGGGTGTGCGCTATACCTGCCTCACCCCCAACCTGCGGGGCTTGGAACGGGCCCTGGCGGCGGGCGTGGACGAGGTGGCGGTGTTCGGCGCGGCCTCCGAGGCGTTTTCCCAGAAGAATATCAACTGCAGCATCGACGAGAGCCTGGAGCGCTTCAGCGACGTGATGAGCGCCGCGCGCGAAGCGAACGTCCCGGTGCGGGGTTACGTGTCATGTGTCCTGGGCTGTCCCTATGAGGGTGAGATAGAACCCGAAGCGGTATCCCGGGTGACCGGCAGGTTACTGGACATGGGCTGCTACGAGGTATCACTGGGGGACACCATCGGCACCGGCACCGCTGGCAGTATGCAGCGGCTGCTGCAGGTACTGCTGGCAGAGTATCCCGCAGAGCGGCTGGCGGTGCACTGCCACGACACCTACGGCCAGGCCCTGGGCAATATTCTGGTGGCCCTGCAGCATGGCATCGCCACGGTGGACGCCTCAGTGGCGGGACTGGGGGGTTGCCCCTACGCCAAGGGGGCATCCGGCAATGTGGCTACCGAGGACGTGGTGTATATGCTGCAGGGGATGGATATCGAGACCGGGCTGGACCTGGATAAGCTGATCGCGGCGGGGAATCGTATTTCGCAGACGTTGGGACGGGTGAGCGGGTCCAAGGTGGCCCTGGCGCTTAGTGCCGCGTGAGGGTCTATGGTGCGCAGTGCGCACCCTACTTTGGATCGGAGTGACCGTAGGGTGCGCATTGCGCACCACAGAATCACGCAGTCTATGGTAAATTCTTCCAACCATGGGAGAAAAATTCATCCGCCGCCTGCGCACCTTCGCCGCCACCCTGATCACCCTGTCGGGCATCGGCCAGATTGCCGCCCTGTGGCATCGGGAACTGACCGAGACCGCGCTGGTGGATGCCCTGCTGGGCTCGGTCTACCTGATCATCGGTCTCGGGCTCTATGGGATATCCCGCTTCACCCTGTTTATGGCGATAGCAGTGCCCGCCACCGCATCCGGCTACATGTTCTCGGCATTTCCCGACGGGGGAGTGTTCTACAGCGCACGCCTGGCAGTGGACGCGGTGGTGATCTTCGCCAGCGCCGTGGTGCTGTGGCAGGTTCGCCACCATCCCTCGGTATAGCATGCGCAGGAGGGCGCAGCCATGTTAGATCCGATCATCATTCTCGCGGCACTGCTGTGCGGCATGGCCAGCCGGGCCCTGGGGCTACCGGCGTTGATCGGTTACCTGGGGGCCGGCTTTGCCCTGCACGAAATACACATCAGCGGTGGTGACATCCTGCATGTGCTGGCGGAGATGGGCATTACCCTGCTGCTGTTCACCATTGGCCTCAAGCTGCAACCAGCGAATTTGCTGAAAACCAATGTCTGGGGTACCACGCTGCTGCAGATACTGATCATGCAGCTGGCCTTCGTGTTGCTCCTGACCCTTGCCGGGTGGATCTACCCGGGACTGCAACTGGGCTTTGGCACCTCCATGGTTGTGGCTTTCGCCCTGACCTTCTCCAGCACCGTGTTCGTTATCCAACTCATGCAGGAGCGTGGCGAAATGGCATCCCGCCACGCCAACCTGGCGGTGGGCATACTGATTCTGCAGGACCTGGCCGCGGTGATGTTCCTGGTATTCACCGGCAGCAAGGTACCCGACATCAGTGCCCTGTTGCTGTTGCTGTTGATTCCGCTGCGGCCCCTGGTGTTCCGCCTGCTGAGTCACTGCGGCCACGGTGAACTGTTCACCCTGTTCGGTCTGGTGCTGGCCATTGGTGGGGCCGCCCTGTTCCAGTCCATGGGGGTCAAGGGGGACCTGGGCGCGCTGCTGATCGGCGCCGCCCTGGCCGGGCACCAGAAGTCCAAGGAACTGGCCCGCAACCTGCTGCATTTCAAGGACCTGTTCCTGGTGGGTTTCTTCCTCAGTATCGGCCTGGATGGCTGGCCCAGGGGAGAGTTGGTGGCCCTGTCAGTGGCCCTGGGGCTTGTTGTGGTATTCAAGCCGCTGGTCTACTTCCAGCTGATGGCGCGCCTGCACACACCGCCCCGCACTGCCCTGCTAGGCGCCCTGTCGCTGGGCAATTACAGCGAGTTCGGCCTGATCGTGATCGCGGTGGCGGCGCAGACCGGCTGGGTCGACAGCGAGTGGACCAGCGCCCTGTCCCTGTCCATCGCCATCAGTTTCCTGTTGTCTTCCATGATCAACAAACAGTCCCACGCCCTGTACCAGCGCTGGCGCCCCAGGATCCAGCGTTTCGAAACCCGGCGCACACAGGAGCGCCACCCGGATACTTCCGGGGTCAGGGTCATGATCCTGGGAATGGGCAACATCGGCACGGGCGCCTATGAGGCCAGCGCCGAACGTTACGGCCGCGACGTACTGGGTATCGACGAAAACGACCGCAAGCTCCACGAGCACAGATTGCAGCACCGCCGGGTTGCCGCAGCAGATGCCTCGGACCCCGACTTCTGGCACAGCGTCAACCTGGAAGAGCTGGAGTTGGTCATGCTGGCCCTTACCAACCACCAGGAAAACCTGCTGGTGGTGCGACTGTTACAGGGGATGGGATACCGCGGAGGGATCGCAGCGGTGGTGCGTTTCCGCGAGGAGGCGGAAGAACTGGAAGAGATGGGCGTTTCCGCCTTCAACCTCTACGCCCAGGCAGGGGCCGGTTTCGCAGCCCATGCCGAAGAGAACCTCGGCCTTGGCTGACAGCTGCTAAACGGCCTCGGCCCGCAGGGCGTTCTGGAAAAGGTAACAACCGCTGTCCCGAGGTATGTCTGCCAGGGGCGTCTCCACCTGCTGCGGGGTGGGACCGTGCTCGACCGCCAGTGGCTTGAGCGCCTCCAGGTCGAAGTTGTAGAGTTTCGCCGCGTTCTCCCCCAGGATCATACGCCGTTCCCGGTCAGGGATATGGCCGAAGGTCAGCTGCAGGGATTCCAGGTTATAGGGGAACGTGCCCTCGTAATGGGGATAGTCGTTGCCCCAGCAGATCTGCTCCAGGCCGACCTCCTCGCGCCCGTCCAGTTCTGACAGACTGGGGAAACTGGCGCCGTAGTAGCAGTTGCGCCGGGCGTAGAAACTGGGAGGCTCATTCAGCACCCACTCCATCTTCGAGTAGTCCATCTCGCCGATGGCACCGGCCTTGATGCCGTAGTGGATGCGGTCCAGGCTGCGCAGCATATCCGGCGCCCAGGAACAGCCCGACTCGGTGAGGATGTACTTCAGTTTAGGGTAGCGCTCGAACACACCGCTCATCAGCAGGTGACTGTAGCCGCGCTTGCAATAGAAGGGCACCTCGGAGATCCACAGGGCCTCCGCCACCGGTCCGGTGCCGTAATCCGGCAGGCCCTGGCCAGAGTGCTGGTTCATTACCAGGCCGCAGTCCTGTATGGCGGCATACAGGGGCTCCCAGTCCGGGTGGTACAGGGGTTTCAACCAGGTACAGTCCTCGGGAACCAGCGGCAGCAGCACGCCCCCGCGCAGGCCGGCCTCGGCGATCCACTGCACGTCCTTGATCGCCTCGTCGATATCGTTGGGCAGGATCAGCCCCACCCCCGCCCGGCGTACCGGGTCTTCATCGCAGAAATCCTTCAGCCAGCGGTTGTGGGCGCGGATGCCCGCCAGGGCCTTCTCGTAGTGCTCAGGCTTTGGCGGCTGGGCGGTGACAATGCTCTTGGCGAAAAACGGTGGCACCGTGTTGGGGTAGACAACCTCCCCCACCACGCCCTGGCTGTTCTGGTCACTGCTGCGGATTTCCAGGTCCCAGTTGCGCAGCTTCTTGCTGCCGTAGTGTTCCTGGGAGGGGTTGCGGTAGCCGCCGCGCCACTCGTCGAAGGCCTCCCGGTACTGGGGGTCCAGGTACTCCCGGTACTGGGCGTGACTGCCCCCGGCGTGGGTGTCGGCGGTAATCAGGATATAGGGATCGTTGCTCAAGACGAACTCCGGATTGTCAGGCTATGGCTCCAGAATATCAGGGCAGACGGCGGGAAAAAGCCCTTCCTGCGAGGAACTGCCCCGCGGCACAAATCCTTGGACCATCGTGGACCTTACTTCGTCGATCCTATGGTGCGCATTGCGCACCCTACCTTTGATCGCTCTTCGAATTGACGTAGGGTGCGCTCCGCGCACCATCGAATCGGTGGTCGTACGATGCACCGTACCCGTTATAATGGCGCCCCCACTACCATGCGAGACCCCCGTGGCACTAAAACCCACCATTTACAAGGCCCAGGTCGAACTGGCCGACAGCGACCGCAATCACTACGACAGCCTGGCACTGACCCTGGCCCGGCATCCCTCGGAGACCCTGGAACGCATGGCGGCGCGCCTGCTGGCCTACTGCCTGAACGCCGATCGCGGCCTGGAATTCACCCGCGGGCTGTCCACCGCTGAAGAGCCGGACCTGTGGCAGCACAGCGACAGCGGCGAGATCGAACACTGGATCGAAGTGGGGCAACCGGAAGAGCCGCGCCTGCGTAAGGCCTGCGGCCGGGCCCGCCGGGTCAGCGTCTACGCCTTCGGCAAGAGCACCGACACCTGGTGGAAACTCAACGGCGAGGCCATCGGCGCCCTGCCCCGGCTGGCCGTGTGGCACCTGCCCTGGAGCGAAGT
>JAACFI010000223.1 GCA_009937575.1 Haliea sp.
GCCAGGCGCTTGGCGAATACCGGGTCCTGCAACAGGGGCTGGCCGCCGTTTACTTCCGCACGGGCCAACTCACGCAACTGCTCAAGGTTGCGTTTCGAATCGGCGACTTCGGCAATGGACAGGCGCTCGTGCACCAACAGTGACTTGGCATAGGTCCAACCCTTGCCCTCTTCGCCAATACGGTTTTCCACCGGCACCCGGGCATTATCGAAGTGAACCTCATTCAGGTGATAAATACCGTCGATCGTTTCAATAGGGCTTACGGTCACACCGGGGGTCGTCATGTCGATCAGCAGAAAACTGATGCCATCCTGCTTGCGGCCGCTGTTGTCGGTGCGCACCAGGCAGAATATCCAGTCGGCAGCCTGGGCGAAGGATGTCCAGATCTTGCTGCCGTTGATCACGTAGTCGTCACCATCGCGCTCCGCCTTGCACTGCAGTGAAGCGAGGTCGGAACCCGCGCCGGGCTCGGAATAGCCCTGGCACCACCAGTCATCGCTGTTGAGGATACGCGGCAGAAAGCGCGCCTTCTGCTCATCAGTGCCATAGGTGTATATAACGGGGGCCACCATGGTCACGCCGAAGGGAATAGGTGCAGGTGCCCCCGCCTTGCCGCGCTCGGCATTGAAAATGAAGTGCTGGGTCATACTCCAGTCCTTGCCACCGTACTCAACCGGCCAGCCGGGTGCCATCCAGCCCTTGGCGTTGAGGCGGCGCTGGTATTCAATCATCCCCTCTTTGAGATCGGGCGAGGCTTCGACGCCGTGTAACTTAGCCTTTAACTCATCATCCATCACATTGGCAAAAAACTGTTGAACCTCCGCCTGGAAGGCGATTTCCTCGTCAGTAAACCTGATATCCATGATTAACTCCTATTTATTTGGGGACAGACCACGTTTAAATCCTTTAAACGTGGTCTGTCCCCCTTTTGAGATCCAATATTGCCTGCACACACTGCTGCGGCTGTTCGTGCTGCAAGAAATGCCCTGCGGAGGTGATGGTTCGGTGCTCAACGCCCTTACAACCGGGTACGCGGTCGAGGAATGCCTTGTCGCCTCCGGCGGTCACCGGATCGTCATCGGAAAAGGCACACATGAAAGGCTTATCAAACTGTTTGAGCACTTCCCAGGCGGCCTTGTTCTCCGCGACTTCTGCATCATCGGGGAATAAGGGCACCAGCGAAGGGAAGCGTCGCGCCCCAGCCAGATAGGACTCATCGGGATAAGGGGCATTAAAGGCCGCTTTCTCGTCGTCAGTGATGACTATTGAATTACCCACCCTGTCGATTACCGCGTCGCCGGGGCGCAATATTTCGGGGCTTTCGGCGCAGAACTTACGCCAATAGAGCATGCCCGGCACGCCGGACCGATCACGGAACCGCGCTTCCAATTCCTCCGCCTTAACAACCGGTAATGTTTTATAGGCCTCCTTCAAGGGCGCTGAAAAGCCCTCGGGAATTGGCCCCGTCGGCAGCCCTCCATTAGCCAATACCACCCCGGCAAAGCGCTCCGGGAAAGCCGCCACCAGCCGCAGGCCGATAAGGCTGCCCCAGTCCTGCAAAAACACGGTGATGTCGCTGAGATCCAACTGGGTCAGCCAGCCGCTCATCCAGGCCACATGGCGGGCGTAGGTGTAGTCCTCGGTTTGGGTGGGTTTGTCCGACCGACCAAAGCCAACCAGGTCGGGCGCGATCACCCTGAAGCCAGCCTCCACCAGCGGCGGGATCATGTAGCGGTACAGGTAGCTCCAGGCGGGCTGGCCATGCAGTAACAGCACCACGTCGCCGTCGGATGGCCCCTCGTCCAGGTAGTGGATGCGCAACTCTCCCCCCTCGGTGTCGTCTACCTGCAGGTAGTGGGGCTGAAAAGGGTAGTCGACCAGGCCGTGGAAGCGCTCGTCGGGTGTACGTTTGAATTCCATATTCTGATAATTCTCCTTGGGGTCTAATAGCGCCGCTGTGCATTCCTGCGGCGCTAATTCGTGATAGGGCTTGCCTTTTTATAAATATTAACATATTGTGTGCCAGTAGATTATGTCATATTTTGTGTCATATCAATATAATTCTTAAAAGTTAAAAGGAGCACCGCAATGAACAAAATGAAACCCCTTGCCTCTGCCCTCGTCCTTGCAATCTATGGCACGGGAGCTTTTGCCCAAACCGGCGTCCTGGAAGAAGTGATAGTGACCGCCACCAAGCGCGCGGAGAGCCTGCAGGATATCCCGGTTGCGGTAAACGCCTTCAACTCTGAAACCATCCAGGAGGCGGGCATCAATAACGCAGGTGACCTGGCCATCATGACGCCCGCCCTCAACATCAACGTTAACCAGAGCCCGTTCAATGCCCGCATGACCATCCGCGGTATCGGCACGGCGCAGACCGATCCGGCGCTGGAGCCCTCCGTCGGCCTGTTCGTCGACGGGGTTTTCTTTGGCCGCACCGGCCTTGGCATGGCGGATCTCACCGATATCGAGCGCATTGAAGTACTGCAGGGGCCCCAGGGCACGCTGTACGGCAAGAACACCAACGCCGGCGCCATCAGCGTCATCACCAAGAAGCCCAATATCGACGAGTTCGAAGGCTACGTGGAGGCCTCCGCCGGCGATTACAGTATGTACCGCCTAACCGCATCTGCTTCGGGACCGCTGACAGATACCCTGGCGTACAGGCTGTCAGGAAATATCCATAACCGCGACGGTTACTATGACAACAGCGCCGGGGACGACCTCAACGACGCCGATGACTGGAATATTCAGGGCAAGCTGCTCTGGGAGCCCACGGATGTCCTGAGCATACTGCTCAGCGGCAGCCATATCGACCGAGATACCACTTGCTGCGCAGCGGATGCGATACAGAGTGAGTCAGTGAACAATGAGCTGGTTGCCCAGGGATTCCGCCCGGACAAAAATGATCCCTATGACTATGACGTGGCCCCCGGTGTCGACAACAGTTTCGACATGGAATCAGACCTGTTGTCGATGACCATCGACTACGACATCGGCTGGGGTGAAATCAAATCCATCACAGCCTGGAACGATTACGACTACAGCGTGACCCAGGATGCCGACCGTTCACAGCTCGATGTCCTTTCCGTGCGCAACGACGAATTTTCCGGCGACAGCTTCTCCCAGGAATTGCGTTTGAGCGCTTCGGCCGGTGACAACGTCGACTACATGGTAGGGTTGTTCTATTACGAGCAGACCACCAAGCGCGGTGGCAGCAATCCCTTCGTCTTTATTGGCGAGGACTTCGAAACCATCGGCAACCAGCAGACGTTCCCACCCGAGGCTCCCATTCCTCCGGGAAATATTGGTTTTATCGCCCAGCCCGGTGACAACCTGGTTGTGGACTATAAGCAGGACACCGACACCATAGCCATTTTCAGCCAGGCCACCTGGCACATCGGGGATATCTGGCATGTCACCGGCGGCCTGCGCTGGAGCGACGAAGAAAAGGAGTCGGACCTGTTCAGCGAGACCAACTCCACCGCACTGTCTAATCAACTACTGGGCCGGTCGTTCCTCGATTCCGTATCCACCCCCATCGACGCCAACCTGGACCGCAGCACGGACAACGTGGACTGGATGGTTCGCGCCGCCATGGATATCGGCGATGACAGCATGATTTACGCCAGCGCCGCCACCGGCACCAAATCGGGTGGTTTCCAGACGTCGAATGGCGCCGTAGATGAGCGGGAGTTTGATGATGAGGAGACGCTGACCTACGAGTTGGGTCTCAAATCCACACTGCTGGATGCCCGGCTGCGCATCAATGCCGCTGCTTTCTACACTGAGATTGACGACTATCAGGCACAGCGGCAGCTCGAAACCGGCCTGGGCACATTCGTATCCAACGAGGCGGAAGTGGAGACTTCCGGACTGGATTTCCAACTGGAGGCCCTGCCGCTGCCAAACCTGACATTGAGTGCCGGACTGCTGTACATGCACAAGTACGAGATCACCGATGGCCCAGAGGACGGCGCCGAGCTGCCCTTCACCGCGGATTACAGCGGCAACCTGGCGGCAACCCTGGTATTTCCCCTCGGTGACGGCGGCATTTACTGGCGCACCGACTACAGCTACATGGACGACCACAGTACCAACGTGGCCACGGCGGATGAGCTGAGGGATTCAGACTTTGACGACAGGAACCTGGTCAACACCAAGCTGGGCTGGCGCAACGACAACTGGAACGTCTCGGTCTGGGGCAAGAACCTGACCGACGAAGAGTACGCCAGCCAGACGGCCTCGACCTTCTTCATTACGGGCATGGACGCTTATTTCCTCGCCCCACCGAGAACCTACGGCGCAACCCTGCGCTATGACTTCTGAACCATCCAGGGACGGAGCGCTGCACTGACACGGGCGTTCTCACCTTTTGAGGCATAGCTCCTGCGGGCTATGCCTTTTTTTATGGAAAATCGGGGACAGACCACCATTTCCCGGTCTGCACGATTTCAGGTTGGCATCGAAACTTCCGCACTGATCGCTGCGGACAAATGACTGGTGTCATTAAAGCGCCTGACGCTTAAGCGCCCCTGGAATGCAACCAGATGGCTGATAGAACCATTATCAGCTCCGACAAAAGCAAACGGCTCAGAATTGGTGGCTTGTGACAGCACACTGCCAATCACGCCGCCGTGTACGACAACCATCACCACCTGGTCCGGATGTTTTTCAATGATGCTGTTCAGCCCCCGGGCAACCCGCGCGTCCAGCTCCGCGTTGCTTTCGCCACCGGGAATCTTTCCCCACTCCTGTTGCTCGCGCATCTCGACAATTCTGGGATGATTCTGATGCGCTTTTATCCGAAACAGTCCGCCCTCCCACTCGCCAAGATTAACCTCTCGTAAGTCTTCCACCACAGCGGGGACCAGGCCCTTGATCTTACACAGTGGCGCAGCAGTTTCGTGGGTACGCCGCAGATTGGTCACATAAACCGCATCTACGACCTGGTTGGCGAGGCGCTCGGCCAGTTTCTCCGCCTGATCCCGCCCGATGTCGGCAAGCTCCGGGTCACCCTGGCCATTAACGAGTGGAAACGGGTGATCTTCAGTGGCAGGCCTGGACTCACCATGACGGACCAACAGTATTTCAGTTGCGCCGGCTGGCCGGACAAATTTCTGCTGGCGGTAAACTCTTGTCTGACTCATGGCTCATCCGAAATAAATAGGGGACAGACCACCATTTTCTCGCAGAAATCGTGGTCTGTCCCCTATTTCCGATTACAGCCAGACTTCCAGGTTGTCTGATCGGCCCATGCGACGATCGAGCTTAATCTCCAGCAGGTCGGACATGCCGCAGGACGCGAGCATCTCGTCGACACTGGACTTGTCCGACGGATCGAGAGACTCATAGATGGCCTGCACGCGCTGCAACAGGAAGAACCGATAGGGTTGGGCCAGCGCCACAATCGTTTTACCGCGCAAAGTGAACTCGGCCGTTCCCATCGCCATTGCAAGGCGCCCGACCGCAGGCGCGCCGGGCTCGGGCTGGTTCTCGGCCAGCCAGGCATTGATGTGCTGCGCCGCGGCGCGGCCTTCCGGCACGAAGTCCTCCGCGAGCACCCGCAACACCGCCAGCAGCGTCTCCGGCACCTCGTCCTCCGCCAGGAACTCAGTCCCGGCATTGAAATATTCGGGCGCATCCTGGTCGGCGCGATTCATCCGCTCTACCCAGCGATAGACGCGGGTCGCGCGCTGCTGCATCAATCGGACGGGATGGGGGTCGCGCCCCAGGTGCGCATACATTGGCGCCAGCAGACCAAAGTCACCAATACATGGCCGCCAACCCAACAGGTAGGGGTAATGCTCAAAGTGCTTATTCAGGGCATCGAGGTATTCCAGGTACAAGCTCTCAACAAGGTCTCTGGTCTCGTCAGTCACACCGAAAATCATGGCAGCGTGGCGCATCCGATCCATCATCGCTTCGGTCTTTTCTTCGCGCTGGGGTAAGTCCCGCTGGGAGTGCAAGAAGTGGTAGCGAATAAAATCCAGGTTATCCCCGGGAAAATTCCAGCGGTAGTGCATGGCCGGGCGCAGCAGCCCATCAGTACCGATCACGTCGAACAGGGCACTGACAATCTGTTGTTTCGGTCCAGGTGGCAGGCAGGGTCGATCATTGGCCGACTCAAAATGCTCGATGATGGCGGCCCCGTCGCGAATGACCTCGCCCTCCGGCGTCACCAGCGTGGGTATGGTCGGCAGCTTGCCCTTGGGCAGGACATCCGCCTTGAAACTCTCGTGGCCGGTGGACAGTTCCTCAAAGGGAATACCCTGCTTGATCAGGTAACTACGCGCCCGCCCGGAATACAGGGAATGGGTGATCGCATAAAGCTTGTGTATTTCGGTCATATCAGGTCTCTGTCCGTTTCATGCGATATGCAACCAGGAATGGCAGCAGAACAAGCATAGTGAGCAGCGCGACCAACACCGGTGTCCGCGCTCGCAGGTATAGTGTATTGAGAACCACTTGCCCCAGGTGATTGTAACCCGCTGGTACCGGTAGTACCTCGTTGTCGCGCGCATAGCGCTGGTAGGCTGACAGCATACGCTGCAGGCGCGCGGGCTCTGTGGAAGACAGGTCCACCGTTTCACCGGGGTCTTCTACGATATTGAAAAGGTGCCATTGGTTATCGCCAGGATAGGCCCGCACGAGCACCAGTTTATAGTCCCCCTGGAACAGCACCGCTTGCCCCGCCAGTTCGTAGCCCACCGCGTCGTCCGGGCCATATACGCGTTCGGACTCTCCTGACAGCAGCGGCCGCAGGTCGCGACCTGTCATTGGCGCTACCGGCCGGCCGGCAAAGCGCGCGCCGGGCGCCTCCACGCCGGGCGCCTCCACGCCGGGCGCCTCCACGCCGGCAAAAGACAGTACCGTGGGCGTGATATCGGTGACAAAGGAAAAGGCATGATTGAGCACACCCTGCATCGGCAGCACCGCCCCCGCCACAATCAGCGGCACCCGCATACCGCCCTCCCCTGCATAAAACTTGTAAAAGGCCAGTGGACTGACCGCGGCGCTGGCGAAACTGGGGCTGATGGTGTTGTAACTGCCCTTTAGACCCAGGCGCTCGTAGTCTGTGTGATAGCCAAGTGCCTGTGGCCCACGGCTACCCATAAAGGATTCATGATCAGCCGGGCCACTGGCCTCGGCGCCGTTGTCCGAGGTAAAGATGATAATCGTGTTGTCGTATTGGTCGCGCTGCTTTAGAAAATCCACCAGGCGCCCGAGGTGATAGTCCATGGCCTCGACCATCGCCGCGTATACCGCCATGCGCTTGGCCTGGTAGCGACGCTGGTCCGCGTCCAGCGCCTGCCAGTCGTCGGTGGTCGCCATGCGCTCCATGCCAATGCCCTCGGGCAAAATGCCTAGCTCAATCGCCCGCGCCCTGCGCTGCTCCCGCAATTCATCCCAGCCACCATCGTAGACCCCCATGTAGCGGTCGATGAATA
>JAACFI010000224.1 GCA_009937575.1 Haliea sp.
CGAGCTGGATTTCGTGCTGAGCGGGCAGGGTGACGAGCGGATTTCCAATTCCTGGAGTTCTCGCCTGCGCCACGCTTTCGTGAAGTGGGATTACGGCGAGAACAGTTCGATATTCGCCGGGCAGAGCTGGTCGACGTTCTTCAACGTGGGCGCGCTGCCCGACTTACTGGACTTCATAGGCCCGACCGGCACCGTCTTCGTACGCCAGCCGCAGATTCGCTGGACCATCGGTGGCCTGCAGCTGGCCGTGGAGAATCCGGCGACCCGGCTTAACGACGCCAGCGGCAATACGGTCTACGAGGACGGTAACGACATCCCTGACCTGATCGCACGCTACAACGGCAAGTGGGGCAACCTGGGCTGGTCGATTGCAGGCATGGGTCGTAACATCAGTTACGAGGATCGCAGCAGCCTGGCGCTTGAAGGTGACAATGATGACCAGTTCGGCTATGCGCTCAGCCTTGCCGGCAAGTGGATCTTTGGCCAGGATGACCTGCGCTTCATGTTCAACTACGGTGATGCCATCGGGCGTTACATGGGCCTGAATGCATTCAACGATGGCTACGTGGAGGCAAATGGGGACATAGATACCTTCGACCAGTGTGGCGCGACGCTGGCCTACCGGCATTTCTGGTCTCCGAAGTGGCGCAGTACCCTGTCTATCTCCATGGCGGGTGCCGATAACCCCGGAACCAACGATTTTGCCGGCGCCAACGGGCTGGCGGAAGAGTACCAGTCTGTTCATGCCAATCTTAACTGGTTGCGGGCGCCCAAGCTGTCGCTTGGTGGCGAGATACTCTACGCGACCAAGGAACTGGAAGACGGGCGCGACGGCGATATGAGCCGTGTCCAGTTGGCCGTCAAGTATGCATTCTGACAGGGTCCTAGACCAAGGTCTAAAAGCCAGTTGCAGCCACCCGGCGTATAGTCGGGTTGACTGTAACGATAACAACACCGAAGGAGGTGTGTGATGTCCCCACTGAACGAACAGCAAGCGCAGGAGTACTGGCGCCGTAACCTGAGCCTTATGATCAGGTGCCTGGTGATCTGGTTCGTCGTCAGTTACGGCTGCGGCATTATTCTGGCGGATGTGCTTAACCAGATCCAAATCGGCGGTTACAAGCTGGGCTTCTGGTTTGCCCAACAGGGTTCAATCTATGTGTTTGTTGGATTGATTTTCTACTACGCGAAAAAGATGGGCGACCTGGACCGCGAGTTCGGCGTCGAAGAAGAGTAGGGAGACAGCGTCATGGATCTGCAAACACTAACGTATATCGTAGTGGGCGCCACCTTTGCCCTCTACATTGGAATTGCCTTCTGGGCCCGCGCGGGCTCCACGAAGGATTTTTACGTCGCCGGTGGCGGCATACATCCGGTACAGAACGGGATGGCGACTGCAGCGGACTGGATGTCGGCGGCGTCATTTATCTCGATGGCGGGGCTCATTGCCTTGAGTTACGGTGGCTTCGGCGGCTCGGTATTTCTCATGGGCTGGACCGGGGGTTACGTGATCCTCGCCATGCTGCTCGCACCCTACCTGCGCAAGTACGGTAAGTTCACCGTACCTGAGTTTATCGGTGACCGGTTCTACTCCAGGTCGGCACGCGCAGTGGCGGTAATCTGCCTGATCATTTGCTCTGTGACCTACGTCATAGGTCAGATGAAAGGTGTTGGCGTGGCCTTTTCCCGCTTCCTGGAAGTTGACTACGATACCGGCCTGTATGTGGGTATGACTATTGTGTTCTTCTACGCGGTACTCGGTGGCATGAAGGGTATTACCTACACCCAGATTGCCCAGTATTGCGTGTTGATCCTGGCTTACACCATTCCTGCGATTTTCATTAGCCTGCAGCTGACAGGCAACCCGCTGCCACAGTTAGGCCTGGGAAGCACCTTGATCGGCACTGATGTTTACCTGCTGGACAAACTGGACATGGTGGTCACTGATTTGGGCTTCAAGGAGTACACGACAAACGTGCGCTTGAGCAGCATCAACATGTTCGCCTACACCATGTCACTGATGATCGGTACGGCGGGTCTGCCCCACGTGATCATCCGCTTCTTTACCGTACCCAAGGTAAGGGATGCGCGCTCCTCAGCCGGTTGGGCACTGGTGTTCATCGCGATCCTCTACACCACTGCCCCTGCGGTAGCTGGCATGGCTCGGCTGAACCTGATTGACACCCTCAGTGGTGACGACGGCCAGGGCCTGGTGATAGAAGAGCGCCCGGTGTGGTTCCAGAACTGGGAAAAGACGGGTCTGCTGAAGTTTGAAGACAAGAACGGTGACGGTCGGATCCAGTACTCTGCAGACAAAGAAACCAACGAGATGGTCAAGATCGACAATGACATCATGGTGTTGGCTAACCCGGAAATTGCCAAGCTCCCCAACTGGGTGATCGCGCTGGTGGCTGCCGGTGGTCTGGCTGCTGCATTGTCCACCGCGGCAGGACTGTTGCTGGCGATTGCCTCGGCGATCTCCCACGACCTGATGAAGGGTATCTTCACGCCGAACATCACCGAGAAGACCGAGCTGATGGCGAGCCGGATTGCCATGGCCTTCGCCATCGCGGTGGCCGGTTACCTGGGGCTGAATCCACCGGGGTTTGCAGCAGGTACGGTGGCCCTGGCATTTGGTCTGGCTGCCTCCTCGATCTTCCCCGCCCTGATGATGGGTATCTTCTCCAAGATCGTTACCAAGGAAGGTGCTATCGCGGGAATGGTATCGGGTATCGGCGTCACCCTGTTCTACGTGTTCCAGCACAAGGGCATCTTCTTCATCCCGGGCACTGCGTTCCTGGGTGACACCCCGGCCAACTGGTTCATGGGCATCGAACCCAATGCCTTCGGCGTGGTGGGTGCCATCGTGAACTTCGCTGTGGCCTTCGGTGTGTCCAAGGTGACCGCTGCACCGCCGCAGGAAGTGCAGGAACTGGTCGAGCATATCCGTGTACCGGTAGGTGCCACGGCAGCGTATGACCACTAGGATCCATGGTCCATTCACAGGAGGCGCCGCTTGCGGTGCCTCCTTTTTTCGTTTCGGGGTGGTGCAAGGTAAGATGGTACCCGATGAAGGTAGGGTGCGCTCCGCGCACCACAAATCACGACCACGCACCGTCACCTGAATACGGATTCTGAATTATGTTCACCAACAAACACATAATCGTCGCCATGATCGTTGCCCCCATACTCGCCATACTGGCGTGGATTGCGGTGGGTAACCTGGCAGGCGAGAAGGCCGCGCCGGCGAAGGCCGGGCAGACCTATCGGCTGGTGGAGAAAAGCAATTGCCGCTACCCCAGTGGCAGCTGCGACCTGCAGAATGAGAACTTCAAACTCAGGCTGTCGCTGCAGGACGGGCCCGCCGGCCAGCAGATGGTGCTGTCGGCCTCGCACCCGCTTGAAGGGGTGGTGTTATCGGTGGCGCGTCCGGACATTGAACAACCCCCCTCGGGTATGCGCGCGACTGACGGGCAGGGCCTGGAGTGGCGTATCACCCTGGGTACCACACCGACCGCCGAGCAGCGTATCCGCCTGGTGGCGGGAGCTGACGGCAGCTCCTACTTCGCCGACGCATCGACGGCTTTCCTCCAGCCCGGGGACGGCCCGGCGCAGCGATGAACGATCAGCCACCCCCCGAGTCCACCCGGCGCGGAGACGGTGAATTACCGCGTCAACTGTCGCCTGAACTGGCGCCTGTAGCGGAGTTTCTACAGCAGACCCTGCCATTCAACGAACTGCCGATGGATGTGCTGTACGGCACGGTGGACCGGATCGTGGTGCAGTATTACCCACGCAGCCAGGTCTTCAACCGGGATACCCTCGAGAAGGGCCTGCGCGTTGTCCGCAGTGGGGCAGTTGAGATCCGCGACAGTGACAACAAGTTGCTGGATCGCCTGGGAGAGGGGGAGAGCTTCCATATCGGTGGCCTCAACGCCGAGCGTGGAGAAGTGCAGGCCACGGTGATCGAGGATGCCCTCTGTTACCTGCTGCCCGATGCCGCTTACCGTCAGTTGCGGGAAAACAATCGCAAGTTCGATCGCTATTTCAGCGGCCAGCGCAGCCGTCGCCTGCGGCGGGCTGCGCGATACCAGCCCGAGCCCAATACCATGATGCAGGAGGTGCGCACGGTTATGAGTACGGGCCTGCTGACAGTGGGGACGGAAGACACGGTGCAACAGGTTGCCCAGACCATGGCGGAGCGCCGGGTCTCTTCGGCCTTTATCCTGGAGGGCGACAAGCTCCGGGGCATTGTTACCGATCGGGACCTGCGCACCCGATTCGTGGCCAGGGCTCTGCCCTTCGACACGCCCATTCGCGAAATCATGACCCCGGACCCGGAAACCATACAGGCAGGCGACACGGTATTCGGTACCACCCTGCGTATGACACAGCGCGGCTATCATCACCTGCCGGTAATGGCGGATGGCCGACTGGCTGGTATCGTCACTGCTTCAGACCTGATCCTGGCCAAGCAGGACGACCCGGTCTACCTGGTGCAACACATTTCCCGCCAGAAAGACGTGGGGGCGATAAATGACCTTGTATCCGGCATGGCCAACCTGATGGTGCAGTGGGTCAACTCAGGCATGCGCGCGCAACAGGTCAGCCAGATTCTTACCGCGATTTCAGACGCCATCACCGTGCGCCTGATACAGCTGGCAGAGGAAAAACTGGGTCCTGCGCCGGTGCCCTGGTGTTGGGCGGGGTTCGGCTCCCAGGCCCGGAGCGAGCAGTTGCTGGGCGCCGACCAGGATAACGGCATGATCATCTCCAACGAGGTGCGGGAGGAACACCTGCCCTGGTACCAGGATCTCGCCGAATTTGTCTGTGATGGCCTCAATGAGTGCGGTTACATCTACTGCCCCGGCGACATCATGGCCAAGACCGACCAGTGGCGCCAGCCCCTGGAGGCGTGGCAGGACACGGTGCGTCGCTGGGCCACGTCGCCCACACCGGATGCGGTGATGCGGGTCAGCATCTTTTTTGATATCCGCTGTGTGTACGGCAGTTCCCGCCTGTGCGATAAGCTGCAGAAAACCATGCTCAAGCAGGCCTCGAAGAATTCCATCTTCCTGGCAGCCCTGGCCGCCAATGCCCTGGACAGTAAACCGCCACTGGGGATTTTCCGCCGCTTCGTGGTAGACCGTGACGGTGAGCACCGGGATTCCCTGGACCTGAAAAAACGGGGTGTTTTACCGGTGACTGAAATCGTGCGCCTGCATGCCCTGGCGCATAAAATTCCCGCGGTAAATACCGACGAGCGCCTGCGCGCCCTGGCGGCGGACAAGCACATGACCATTGTCGACAGCCGCAACCTCGCGGATGCCCTGCACTTTATCCAGCACCAGCGTATCAAGCACCAGTGCGAGCAGATCCTGCGCGGTGAAAAAATATCCAATTTCCTCAACCCCCGTGATTTGCCAAAAATGGCGAAGGAGCAATTGCGTGACGCGTTTACCATTATCGATGAGGCCCAGTCAGCAGTTCGACAGACCTACCGCGCGGGACTGGGTTGATGTGGAAACTGCAGTTGCGCCGTCGCCTGTACGCGCGGCGGGTGGCCGGGACAGCGCTGCAGCAAAGCTGGCAAGCGCCCTTGCCGTCCACTTCGAGAGACTGGCGCCGGGTTTCTTTCCTGGTCGTCGACGCCGAAATGTCGTCTCTGGACATCAATGAAGGGGAGTTATTGAGTGTCGGCTGGGTAGAGGTAGAGAACGGCGCGATTCCGCTGGAGAGCGCCCGCCATTACCTGATCAAGGCAGAAAAATCGGTGGGCCAGAGCGCCACGATACACAACCTGCGGGACTGCGAACTGAGTGAGGCGGACACGCGAGCCGAGGTTTTACAACGATTCCTGGATGCTGCAGCGGGCAAGGTGCTGGTTTTTCACAACGCCAGCCTGGATATGGCCTTTCTCAACGGTGTCAGTCGCCGTGAGTTCGACGCGCCGATCCTGATGCCCTGGGTCGATACCCTGTTGCAGGAGCAGGCCCTGCTGCAGCGCAGGGACACACCCATCAAGTCTGGCGACCTGCGTCTGCAGGCCTGCCGTGACCGCTACAACCTGCCGCCGTACCCCGCCCACAACGCCCTGCTGGATGCCCTGGCAACTGCCGAGTTGCTCGTCGCCCACGCCAGCCACCGCAGCGGGGGACAGGAATTTCCCCTGGCAAAACTGCTCTGAAACAGAAGACAGTTGCCTTAGATCGACCGCATTTTGCGGAGATTCGCCGAAATTGAGTGACTGCCCCCAACCAATTATGTGAATAGTTGGCATTTTGCAGTCCGGCAAACCATGATCGAGGTCAAGGCCGCCCCATGGCTGCCTGAATTATCCTTTGTTATTGAAATCGGGTTGTTGGGATGCCTGTCCTTACCATCAATATTTGCGGGGGAACAGCGGAGTATTTACCAGTGATTTCCCATATTTTCCACAGCGTTGTAAGTCCTCGTGACCTACCATCCGCGCTGAGGGTGACGCTGACCTGAGGATAAGTGGTATATAGGGCCTCGCGAAGCAGTGTTCGGGACATCCGACATTGTCCACGTTTTACGATCCCGCATTCATAAGCGGTGACTTAAGGCCCCCAGACCTACAAAGGAGCATTATCATCATGAAACATCTGGCAAGAAGCTGCTACATCCTTCCCATGCTGCTATGCGCTACGGGCGCGGTGCAGGCAGAAGATAATTCTGTCGACACGTTGACTGAGATGGCGACCAAGGGCAAGGCGAACCTGGATTTCCGCTATCGCTACGAAAATGTGGACCAGGACAGCAAGAACCGTACCGCGTCGGCCAATACCCTGCGCTCGCGCCTGACACTGTCGTCCGCCTCCTGGAATGGCGTTTCCGCCCTTGCCGAAGTCGACAATGTCTGGGACTTTGGTTCCGACAACTACAATTCCACAGAGAACGGCAATAGCCAGTACCCCGTGATTGCCGACCCGACCGGTACCGACCTCAACCAGATCTGGCTGAAGTACACCGGTGAAAGTTTTGACGGCACCGGTGGCCGCCAGCGCATCAATCATGGTAACCAGCGCTTTGTCGGTGGCGTGGGCTGGCGCCAGAACGAGCAGACTTACGACGGTGTCCGCGGTACCTGGGCGCCACTGGAAGGACTCAAACTGGACGGCTCCTACGTGTATAACATCAACCGCATCTTCGGCCCGGACGACGGTGACAACCCGGCGGACCTGGAAGGGGATAACTTCTTTGTTCGCGCCGACTACGCGCTGAACGAGAACCACAAGCTGGCCGCTTTCGGCTACTTCCTGGATATCGACGACGACGGCCCGTACGGGGCTGGCAAGACGGTGAACAACTCCACCGATACCTACGGTGTTGAGTACCATGGCAAGTTCAACTGGCTGTCTGTTGCCGCCGCTTACGCGACCCA
>JAACFI010000225.1 GCA_009937575.1 Haliea sp.
GGCAGGAAGTCGGCAATGTTGTCGCGCCAATCGGCCAGGGTTTCAGTCACTACGTTCATCTGTAGACTCCACTGTTAATGGTGTTGGTGTTGGTGTTGGTTGTTCTGCCGCCCGGCCGCGGCGGATTTGCGCACTGCAGCCTCGGTGCAAGCGACCTTACCGGAGGCCAGGTGCAGGCATACCAGGGCGGTTTCGCCCGCCACCGGCATGCGTTCGAGTTGCAGCAGCATCAGGTGGGTGCCGCCGGGCGCCAGTCGCAAGCTGCCACCGGGGGGCAGGTGCAGGTGGGGCAGTTGTTCCATGCGCATATAGCCCTCGATTTCGCGGGTGGTGTGGATCTCCACGGCACCCGCCAGCTCCGCACTGCCGCCGGTAATGGTCACCGGACGATCACCGGGGTTGCTCACCGTGAGGTAGGCGGCTGTGACCTTCTGGGTGGGAGGCAGGGCCCGGACCCAGGCGTCTTCGAGGAGAACCGCCCCGCTCTCGCTGGCCGATACCGCCACAGACAGCAGGCCTGCGGCCGCCATGCCCGTCCATCGCTTGTTCAATTGACTACTCCGACTGGGAAACTATCTGCCCCTGGGGGCGTCATAACACTATACCATCTATGGGGCGGACAGGCGCCCTGATTGGATTCGCCTGCAAGAGCACGCCAATGCCAGTCTTGGTACAATCTGCACCGACGCGGCGTCCCTGAGGGCGCCCCACCCGAAGGAGACGACATGCGCCTGGTACTGGCAGCGATGCTGTTACTGCTCACTACCCTGGGACAGGCCCAGGGCCTGTCTGTTCCCGATGGCGGTGGATTTGGCGCCGGCCCGGCTGAAGTCGAATTCCTTCCCGTGGAGGAGGCCTACCAGCTGGAGATCGAGGTGCTGGACCAGCAGGGGCTGCGCCTGTACTGGCAGATTGCCGACGATTACTACCTCTACCAACACCGCTTCGCTTTCTCCCTGCAGGACAGCAGCGGCCAGGCGCTGGAGCTGAACACCGAATTGCCCCCGGCCCTTGCGCGCACCGACGAATACTTTGGTGAGGTCCAGGTCTATTACCAGCAGGCGGACGTGGAGTTGCGGCCGTCACAGGTCCCGGCCGACGGCCCGGCGGTGCTCTCAGTGACCTCCCAGGGCTGCGCGGACGCCGGGCTGTGCTACCCGCCACAGAAACAGCGTTTTGCCGTCGACTTCAAAGCCGGCACCGTCTCCGCGATCATGCCTGGGGCGGCAGACAGCTCCTCGCCGGTAGTGGGCGCCGACGCCGGCGCTGCGCTCCTGTACATGCTGGTGCTGGCTTTCATCGGCGGCACCATCCTCAACCTGATGCCCTGCGTGTTTCCCATCCTGTCCCTCAAGGTCCTGAGCTTCGCCCGCAGCACGGACCACGACCGGCACCTTCACAGCTGGGTGTATGCCGCCGGGGTGATCTCCAGCTTCGTACTGGTAGCCGCCGCCCTGATCTTCCTGCAACAGGCAGGCCGCGCCGTCGGCTGGGGCTTCCAACTGCAATCACCGGGCTTTGTCATTGCACTGGCTTACCTGTTCGTGGCTATGGGCCTGTCTCTGTCGGGACTGGTGGAATTCGGTGGAAGCCTGATGAATACCGGCAGCGGTCTCGCGGCGAAAAACGGCCTGGGTGGCAGCTATTTCACCGGCGTGCTGGCAGTGGTGGTTGCCAGCCCCTGTACCGCGCCCTTCATGGGTACGGCGCTGGGTTTCGCCGCCACCCAGCCCCCGCAGGTGGCGCTGCTGGTATTCGCTGCCCTGGGGGCGGGCATGGCCGCACCGCTGATGCTGTTCAGTTACAGTGGTGCCGCGCGCAAATGGATGCCGGCCCCGGGCCCGTGGATGGAAACCCTGAAGCAACTGCTGGCCTTTCCCCTCTACGGGACCGCCATCTGGCTGCTGTGGGTTGCGGGACGCCAGACCGGCGTCAACACCATGGCGGTGGCTCTGGGGGGCGCCCTGATGCTGGCCCTGGCCCTGTGGCTGTGGCGCCAGGGTGGCTGGCGCAGGGGCCTGGCTGCCGGCTTCGTACTGGTGGCGGTAGCGATGGGCTCCTGGCGCGGGCTGGATGAGAACGGTACCCATGCGGCACAGCTGGCCGATGGCAAGGTGCCCTGGTCTGAGCGTCAACTGGCGGACCTGCGTGCGGCGGGCAGACCGGTGTTCGTGGATGTCACCGCCGACTGGTGCATCACCTGTATTGCCAACGAAGTCACCGTTCTGAACTCAGATGAGGTCAACGAGGCCTTCGCGTCCAACGGGGTGGTCTACATGATCGCCGACTGGACCAACTACAACCCGGATATTGCCCGCTTCCTGGAGCGCCACGGACGCAGCGGCATACCGCTTTACCTCTTGTACCCACCCGACCCGAGGGCGGACCCGGTTAAATTGCCGCAGATTCTGAGCAAAAATGCGGTGTTGCAGGCATTATCGGACATTTCCGGCAAAACGCGCGAAATTGCCCGCATGATCAGCGAGAATCCCTCCACGATCCCTTCAGGTTAAGACATTGGCGTCGAGTGAGATGCAATACGCCCCGGAGATCACAACAACTTCCTAAAACTTGCTAACTTCTGCAAAGCTGTAGCGATATGCGGCCAAAATTCAAAAAAATACCAAAATGCGTGGACAGATACTGAAAATTGCGCCAAACTTTTGAAAAATAACGCCGAGCTTCGCGGAGCGCGATCAAAATGGCCACCATCCTGGTTCTACACGGGCCCAACCTGAATCTGCTCGGGGAACGGGAACCCGACATCTATGGCAGTGCCACACTGGCAGACATCAACCAGCGCCTTGAACAACAGGCCAGGGACCAGGGCCACCACCTGCTGGCAATGCAGAGCAACGCCGAATACGAACTGGTGGAGCGGGTCCAGGACGCCCGGCACGAGGGAGTCAATTTTATCCTGATCAACCCCGCGGCCTTTACCCATACCAGCGTCGCCTTGCGGGACGCGTTGGCGGCAGTGGATATTCCCTTCATCGAGGTTCACCTGTCCAATGTTCACGCCCGAGAGGAATTCCGCCGACAATCTCATTTTTCTGACATGGCCCAGGGCGTGATCTGCGGGCTGGGTGCCCAGGGCTATGAACTCGCCCTGCAGGCCGCGCTGACCATTCTTGAACAGCCATAACACCACCTGAAGAGACTGCACTATGGACATTCGCAAGGTAAAGAAACTGATCGAGTTGCTGGAAGAGTCCAATATTGATGAAATCGAGATCAAGGAAGGCGAGGAGTCCGTGCGTATCAGTCGCAATGCGGCCCAGGCGTTAGTAGCCCCTGCGCCAGCGGCTTACGCGCCACCACCCCCGGCCGCCCCCGCGCCCGCACCCGCTGCGGCACCGGCAGCAGCACCCGAACCTGCGCCGGCGGCCGCACCTGCAACCAGCGGTCACGTGGTGAAATCCCCCATGGTCGGCACCTTCTACCGCGCACCGTCTCCAACCTCTCCGTCCTTTGCGGAAGTGGGCCAGACGGTAAAAGTCGGCGATGTAATCTGTATCGTCGAGGCAATGAAAATGATGAACCAGATCGAGGCGGACAAGGCGGGCACCATCGAGGCCATCCTGGTCGAGAACGGCGAGCCGGTGGAATTCGACCAACCCCTGTTTTCCATCGTGTAACAGCGGCTGCCCCAGCGACAAGCAGAGGAACAAGACATGCCCATGTTGGAAAAGGTGCTCATCGCCAATCGCGGTGAGATCGCCCTGCGCGTACTGCGCGCCTGCAAGGAACTGGACATCAGGACCGTCGCCGTTCACTCCCAGGCAGACCGCGAACTCATGCACGTGCGGCTGGCGGACGAGTCGGTCTGCATCGGCCCGGCCCCCTCCACCGAGAGCTATCTCAACGTGCCCGCCATCATCAGCGCGGCGGAGGTCACCAACGCCAGTGGCATTCACCCGGGCTACGGTTTCCTGGCGGAGAACGCGGATTTCGCCGACCAGGTGGAGAAAAGCGGCTTCACCTTTATCGGCCCCACCGCCGACACCATACGCCTGATGGGGGACAAGGTCTCCGCCATCGAGGCCATGCGCAAGTCCGGTGTGCCCACCGTGCCGGGCTCCAACGGCCCACTGACCGACGACAACGAGCGCACCCTGGAGGTCGCCCGGAGTATCGGCTTCCCGGTCATCGTCAAGGCAGCAGCCGGTGGCGGCGGCCGCGGGATGCGGGTGGTGCATAATGAGGCGGCACTGATCAACTCGGTGCAGGTCACCCAGTCCGAGGCAGCGGCCGCCTTTGGCTCCGACGTGGTGTACCTGGAAAAGTTCCTGCAGAAACCCCGCCACGTCGAGATCCAGGTCATCGCCGATGGCCAGGGCAACGCGATCCACCTGGGTGACCGGGACTGTTCGCTGCAGCGCCGCCACCAGAAAGTGCTGGAAGAGGCGCCCGCCCCTGGCATTCCCGACGACCTGCGCAACCAGGTAGCCGAGGCCTGCGTCAACGCCTGCATAGAGATCGGATATCGCGGCGCCGGCACCTTTGAGTTCCTGTACGAGGACGGCGGTTTTTACTTCATCGAGATGAATACCCGCGTGCAGGTGGAACACCCGGTCACCGAGATGATCACCGGCATCGACATCGTCAAGGAACAGCTGCGGGTCGCCAGCGGTATGCCCCTGTCCTTTGCCCAGGAAGACGTCAACTTCCACGGCCACGCCTTCGAGTGTCGGATCAACGCCGAGGACCCGCAGAATTTCCTGCCGTCTCCGGGCAAGGTCACTACCTTCCACGCCCCCGGCGGGCTGGGTATCCGGGTGGACTCACACCTCTACGACGGCTACACCGTGCCCCCTTTCTACGACTCACTGATTGCCAAGATCATCAGTTTCGGCGAAAGCCGTCAGGTGGCCCTGGCGCGGATGCGCCAGGCCCTGGACGAACTGGTGGTTGAGGGCATCCGCACCAATACGCCGCTGCACCGGGAGCTGGTATTGGACAGGGCTTTCCAGGCGGGCGGGGTTAGTATTCACTACCTTGAGAGCAAGCTTGAGGATTGACGGTAGGCGATAACAGGGGTCAAGCCCTTGGGGGAAATTTTCGCGGGGTTCACGGTGCGCGGAGCGCACCCTACGGCGACTCGCGAGATTTGTGGCGCGCATTGCACACCCCACCTGAATCGAAGCTCCCGTAGGGTGCGCACTGCGCACCATTGAACCTCGGAACTAACTGCCCATGACCTGGCTTCAACTCCGCCTGGATACCGACCCGGGCTCGGTGGAAACCCTGGAAGACCTGATGCTGGCCACCGGTGCAGTGGCGGTCACCATGGAGGACAACGCCGACCAACCGGTGTTGGAACCCGGGGTCGGGGAAACACCTCTGTGGCGACAGACCCGCCTCACCGGCCTGTACCCGGCGGATTTTGACATGGACGCGGTACTGGCCGCGTTCCCGGAAGAGGTCTTGCGCCATACCAACCAGCGGGTGGAGATACTCGAGGACAGGGACTGGGAGCGCGAGTGGATGCAGCACTACCGGCCCATGCGCTTCGGACAGCGCCTGTGGGTGTGCCCCAGCTGGCTGGAACCCCCCGAACCCGACGCGGTCAACCTGCTGCTTGATCCGGGACTGGCTTTCGGCACCGGCACCCACCCCACTACCGAACTATGCCTACGGCAGCTCGACGGTATGCGACTGGAGGGGGTGACCGCGGTGGATTACGGCTGCGGCTCGGGCATCCTCGCCGTAGCTGCCCTGAAGCTGGGTGCTCGCCGGGCGCTGGGCGTGGACAACGACCCCCAGGCCCTGGTGGCCAGCCGCGAAAACGCCGAGCGCAACAAGCTGCAGGCAGACAGGCTGCCGGTGACTCTCCCGGGAGAAGCGGCACTCGGTCAGTGGAGCCACAAGGCTGACCTGGTCATTGCCAATATCCTGGCAGGGCCACTGCTGGAACTGTCAGACACCCTGCTGCAGTTCCTGTGCCCCGGCGGCACCCTGCTGCTGTCAGGGCTACTGGACTCCCAGGCGGTTACTCTGTGCGATCATTACCGGGATCGCATCGCCCTGCAGGTTGCGGACGAAAAAGACGGCTGGGTATGCCTGCGGGGGGAACGAACGGGCTGAACCGCGACGCCCATCCAAAAATTGCTGTTTTTTTGCACAGAAATTCTTCCACACGCCTGACCTAGCGAGTATCATACCGCCTCTTTTTCCAGGCGTTTTTTCAAACACACTCCGCATGCTGCACATCGGACCACACAAGCTGGCAAACCGGGTGGCACTTTTGCCCTAAATAAAGAGCATTCAATCACGTCAACCACAGGCATTTTGTTTGCCACTTTTTCAGAAAATGATATCCAGGCTGGGACGGTGCCGGTAGCAGGTGAGAATATCATTGATCCAGACGGTCTAACAGTTGTTGCACAGGTGACGTCTTATGTTGATCAATACACACAAGCCGTCAACATTGTAGGTGCAAATAACCCAGAGTACGGACTAAATGTTGACCTATTCGGCGCCGCCCGGATTCGCTTTCAAGACGGCCCAGCAACAACAACACCTTTTGGTAAGCTTCAAGCCACGGCAAGAAACCTTCTTGCAAACTATGACTTTGCACGAAGCGCCTTGTATGACGAATTCAACACCGTCGAGGTTTTTGGTGGTTCAAGCGTTTGGGAGAAAGAGTACGGCCATGTTAAGCTTGCGATCGCCGCTCAAAATGACTTCACGACCCATGCTTCGCAAATTTGGTTTCCTCTTGAAATGGGTGAAGGTAATGAAGTCATTATGGCAACACGCTTAGGTGATGTTGGAGCACCCGCTGATGGCTGTGCGAGGTTGTGGGGCGCATTCGGGCCATCTGACGGTTTCTTTTTTCAACTAGTAAACGACACATTTTCAGTTGTTCACCGAAGAACCTTTAACGGGGTGAAAACTGAGGGGGTATTCAATCAAGCAGACTGGAACTCGGATCCCCTTGACGGCACAGGTCCGTCAGCTTATACACTTGATATAACTAAAAATCATGCGTACTTTATTAGCTGGCAGTGGCTCGGGGGCGGCACCATTTCCTGGGGTGTTATCAATGACGGTGTTCGTATTGTTGCACACAAAATGAACATGAATGCAATGACATCAAACGCTACGCTTCCTTCCGGTCTCCCGATATGTTGGGCCATTCGGGGCGTGGGATCAGTTGTTGCAACACATGAGATTTTTGCTTACGGCGCAGGAATTTATGGTGGAAACGAAGAAAATATATTTGAGGAAGCACCCCCTAGAAACTACTTTGGAAATGGGTACACAATACCATCGGGTTCAACAAGTACACAGTACCAATTTACCCTAAGTCCAGAGGTATACTATCGATACGCTACTGATGTGG
>JAACFI010000026.1 GCA_009937575.1 Haliea sp.
TTAAGCCGCTTTATCCCTCATATCAGTCGCTAATATGCTATTTTCTACCCACAAATTTTCCTGAAGACCCAAATAAACAAGTATAGAATCAGCGCAGCCAAGACAGTGCCTGAAAGAAAAATGTTTCTGGTCGTCGCGGAAGGCATCCGTCGGGCTCCTTGTCCGGGTTCAGTTGTTATTTTTTCTTACCAGTTGCCTGCAACTCACGCATCCTGTGCAGCTACTGAATGAGCGTAGATGAAAAACTAGTTTGTGCAAATTTCTATCTATAGCGAATCACCCTGGCACCTGGGCCACTACACAATTAACCGGAACCTTCAATTTACACGCAGCCACTATCACGTAGGGTACGCAGAGATTCGACCCGCTTGAAGGGGTGCGATTGTAGATATAGTGGTGGGGGATAACGATCTGCCTGGGGCTTTTGACAATATCCATAGGTTTGGTTCTCGGATAGTCGGCTGATGATTCAGATCAAATGCTGCCTACTCTCCGCGCTGTAAACTGATGAAAGGTGTTTTGGTGATGCCTTTTGTAGTTAGCGGCCTCGATGACCACACCAGCATCTCTACCTCCAAACTCGACGCCCGCTACCCTCTCGACCGGCAAATCCGGATGTCGCTGGTCGGCTGGATAGGGATATTTGGTCTAGAATTCACTGAACATCAGTGTGTACGAAGTATCTACCTGGGGGCACTATGAAAAACAGTCGTTCTTTCGCTATGGCAATTTGCCTATGTCTATTAACCCTGATGCTGGGCGGTTGCGTCACTTCAGATAGCACTTTGCAAGAGCAAGGCCGCAGTGAATCCTACATAACGGGCTTTCATGATGGTCGCCACAGTGGCATGAAGGAAGCCGGTAATTACCTCGAGCATATTGTTAAAGATACCCAACGATTTAAAGATGACGCGGATTACCAGGCCGGGTGGCTGGCGGGCGAGGCTGAAGGCAAGCGCATACAGGAGCAGGCCAATGCCGCGTCCGGCTCTTATAACGCTGGTAAGGCTGCAGACAAAGCTGGCCCTCATCCCCACGATGCAATGAAAAAGGCAACGAAAGGCGTCAATACGGGTGATCTGAAGGTTTTGGAAAAGTAATCCAGGTGCCGTTTGAGATTGTTGATACACGCCAGCCCCGGTAACGGCGACCAAACTATACAGAAAAGTGGCAGTGACTTGGGGCCACCCTCTCTGTGCACGTCCTTCCCAGACACCACTGAACCGGGGAACTAACTTGGCAAGTCGTAAAATCTGGTTGTTGAGACTGGTCCCGACATTTCCGTTCGGCAGGCTGTTAACTGGCATTCTACTGCTGTCACTGCTATTACCCCTGTTCTATCTCGGAGCGGAGGAGGAGCCAGCGGACAGCACGCCGGCCCTGTTTTTCAGCCTTATCATCGCCTACATCATTCCGGTTTTCAGCCTTATTACCGCCACCTCGGAGGAGGCATTGGATGAATTGCGCCCCCTGCTTGACCTGGATGATATAGCCTTCGAGGAGGCCAGGGCGCGGCTGGATTCGGCGAGCCTGCGCCAGACAGGACTATGCCTGGGTATAGGCGCTCTGTCCGGTTTTGCCCACATGAGCCTGATCCGTGGCTCGGTTACCGGGACCATACTGGAAATGTCGAGTAGCCTGGCCGGTTTCTTGAGCACCCTGGGTACGGTGCTGGTGTGGATGATCATGACCACGGTAATCACCATGCTGATCAAGCAAACGATTCTCTTCGGTCACCTGGGCGCAAACCATGTCCGGATATCGCTGCTCAATACCCGTAAGTTGTTACCTTTTGCACGGGTCTCCATTATCTCAAGCCTGGCACTTATAGGTTCACTCGCGCTCTTTCCCCTGATTGGTATCGAAAGCGGCCAGAATTTGCTCGAGAGCGTGCCCGGGGCTGTCGCTATTCTGGTGCCACTATTGATCATGTTCATTATTCCCATCTGGCCCATTCACCGTCGCCTTGGAGCGCTCAAGGAACAGGAAATGAAGGCGGTGAACAACAAAATAGAAGCTTGCCTCGATGGGCAAGACACGGTGGACCTGGAGGATCCCAAACTGCGCCAGCTAACGCTGCTGCTCAACTACCGGCGGGAAATCAACCGGATATCCACGTGGCCGTTTGATATGGGAAACCTCACCCGACTGGTACTTTACCTGATCATTGTTCCATTGACCTGGGCGGGTGCCGCCCTGATAGAGAATCTGGTGGACTATCTTCTCTGAGCGCAGGTAAATCCTATGCCTGATGAGGCTGGCCAATTCCGGGACCTGCACACAAGGGATCATTGACTGAATGGAATAAAAGGGTGAGCATAGCTCCAGCCTGACCGGGCACCCGTACATGGACCTTTTCCGGCACCCCACACCAGGAATAATTGGATGGGTTTCAGTTTCACAACATCGACAAAAGAAGTACTCGAACAGGTTGTGCGAGAGCCTCGATTTCGGGCGCTCACCACGATTCCCCTGTTTGCGCCCATGGAAATCGGGCTGGTCTGTGGCGCCTTCGGCCTGTTCGCGCTGAGCAGCCACCTCTACATGAGCGGAGCAATACATTGGCTTGCCATGATGGCGATGAATTCCTTCGCGGTGTACGCATCATTTACGCCATTACACGATGCCACTCACCGCACGGTTTCGCGCAACCGGCGAATTAACGATCTGATAGGTACAATTTCCTGCCTTTTGTTACTGCCCGGAATCACCACCCGCATCTACCGCTTTCTGCATCTCGAACATCATCGCTACTCGGGGGATGAGATAAAAGACCCCGACGAACCTTTCGTTTCCTCTCCCCCCTGGGCACTGCCGTTTGTCTTGGCCGGGCTGGATGTGCTGTGGTCGCGCTGGTATATCGCGCGCTGGTTGAGCCGACCGCCTGGAGAGCGACGCGAGTTCGTCTTGTGCATCACTTTCTATGTGCTGTTCCATCTGGCCTGGCTGGCATCGCCGTATGCGCTTGAATTTGTGCTGCTCTGGATGATCCCGCAGCGACTCGGGCTATTTTACGTCGCCTGGTTTTTCGCGCATATCCAGCATCCGAAGGACATGCTATGGGAGGAGACGCCTTTCCAGGCAACGGTGCGGGTCGTGGCAAAACCATGGACCCGTTGGTTGTTGCTAGGGCAGGCCAACCATCACATTCATCACTTGACACCGTCGGTGCCCTATTACCGTTATCATCTGGCGTGGAATCAGGGCAAGTACCTGTTCGAGCGACAGATGATTCCCACACGTACGATATGGTCACCTTCCAATGATCTGGTTATGCCCCGTCGCGTCAAATCTACCTGGCTTGAGGCAAAGGTAGAAAGCGCGCGGGAAGTGGCATCGGACATTCTCAGTCTTGAGTTTGTGCCCGCCGACAATACTAACTGGCCCGCCTTCACCGCAGGCTCGCACATCGATGTGCGTGTCGGTGATATCGGCGCCCGCCAGTACTCGCTATGCAACTCACCCGCCGATGAGAACAGGTACCTTATCGCGGTGAAACATGATCCCGAGGGAAGCGGAGGCTCGCATTACATTCACACCGCGGTGAAGCCTGGCGATCTCATCCAGCTGAGCGCACCGCGAAACAATTTTCCCCTGCAAACCGATTTCTCCGATTACCTACTGATTGCGGGTGGCATTGGCGTCACGCCCCTGCTGGCGATGGCGCATGAACTTTACAGCTCGGGCCAGTCCTTCACCCTGAATATCTGCGCGCGCAGCGCACAGTCGATCGCGTTTCACGAAAGCCTGGATACATTTCCCTTTGCGGATCGAATCGTCACCCATGTGGCCAATTCGCAGGTGGCGAGGCGCCTTGACCCGACCACAGACATCGGACAGTACAATCCCGGGCGTGGATTGTACCTATGTGGGCCCACGGGATTCATGGCCTGGGTAATACGCGAGGCCAGGCGTCTTTCCTGGCCGACGGAGGCCGTATTTTCCGAGACCTTCGTGCCACCGGAAGTCGATAACGCAGACAACACACGCTTTGAGGTAGAGCTTGCTCACAGCGGCCGGGTACTGACGATTGAACCCAATGAATCGCTGCTTGATATCCTCAATGCCAATGCTTGCCCGGTCATCTGCTCATGCACCCAGGGGATTTGCGGTTCCTGCATGACGCCGGTGCTTGATGGCATTCCCGACCACCGCGACGCGGTGATGACTGACGCCGAGCGCGCGGCCAATGATCAAATGACGGTCTGTGTTTCGCGAGCGAAGAGCGCTCGCATAGTGCTCGATCTCTAACCAGATTTCAGGCTGTTAGGCCTTAACTTCGGTGCGGAGATAGGCAGGCGCGCATGAACTGGCGTGCCTGGATAAACTTCGCACAGGAGCAAAGGGCCATCCAATGAAATCACGTTCCTCAGGGGATGGCCCGGGATTACAACTTATGAGGCGCCCTTGCGTACGAGTTTGACGTCCCAGACGCTGGGTGACCCTGCTTCGCAGGTTGCGACGCCCTTCAAAGCCTCCATTCCCTTTTGCCAACCGCCACCGTTCACGTACAGCTCATAGGCAGCAAAGAAATCAGACCAGTTATTGAAGGTGGAAACACCCCAGTAATCGAAGCCACGATCGGTTGTGCCGCCCAGCATCGGGAAGAACATCCAGTTGGAATTCTTGGCGCCGAGGCCGCGCATCGCCGCAGAATACTTTTTGTGAGCCGCTACCGCTTTGCTCCAGTCGCTGCCTTCAGCAATGCTGCACTGGGTAAACATCACCACACCATCTCCGGGAGTGCCATCTGGAGCATTGACCTCAACTGACGAAGCCACGGCGTGAGCGCCGCACTGCATGACTGCGTTGAAGGCCTCCTGAATATCGTCACCGGTTGCCTGCCACGCATCGAGGCCCTTGCCCATGGCATTTCCGGATGGGTTCGAACCGAGCCATATTACCTGAGGTGCCTCTCGAAATTGCGCAAACTGAGGGGTCAATATCCAGGCAGAGTAGCTTGAATCGTTCTTATCGGCCCATTTGCTGAACCGTTGGGCTACCTGCATCAGGTCCTTCATACTTTTTCCCGGCACCATATTACAGAAGAAGGCTTCTATCGGTGCAGGTTTAGCACCAGCCTCCTGCGCCTGGACTGACTGTGTCCAGGTTGATAGTGCTGCCGTGAATATCATTAACGCTGTTGCAATTGCTTTCATTTGTTATTTCCTTTCGTATTGGTTGCCTGCAACTCCCCCACCACGTGCAGGTACTGAATCAGCGTAGACGAGAAACTGGTTTGCGCAAATTTTCATTTACAGGGCCACTGGCGCCTGCAAGTCCAGGGATTGTTTCAAACAGTTCCCAGCACTCGACTGAAATAAATACAGTGATATAGTCACCGGTTGGGGATCTACGAGAATAATTATATGGTTCTGCCCAGGTTTCTGACGGAACTGAAACGCCGCAATGTCTATCGAGCCGCACTGGTATATGCTGGTGTCGGTTGGCTGATACTTGAGGCAGCCGATGTAATCTTACCTCGACTTGGCCTACCCGACTGGACGGTCAATGCTGTTCTGGCCGTTGTCCTGCTGGGTTTTCCTCTGGCCCTTGTGTTCGCCTGGATTTTCGATCTCAATACGCAGGGGATAGTGCGCACTGAACCCCTTTCCCAGGATGCCCACCACCAAATCTCGATTACCAGTGCTGTTGAATTTGTCGTTATCTGCACACTGGTTGCGACCGTCGGTTACCTTTATGTGGATCGGCTTTCGCTGCAGAAAAGGCTGGTGGGCCCTGAAACAGGCCAACCTGCGGTACCAAATCCCGAACAATACCGCGCCATCGCGGTGCTGCCTTTTGCAGACATGAGTGAAGCAGGGGACCAGGACTGGTTTGCCGAGGGGATTGCAGAGGAGTTATTACACGGCCTCGCAAGGGTGGACGAATTACACGTTATGGCGAGAACCTCGTCCTTTGCCTTCAAGGGCACTGACAAGACCATTGCCGAGATAGCGGAGATCCTGAACGTGCAGGCCGTACTGGAGGGAAGCGTACGCCGATCGGGGGACCGTGTGCGAATTACTGCACAGTTGATTGATGCCAGTAGCGGTTATCACATCTGGTCCGGATCCTACGAGCGCGAGCTTACCGATATTTTTCAGCTACAGGACGAGCTGGCGATGTCGGTTGTCCAGGCACTACGAGTAGAATTAGGTGTCGAGTCCACCGCACCACTGGTAGCTGAGGAAACTAATAGTTTGGAAGCCTATAATTGGTTTCTGCGTGGTCGGTCAATCTGGACCTGGGATGACCCAAACACCACTGAACAAGGCATCAGCTATTTTGAAAAGGCCGTAGAGACAGACCCCGACTACGCACGCGCCTGGGGACACCTTGCTTTTGCGCATGTGGCGTCGATGGCCTGGGAGCCCTCTAATGAAGCAGGACCGGCGGCCATTTTGGCGTCCGATCGAGCGGTTGCACTCGACCCCGAACAGAGCGAAGCCCTGGCAGCGCAAGCAGTGATAGCATCACTATTACATAGAGACTGGGAGACCGCGGGTAGGCTTTATCTGCAGGCCATGGCGTCAGCGGATAACAGTAACGCAATGGTAGCGTACTCAATGTTATTCCTACAGCATATAGGTAGACCCGCTCACGCGATTCGGCTCCAATCTGATGCCGAAAAACGTGACCCCCTTCACTCTGGATACAAGGGTGGTCTTGCCGAGATATTGAGATTAAATGGCGATACCGAATTAGCGACCATCAAGGCCCGCGAAGCCCTCGAGTTGAACCCTGGTCATGTACTAGCGATGGGTTACCTGATTCATATTTATACCGACACAGATAATTTTGCCGCGCTTCAATTATTGATTGATGACATTCCGCCTGCATTGCAGGAACGACCTGAAATTATGGCACCCGTCGGAAGATATCATGCCAGGCGAGGCGATGAGGCTAAGGCGCGCCGAATCTACCGTGAATTAGCGGCCACCTTTGACAATCTCACACCCGTAGCAATGCTCTATACTGCTGAACTGGCGGCAAGCCTGGGCGAGATAGAAGAGAGTATTGATCTACAAGAACGTACTACCGAATCAGGTACAGTACTGCAATTCTGGAATAAACTGCTGTATCGAAATAATGAGGTTATCCGCGAAAATCCTCGCTACCAGGAATTATTGAAACGCATGGGCTTGGACGACGAATCCGTCGCCGAACTAAATTCCAAATTATCATTTGAATAGAAATTCCGAGATTTCAACATCGGTGAGTTAACTTGTCGATACCTTAAAGAGTGCTGTATGGTCTCTATCGGGTAAATTCATGATAGTGCACCTGAAGTAATGAACCGTAAATCTATGACACCGGATGAGGCCATGCGCCTGGCCGGGGAGTACGTAAAAAAGGGTAATCCGGGGGCGGCCGCCGGTCTCTACCAGAGTATCCTGGCTCACTTGCCGCAGCACCGGCAGGCCCGCGAGGCACTACAGACCCTGCAGCAATCCGCAGGGCTGCAAAACTCAATGCGGGATGACCTCGCCGGACTGCTGCAGCTGTACCAGGCGGGTAATCTTGAGCGGGCGACGAGCGAGGCACAACGCCTGTGTGACGTCTATCCCGACCAGCCACTGCCACCGAATATCCTGGGCGCCATCGAGGCCACCCGGGGAAATCACCTGAAAGCGGTGGAGTATTATCAACGGGCGCTGGCGATACAGCCGGATTTCCTGGGCGCACTTAACAATCTCGGTGTCGCCTGCGAGAGACTGGGCCGGTACGATGAGGCTATAGATTGCTTTCGCAGGGTGCTTGCGGGTCGATCTGATGACGCGCAGGTGCACTCCAATCTTGGTTCTGCGCTCAGACATACCGGGCAGCTGCCGGCTGCAGTGGAGAGCTACCGGCGCTCGCTCAGCCTGCGTCCATCGGACGCCAGGACCCATGTTCACCTCGGTCTCGCCCTGCGGGAAATGAGCCGCCTACGAGAAGCCATTGCGGCCTTTACGGATGCGTTGAGGTATGCGCCAGACCTGGCGGATGCGCATGAATTCATTGGTGACGCCTCCGTCGACCTGGCGCAGCGTGAAACTGCAGAGCCCTGGTACCGAAAAAGCATCATGCTGGCACCGGACCGCGCCGGGGCGCATTTCAAGCTGGGCAAGGTGCTACTGGAACAGGGTCAGCGGGGAGAGGCCGTTGCATCCCTTGAGCGCGCTCTCGAGCTGGAACCGGACTGCGCGGAAACACGGCATTTTCTCGCCGCGGCCCAAAGCGGGATCTCGGACACCGCGCCGCGAGAGTATGTATCAACACTGTTTGATGGCTACGCGGCCCGCTTCGACGAGCACCTGGTCAAGGGCCTGGAATACACCGCACCGAAGCAGCTGTGGCAACTCGTGTCTGACGCTGGTGTCATCGCTGCACCGGTGGAGAGGGCAATCGATCTCGGCTGTGGTACCGGCCTCGTGGGCGTGGCGTTCCGTGGCCTGTGTCAACATCTCGTCGGCGTGGACTTATCCGCCAAGATGATCGATCAGGCCACCAGGAAGCAGGTCTATGATGCACTACATGAAGGCGATGTGGTCGATTTCCTGCAACAGACAGATCAAACCTTCGATCTTTTTTTAAGCGCCGATACCCTGATATACATCGGGTACCTGTCCCCGTTATTGCAGGCGATTGGCGCGCGTTCCAGGCAGGGATCACTGCTTGCTTTTACCACCGAGAGCGCGATTGGAACGGATGTTGAACTCCGCCCATCCGGCCGTTTTGCGCAATCGAGGGAATACGTACTGAAAACCGCCGCAGATGCTGGTTTCGAATTATTGCATTTCGAAGAAATGAATCTAAGGAAAGAGGGACTTAAGTGGATACCAGGAGGTTACTACCTGATGGTGTTCAGGGGTTGATGTCCAAGCGACAGATTAACCTCACCCGGTATCATGGCGTGCTTGCTCGCATACCCCCAATCTAATCTCGCCAGGAATCCATTGCCGCCGTCGATTCGCTCTCAATCCAGCCATTTATGCGATTTTCTAATATAGGCAGGGGAAGCGCCCCCGAGCCCAGCGCCACATCATGGAACTCTCGGATATCAAACCGCTCCCCCAGCGCGTTCTCGGCCTGTTCACGCAACTGCAAAATCCTCAACATACCAATTTTGTAAGAGGTTGCCTGTCCGGGCCAAACGAAATATCGTCGGGTTTCAGAACGTGCCGTCGCTTCACTGATCGAGGTGTTCTCCAGCATGTAGCTGACGGCCTGTTCTTCAGTCCATCCCTTGGCATGAATTCCGGTATCCACCACAAGTCGGACTGCGCGTAGCATTTCCATAACGAGACGCCCGAAGTCATTGAAAGGGCTTGCAAAAAAGCCCATTTCTTTCGCAAGTCTTTCTGCATAGAGGGCCCACCCCTCTCCATAAGCTGAATACCAGGCACTTGTCTGGAACGTTGGTACACCCTTTCGTTCGAGAGCCAGGGCAACCTGCAAATGATGGCCCGGAACTCCTTCATGATAAGCGGTTGTTTCCAGGTCTGTAATGTTCTGCGTGCTCATATCCACAAGATGCAAGTAATACACTCCGGGGCGAGAACCATCAGGTGTACTGTTTTTATAGAATGCAGCACCGCCCGCCACCTCGACATAAGGCTCTGCTCTCTTTACAACCAATGAGGCCTTTGGTAGTACACCAAAATAGGAGGGCAGGCGTTCGTGCATGTTATCCAGAACACGCTCGGTAGCCGCAATATAGGCTTGACGCCCGGCATCATCATTCGAATAAAAGAAACGATCGTCATCTCTCACGTAGACCAGGAATTGATCCAGTGATCCGTCGAAACCGACCTCATCCCGTATATCATCCATCTCAGCACGAATACGAGCCACCTCGTCCAATCCAATCTGGTGAACCGTTTCGGCGGTATAGTCGGTCGTGGTGAAATATCCCAACATGTGCTTGTAGTAGTTTTTCCCGTCGGGCAGGGAATAGGCGCCGTGAGCTTCAGTAGACGCGGCGATCAGGCTGGATTCTGCCCAATTTATCAGATCTCTATAGGCAGGCAGAACCGAGGACATCAGCGCGGCACGGGCTTCATCCAGAAGTTCCTGTGCTCGTTCTTGTGAAACCAGCGCTCGCTCGCGCAAGGATTCGACCTTGGATTTATAATTAGCCCAAAGAGCGCTATCCGAACCGGCATCTGCCTCGAAAGGCTCCCCTGTAATCACGCCCTGGGCCTGCTGCTGTACCAGCTCAAAAGCAAAGTACGGCAGACGGATACCTTGCTTTTCCGCCTGACGCGTTCGCTTCAATAATTGGCGGATTGCCCGCCCGGTCTCCCGGGTTCTACTGATCAAATCCACCATGTCCTTCTCGCTATCGACGCGATGAAGATTGATAAGTAAATAGGGAAGCTCTATATGGGCACCGTTCATCTGTTGCAGTCGGTACCAGTGGTTGATGAAGGGTCTTGCAGCCAAAGCTACTTCTTGTCGGTACTTCCAGAAATCGTAAGAGATCTTTCCATCCGAAGTAAGCGCGTCGTAATCGAACTGCTGCATTTTCTCAAGGTTCTGTTCTCGCCAAGCCAGTTCTTTTCGCTGGCCGTCTTCGCTGAAGTCATCGATCTGATCATATAACTCCTTTCGGCCGAGTTTGCTAAGCCCTATAGGGCTGAATCCAAGTTCCTCCTCGTACTGCTCATCCAGCCACCTGTTGAGCTTTCCTGTCTCCCCTTCAATGTCTTGCCCGATTGAAAAACCGCATATAAACAACAGGGCAAAGAAAATGAATACCGAGTACCTGCGCCGGCAGGTAACACAGGGTTGCAACCTACTGATCATCAGCAGAGTCAGGGTTTACGAAATACCAGGGTCATGCGCTCACTTTCACCGATCGCGCGGTAAGGCGCTTTCTCGGCGTCGGTCTCGAGGCCCCGCAAGCTGGGAGGCAGTTGCCATACGCCGATCTCATAGCGCTTGTTATCCTTTGGATTGAGGTTAAAGAAACCCTCCGTCTCCAACTGAAATCCCGCCCGGGTCGCCTGGGCAATGATATAGTCGCGCCCTACATAGCCGATATTGCGAGACATCCAGTCCTGCTCCGGGTCTGCCATGTGCTGGACGATACCCAGCTTGCCGCCGGATTTGAGGATAGCGAAGAAATGCGTAAAGGCCGCTTCACTAATGCCTCTGCTCACCCAGCCGTGGGCATTGCGAAACGTGACAACACGGTCTACGCTGCCGTCCTTCGCGGCGGGTAACACTAATTTATCGGTGGACTCGTCAAACATCAGTGAAGTGACCTCCACCTTGTCATAAACCGCCGGATCACTTGCCAGCTTTTTCTCGAATCGCTGGCGCGACCCGGGGCGGTAATCCGCCTGCTTGTCATTCTCATCATAGTGGGCAGCGATCAACTTGCCCTCTGCCCTGAGATAGGGCGCCAGTATTTCGGTGTACCAGCCACCGCCTGGCCAGATTTCCACGACAGTGTGCTGCGGCTGAACATCAAACAGCTTTAAGGTCTCCAGCGGGTGCCGATACTGGTCACGCTCGCGGTAGGCATCGGTGCGATGTTTGCCACTAATGGCTTCCTGGAGAGCGGCATCGTCCGCAAAGACAACCTGGGCCGCCAGCAGGGGGACGAGCAAAATAGAGAGTAATTTAGGCATGACAGTAGTTCCTCGGAAGCGGCTGGCCGGTATTTTACCTTAAGCGGGTGATCATACAATCTATGTCGAGTTAGCGCAGCCTCTTCCCTTGCATCACCGTCAGTGCCATTATGGCTTCGGGTTGGCACCGCGAGGATAGTCGAGGTGGAAGTATCACCAGTTGGCGAGGTAGAAGCGCCCAGCGAGGCGGAACAACAGGTACTCGAAGCAATCTGCAACCGTGGCGTGGCAGATTTCAGTGGACTACCGGCAGATTCACGGCAATTACGCGCCACTTTCCTCGAAGAACTGATAGCCGGGTCCAGGCCCGATTGGCCCCGACTCCGCTGCCCTCTGCGCATTCGAGGCGCCCGGATCCAGGGTCCCATTCGCGCCCTGCCAACGACTCGCGAAGGTCCGGGCATGACGCTACTGTTCTGGTCCTGTCATTTCGATGCCACGGTGGATTTCAGTGGCGCTGATTTTCTGTCGTTGCGCCTGGTTGACTGTACGCTGCCGGCATTTATCGGCATCAGCCTGAGTACCAAGGCCGATCTTGATCTTTCGGGGTCAAAATTTTCCGGTGTTTGCGAACACGCCGCCGATCTGGCCGACGTGGGTAATTGTGCCGTGCACCTGAACCACGCCCAGATTGGCGGGCGCCTGTTGTTATCGGCAACGTCTAACGCGCGCTTCGAGACTGGTGGCAGCGTGAGACTTGATGGTGCGCGCATCGAAAGCAACCTGGAACTGCACGGTGCCCTGCTGCGGGACTGCGATGAGGCCGCCCTCAGCATGCGATCGGCGACGATCGGCGGTAATGTTGAATTACTGCCCGGCCAGGGACATCGCTGCGAGGTGCACGGTGAAGTCTCTATGACAGCTGCGCATATCACCGGCGACCTGGATTGCGGCTCCGCCCTCCTGCTTAATCCCGGAGGCAGAGCGCTACATTGCGAAGACCTGGTTGTGGAGTCAGTATTTCTCGCACGCGACGACCCGGAGATCCCCTTCCAGGCCTGCGGTCGACTGAACTTTCTTACGGCTACCGTAGGTGGAAGTTTCTTCGTGACCAACGCCCGCCTCTGCCCCGGACCCGACTACACCGGGCTGATTGGCAAGGGCGGCCCGGTGGCTATGAACCTGCAGCAAATGCGTATATCCAATGCCCTGATCATGTTCAACGTCGGCGCCATGGAGCCAGGAGACGAAGCGCCCCAGGTGGACGTTATCAAACCGGTGGAGGGCTGGTTTATGTTAGCCGGCGTACAAATGAATACGCTGCTACTCCATGTTGGCACCGGCTGGCCCGCGCCCGGGTACCTCGATATTGACGGCATGTCATACCAGCGGGTACGGCATGTCGATGGTGGCGACCCGGTGACCGCTGGCAAAACCTGGCTGCGGCACCAGTTTGTCGACAGTCAGCCCGATGCCGCGACGTTTCGCCCCCAGCCCTACGAACAACTGACCCGGGTTTTCCGCGATAGTGGACTGACGCGGGAGGCGGATGCCATTGCGGTGGAAAAGATTCGCATGCGCCTTGAAGCACGAGTAGATTCCCCCTGGCTGCGGGTATTTCCACACCTGCTGATGCTGGTCAGTCACCACGGCTATTCAACCAGCCGGGCGGTCTTTGCCTTCCTGGCTTTTGTGATCCTGGGCGCCGTCATGTACACGGCGGCGATCGGTATATTTGACCAGCCATTCTTCCCCTTTGAGCAGCCACCGGAACCGACGACCTACATCCTGCCGATCGGCCTGGGAACCGTGGATGCACCACTGGGCTGCCCCGGCCTCGATACCGTGCAGTTCGCGCTGGATTTCGCCCTGCCGGTAATCAACCTGGGCCAGGATACGTTCTGCCGCTTTGTGCCCGAAGGGCCTGCGCGCTGGTTGTGGCTGACACTACACAGCCTGTTCGCCATTTTCGGTGCCGGCCTGTCTGCCGTAGTAGTCCTCACCCTGACGGGTTTGTTGCGACGAGACTGAAAACTGGCTGCTAGCAGCATCGACGGCATATCTACTGGCAACTTAAATAGCAAAATATTCCTTGATACCTGAAAGGACATTATTTACCGCTACTGAGGCCAGGATTAATCCCATAACACGGCTTACTATGCTCGCCCCACTGTTGCCAATCAGGCCGTGAACACGACCCGCCACGAGCATCAGCACCAGCACTACCAACAGAACTGACAACATCGTCAAGGACGTTTGAAATTGCTCGAACAGGCTGAATCGACGATTCTCAGTCAGTAATACCGCCGCGAGCATGGCTCCGGGACTGGCAATCGACGGGACGGCTAAAGGGAAAATGGCTTTATCAGTGCCGCTGGCTGCCATCTTGAGTTCTTCTTCCGGCTTGCTTTCACCGAAAATCATGGTCATGGCAAAAAAGAACAGGACCAATCCTCCCGCTATCTGGAATGCCGGAAGCGGGATGTCTATCGCGGTCAGAATCAGCTCTCCCGCGATAACAAAGAAAAGCAGGATGCCCGCGGAAACCACAGTGGCCTGAAAAGCGATCTTTCTCTTCGTCTTGTTATCAAAGCCGCTGGTCACGGCGATAAACACGGGTACAGTCCCGATGGGATCGATCACCGCGAAAAAGAAGACGAAAATGGCTACGTAGTCGATCATCAGATCTCCAGTATCCAGGCGAAAGGCCTCAAATACAGGAGTCTACAGGCTTCTGCGGAAATATTCGCACCCTACCCCACTCACCGTCACCGCCTCATCGCGGCCCTCATGCCCGCCTCCGCCATCGCCAGCCCCCATTTCCTGGGCAGACTGGAAAGTAGCCAGGTAAAGAACCGGTTGCTGGCACCGGGCATGTAGATGCGCCTTCGTCCCAGGTTCTGGAGCGCCTCTCTGGCGACCCGCTCAGGGCTCATCACGCCCGACATCTGGTTTTTATCAAATCCCTGCTTGCTCAGTGCTTCGGTATCAGTGGAACCCGGGGCCAGAATCAACACATCAACGTTGTGTGGTTTCAGCTCCTGCCAAAGTGCTTCGCCCAGGAAATGGACAAAACCTTTAGTGGCAGAGTAAGCCGCCGACAGTGGAAATCCCATATAACCTTCCATCGAACCGGTCAGAATGATGCCGCCCCGCCCGCGCCTGGTTAATTGCTCGCCCAGTGCCTGGGTAATCAGCATCGGCGCGCGTGCATTTACCGCCAGCATGGCGCCCAGGGCTTCCGGAGGTTGCTCGATGTGGGGTCCCTTCAAGCCAAATCCTGCATTGCTTACCACAAGACCCAGATCGAGATCGCCTGTGGCTTCAATCAAGCTGGCCATAAACCCGGCCTTACCGATGTCGAGTGCAAGTGGCCTGACTTCAACGCCATGGCTCTGCTGCAGTTGTTCCGCCAGCGAATCCAGCTTTTCGCGACGGCGCGCGCAGATAAGCAGGTTCAGGCCTTCGGCAGCGAGCTGCCGCGCAAACGCTTCGCCGATACCGGAGGACGCGCCGGTAATCAGTGCCCAGGGGCCGTATCGATCTGCGAAATCACTCTTCACGGTTGATCTTCGACATCTACTCCAGCTTCATCAAAAGGCCATCTGCAACGCCATCCCATACCGCCGCTTGTAGTCGTACGCCATCGCATGCGCCGCGAGGATGCCTACCACGGACTGCCCTTCGATATCTGCTTCATAGAAATCATCCAGGGCATTCAGCATGAACACCTGGACAGTATAACGGCCATCGTTGGCGGCGATCCCGAAGGAGAGATCGAGGGTGCCGTAGGAGTCACCCACATGCAGTGGGTCATTGGTGGTGGAGAACTGCACCTCATCCCGCCAGTACCAGGTGGCGCTGGCGAAGCCGGTAAAGGGTCTGGAAGCAAAAGGGATGTAGTAGTCGGCATTCAGGTTGTAAGCCCAATCCGGGGAACTCGGCATGTCAGCGCCGGAAAGGTCCTGCGTTTCGTTCACGCACCCTTGCGCCTCTGTCTGGCCACTGTAACAGGGCGCGTCCTCCCAGTCAGAGAAGATGGCGTCGGTGTAGGCGACCGAGCCGGAGAGTGCCAGGTTCTCGGTCAACTGGGCAGTGAACTCCATTTCCACGCCCTCAGTTTCCAGTTCTCCCGCGTTGGTGAGAAAGAAGATTGGCGGGAACGCGTTCGGCACCTGGGTGGACGCCTGGAAATCCTCGAACTCGGTGTAGTAGATCGCCCCGTTCAGGCGCAGGCGGTTGTCCCACCACTCCGACTTGATGCCCAGTTCATAGTTGGTGGGAATCTCCGGGTCTACGAAGACATCGCCGGTCGACGGCCCGGAGGTCAGCGAATTGGAGCCCGGCCCCTTGTAGCCCCGGGCCACGCTGGCATACACCATGGTGTCGTCGGTGATATCGAGCTCCCCGATCACCCGCCAGGACCAGGCCTGGTCATCCGTTTTGCCCTTGATACTGCCGGGGGGCGCCTCCGGCAGGGTGCCCTCGATGAATCCCACCGTCTGGTCGATGCTGATTTCGTCGTCGTTGTAGCGGGCGCCCAGTAACAGCCGGGTCGTGTCGGTGATATCCAGGTTGAGTTGTCCGAACACGGCGAAGCTCTCGCTGGTGTTGGTGTGATCGTTAAGCACGGAGAGCTGGCCGGCGGGGGCCAGGCCAATGCCATAGAGATCGATAACGCGCTCAAAACTGCGGTCTATGTCCTGGTCGTAGTAGTACAGGCCCGCCACGTAGCTGAGCGCGCCCTCTGTCGACGAGGTCAACCGCAATTCCTGGGTGAACTGTTCATAATCCTCCCAGCTGTCATTCAGGGGCAACGCAGTGCGCGTGTACAGGTCTGATCGGAAAGCGCCGAAGATATCGTCCTCGGTGTAGGCGCTGATGGAGGTGAGCAGGAAATCACCCATCATGTAGTTGATCTCCAGGCTGGCGATATCCTGGTCGGTGGTACCCTCCGCCGTGTCGTTATCAAGAATCTCGTCGACCTCATCGCCGACAGGCCCTCCCTCGGTGTCCGACACGCTTCCCGGCACCACCACGCGCAACGCACCCTGGCAACACTTGTGGTCGCGCTCGTTGTGGGTATAGCTCAACATGGCATCCAGGTTCTCGGTGGCGAACCACCTCAGTTTCACCCGCGTGCCCCAGTCGTCCCGGTCGTTGAGACCGTCACCACCCGGGTACTTGTTGTCAAGCAGGGGGTCCTGGCTGTTGCTGAAGGCGCTGATCCGCCCGAGCAGCTTACCCTCCACAATCGGGCCGGAGACGAAGCCGTTAAGATTGAGCAGACTTTCGCTGCCGTAGCGAATGCCGAACCCGGCGCCGGGTTCCTCGGTGGGTGCGCGGGTGGTGATACTCAAAAGGCCCGCACTGGCGTTCTTGCCGAACAGCATGCCCTGGGGTCCCCGCAACACCTCGACACGTTCCACATCGCTGAAATCCAACAGGGAACCGGACAGACTGGTGGACGCAACACCGTCTATCACGGTACCGACCGACTGTTCCACCGAGCGGCTGAAGCTCTGGGTACCCACGCCGCGCAGGATGATATTGCGCCCCGCGTCCGAGGTGCCGCTGGAGAAGGTGAACCCGGGCACGACGCGGGAAATATCGGCTATCTGGGTCTTGTTGCGTTTTTCCAGCTCAGCACCGCTGACCACGGCAACCGAGATCGGTACATCCTGCAGGCTTTCGGTGCGCTTGGTGGCGGTGACAAGCACCTCTTCCAGTTGCTGTGCCTGTAACGACGCGGCGGAGAACAGACAGACAGCGTAAAGCTGGAGAGCGATCCGTCGATTCATGAGGGATACCCGGGATTATCATTATTGTCATCGACACGATACCACTACCTGCTGCCGCAGGTCAGGTTCTGTTGGGAAATATGCGCAACACAGACCGTCTACTTACCCTGGCCTGTCAAAGATTGGATGTCCTTGCTGCGCTTCATTCCTGGCGGCAAAGCCACACCCACCCGTTTTTTGGCCAGTGGGCTATCCTGGTCAAGATTGTCCAAGATCACTTTGGCAGCATCTTCATAGGCGATGGTCATTTCCGGCATTTTCAACTTGAACGCCAGGGCAGTCGCTATTGGCGGCAGCAGTCTTGTCACCGCGGGACGCGGAACCGGCCAGATATCGGTGGAAATGCGCAAGCCCTGGTGTGGCTTGCCGTCTGCGGCACCGGTCATCGGTCCGGGACAGAGCATTGACCAGTTGAGAGAAGTGGATCCCACGCTGTGGTAATTCCGCTCGTGGGCCCGGAACAGGGCCGGTACTTTGGGCAGGTTTACTGTCATCTTACTCGTCCCCGGCACATCCAGGGCCCCTGCCCCGCCAAAAAACCAGAACCTGCCGCCGTCTCCAAGCCCCTCCTCCACCGCATGTGATACCGATTGAACCAGTGTCTCGAACAGCTCGCCATCGCCGACATTACCTGCAGCGTTGATGACCACCTGCTGGTCACGGCAGGCCTGCACCACACTGGCCCGATCGAAGACGTCGCCGACAATGACTTTGTAGTCCGGGCCGGCATCGTCCCCTGATTGGGCCTCCAGCTTACTCTCGTTGCGAATGTATACGGTGACTTCGTGGCCTTCCTGCAAAGCCAGTTTCAACAGCCGTTGTCCGGTATCGCCGGTTGCACCGATAATCAGTATTTTCATAGTGTTCCTTTTTACCTAATTAATTGCAGATAACCCACGCTGGCGAGTTTGTTAGCCTGTGATCAGGTCCCTGGCCGAGTCGGCGACGATTCTCACCGCTTCGTCTTCCCGCAGGCCAAAGCCGCAGAGTATGAGGGTGAATACCCTGGTGGCCAGTTCGATCGCCTGTTCGGCGGAGTGCTGTTCCTCGATAATCCTGAGCATGGTGAAGAACACCGCACCGATGACCTGGATCACCCCCGCGTCCTCACAGCGCGGCTCAAATCGCCCTGACGCAAGCCCGTCGGCGATGTCGGCCTTGATACCCTCATTGAGGGGATTGTTGGTAGCGGTGCGCCACCCGGCACCGCGCAGCATAATGATCGCGCGCCGCGGGTCGGCCACGGCCATTTGCAGGTGAATGCACATGCCTCGCACCAGCCTGTAGGCGGGGTCGGTGACATTGCGGTTGGATTCTTCCACCGACCGCTCCAGTTCGACGCGAATGGCCGAGGACACCTCGGCGGCCAACGCCTCCTTGTCGGGGAAGTGATTGTAGAAGCTGCCCTTCGCCACCCCGGCGGTCTCGACGATGTTATTGATGGTGATGGCATCGATGGGCTGCTCGGATAGAAGGTCGCCACAGGCGTTCAGCAGGGCCTCCCTGATCCGCAGGCTCTGCGCCTCCCTTGCACTGATGGCCTTACTCATACTGTGACTCCCGGGCGTGACGGTTTGGTCTATTTTAGGCATTTGGTGACCATAAAGTCTATATTTTTAAAAATAATATCATTTATGTGACCATTTAGTCATTGACTAAATAGTCACGTAAGGCTAATATTCATCGCAAGCTTGATTAACAGCTGCCGATCAATTGGCAGGAGTATAGAGAAATGATGAATAAGCCACTGGACGCCATCGTCTATCCCGGATCGGACCAGTATTCCGCCGAGGAATTGGCAGCACCCGGCTCTGTCCCGGTGGAACTGCATGCTGAACCCCTGGTTCGGGTGGTGGATACCGCCTACATCATGTTCGAGGTGCCGGACCTGGCGAAGCAGGGGGCATTCCTGCAGGACTTCGGCCTGCTGGAGGCGGCGCAGACGGACTCGACGCTCTATATGCGCGGCTATGGTACTGCCCCCTATATCTACCTGGCCCGCAAAGGGGACAGCGCCCGCTTTCTGGGGGCAGGTTTCCTGGTGGGATCCGAGGAAGAACTGCAGCGCGTTGCCAGCGAAACCGGCAACAGCATCGAAAGCGTGGACGGCCCCGGCGGCGGCAAGCGGGTGCGGCTGACTGACCCGGATGGCTTCCTGGTCGATATCGTTCACGGGCGGGAACAGGTCCCCGCCCTTGAAACCCGCAGGGACGCACTGCCCGTCAACCTCCCCAATAAAAAGGAGAGGGTAAACCGGGGCCAACGGACGCCGCTGGCGGCGAGCGCCGTCGAGCGTTTCGGCCACTATGTACTCATGGTGTCCGATTTAGAGGCATCCTGGAAATGGTATCGCAGGCACCTGGGATTGCTGCCAACAGATGTGTTGTGTACGGCGGTTGGCATGCCGGCACTGGCCTTCACCAGGCTGGATAAAGGTGAGGAGCCGGCGGATCATCACACGGTGGTACTGGCCGCGGGTCCTTCCGCGGCCTATATGCACAGCGCCTACGAAACCCTGGATCAGGATGCGATAGGTCAGGGACAGCAGTACCTGAAGCTCAAGGGCTGGAAGCATTTCTGGGGGATGGGGCGCCATATCCTTGGCAGCCAGATCTTCGATTACTGGCTGGACCCCCACGGGTTTGAAGTGGAGCACTACGCGGACGGCGACGTCTTCGACAACAGCTATCCAACCCAGTATCACCTGGCCGATCGCGGCGGCCTGTGGGCCTGGGGGGCGGACCTGCCCCCCGCCATGAAACCCAGGGCGACGTTTAAAGATATTTTGAAAGTGATTTTCAGTAGCGGCGACAAAAAGAAGCGGCTGCTGGGAATGAAACAGGCAATGGACCGGGCCCCGCGGCCCTGGCTGAAATAACCGGAGGAAACCGACGTGGGTCTATCGATAGTCAATTACAGTACTGGTGAAAATGAGTCTGGCACCTGGGGTGTCCTGCGGGATTCCGGGATTTACCCGATACACACCGACTTCATCGACCATCGCCAGTTGATGGCAGCTTACTTCAACCAGCGCGAGCAGTTTGATAATGCCATTGGTGACATACCGGTGGATGCCGGCAGCGTGAGATTCAACTCGCCGGTCTCCCAGGATGTGCAACTTTACTGCCAGGGCCTCAACTACGCCGATCATCGCGCGGAGTCCGGTGCCTCTGAAGAGGAAGACGAGGAAAACCTGGTCTTCATGAAGGCCGCCTCGAGTATCTGCGGGCCTGACGACACCATTCTGCGCCCGCGGGACTGCCAGTTACTTGATTACGAAATCGAGCTGGGCCTGGTGCTGAAAACCGACATCGACCAGCCCACCAACATAAGCGAGGCCGAGCTCAGCCAGTATGTCGGCGCCCTGGTGCTGGTTAACGACGTGTCCGCCCGGGACCTCATGTTCGGCGCCCCCATGCTGCAGTGGTTCAGGGGCAAGAGCCAGCGCACCTTCTGCCCCACGGGACCTGTGCTGTACCTGATGGACGACGGTGACTTCGAGCAGCTTTATTCACTGGAGCTGACCTTGACGCTCAACGGCGAGGTCAAACAGAACGCGGTGACCGGCCAGCTGATTCACAAGCCGGCGAAAACCCTGTCGGAAATCTCCGGTTTCGCCAACCTGCTGGCGGGTGATTGCCTGCTGACCGGAACGCCGGGCGGGGTGCTGGCCGGGGCCAACCTGAAGGTGGCGATGGCGATTCTCCTGAACTTCCAGAAGGACGAGAAACGGCGAGAGAAGTTCACCCGGGCGCAGCTGGCGCGCACCCGTTTCCTGGAGCCGGGGGATGTGCTGGAGCTATCTATCAGGACAACCGACGGGGCCATCGACCTCGGACGGCAACGCAACCAGATTGCCGACGCCTGAAAGGCGCCGGTTGACTAATACTGGCAATCAACACGATTGCTCCCGTTCTGCGGAGAACACAGCATGAAAACTCTCAACACTTCCGTCGTTATCTGTGGTGCCGGTCCCGCCGGGCTGGTGCTCGCCCACCTGCTGGGCATGGAGGATATCGACGTTATCCTCATCGAGAAGCTGGCCAGCACCATGGAAGAGCCCCGCGCCATCGCCATCGATGGCGAGTCCTTGCGCACCCTGCAGAAAACCGGTCTGTACGAGGGCTTCGAGGCCGAGCTTCTTACCGGGATCAGGGCAGACTATATCAACGGTGAAGGTGAAACCCTGTTCCACGCGGGCAACCCCGAGGCGCGGCCCTACGGATTCGCCACCGTGAACGCCTTCGATCAGCCCACGCTGGACAGGTACCTGGCGCAGAACCTGGACCGCAGGCCATCCGTGCAGCTCAGGTTCAACCACATACTCGACAGTTTCGAGCAGGACGCGGACGGCGTCCGGGTCCGCTGTACCGATGCCGACGGTGAGCCATTACTGATCCATGCACAGTTTCTTGTCGGTTGTGACGGCGGGCGCTCCACGGTCCGGTCCCTGCTGGGCATTTCGATGAGTGGCGAGAGCAATCCCCAGCCTTGGCTGGTGATCGATACCCGGGATGCCCACCTGGACGGGGAACTGGACTGCCGTTTCTACTGCGACCCCAAACGGCCCGGGATGACGATTCGCAAGCGCCATGGCGAACGGCGCTGGGAGTGGATGTTGATGCCGGGGGAGGAGCGGGAATTTCTCCTGCAGGACGAGAACATCCGGGACATAATCGCCCCTCACACCGACGTCGATAAGGTCGACATCTACCGCAAGCGGGTCTATGACTTCCACGCGATTATTGCCGAACGCTGGCGTGAAGGCCGGGTGTTCCTGGCCGGGGACGCCGCCCACATGACCCCACCCTTCGCGGGCCAGGGTTTGAACAGCGGATTCCGCGATGTGACCAACCTGTCCTGGAAACTGGCTGCCGTGGTAACGGGGCAGGCCAGCGAGAACATACTGGACAGCTACGAGCTGGAACGCAAGGAGCACGCCTGGGCGCTGATCGAGACGGCCCTGCAACTCGGTCAGCAGATCCAGCCCATCGATTCGCAGCAGGCTGCGGAGCGCGACGCCTTCTTTGCCGAGCTGAACAAGGATCCCGCCGCCGTGAAGGCGATGGAGGATGAGATGTTCAACGCCATCCTGGACCGCTCGGTGGACAAGGGGCTGGTGGTGAATGCGGGGTCAGCCGCCGGCCGGCTGTTGCTCCAGCCAGTACTGAAGACACCGGACGGCGATGATGTGCTGCTCGATGACTATCTCGGCAATGGATTTTCAATTATCGGTTATGGTTGTGAGCCGAAGGATGTACTGAGCCCGGACGTTCTGCAGCCATGGCTGGCCCTCGACACCAGATTGGTCTCTATCTCGGGGGCGGGTGATTCGTCCCAGGACCCGATGCTGACGGACGACCGGGGCGAATTCGGCGGCTGGCTGGAGAGTGAGACGCCCTGCCTCCTGCTGGTGCGCCCGGATCGTTTCTGTATGGCGGCAGCCACGCCGACAACCGCTGACCAGCAGCTCAGGCAGGCGCTGCAGCTGCTGGGTTAATCATACCTGCCTAGCTGTCGAAGAAACTGGCGATCTTCGCTTTGAACTCATCGGCCTTATCTTCGCCTGCCTCGGTCAATTCGTTCAGGTAGGCCTGCCCTTCAGCTATCTTGTCCTTGAGATCGTTGATCTGGGACAGAAACTCCTCCTCGAGTTCCGCACCAGCCACGTCTGCTTCGGCCTTCGCCTTTTTTGCCTTGGCGTCAGCCTGTGCAGCCTCGAGCTGTTCGTCGTAGGCGGCCAGTTGCTTTTCAATTTTCTCTTTCAATAAATCTACCAGACTCATAACAGGTCTCCCTTTTTTGAAGATAAAAGAGCAATTCTAACTGCTAAACGTTACACCGATATTGAGCTGGCTCAAGCCCCGGGCAATAAATCAAGAAAATCAAGGGGTCAGACTCCTTGATCCGTTAACTTTTCTCTGACTTCCGATCACCGCCCCAACCTCTGCTAACTGCCCGACGATTCACCGTATCAGCTATGGCCGTCATGAAAGAATCTCCACCAAAGGCCCACGCCTGGTTGGTTGCGCGTCTCAACTCTTCAATAAGCTCTTCTGGCATACACTGGTCGAACATAGCGCGATAGCAGCGCTGCCGATCCTCGGGGTCCTGGCCAAGGTTCACGTAAAGCGGATGGGGAGTCAGGAGCGAGCAAGTCTCTCCCTGCGCATTCCAGAGATAGCTGGACCAGGGATAGTCTTGCGGACGCTGCACGATACCGGCACGAACGGGATTGAGTTCTATGTATCGGCAAACGGTGAAAAAGTAGCTATCCGTATCCACCAGTGTCGATTTATAGCGGCCCTCCCAGAGAGTTCCGGTCCGTCCATGGGCATTGTTAAAGTACCTTACATACCGCCTCCCCAGTGATTGCATCATCCGCCCACAAGCGCCGGCATCATCTGGAGTTAGCAGCAGATGCACATGGTTGGTCATAAGCACATACGCGTGGATTGCCACGGCATGCAACTCCGCTGCAGACTGCAGATATTCCAGGTACCTCAGATAGTCATTTCGCTGATGGAAGCAGGCAGCGCGGTCGTTACCTCTTTGGATTACGTGTTGCGCGCAACCCGGGACATATAGCCTCGCCATCCTGGCCATGGTGATCTCCAAGCAATCTATCTACAGTGATAGTGATAAATCACCTGCTCACAGGGAAGCTCAGAT
>JAACFI010000226.1 GCA_009937575.1 Haliea sp.
TCTGGGCGCTTCTCCATCGGGCTCTGGCACGGATCAATGCACTTAGATGAGATGAACCTTTTTTTTACCCCACAATCTGGTTTAATGGTCGGCCCTGAAGCAAATTCCCCAATTCAACTCATAAAAGGCGGAGGGCAGACGGCATGAGCGACGAGAAGAGCAAGGTGACAGACAAGGCCAGTGAAATCGCCAAGAATATCTGGCTGGCCGGCGTGGGCGCTTATGGCAAGGCGGTGGAAGACGCCCAGGGCCGGCTGGAAAAAGCCGGCGTGGAGCCCCCCAAACTGTTCAAGGACCTGGTCAAGGCCGGCACCGCCCTGGAGGACGAGGCCAGGGGGGCTCTCGAGAGTCGCACCACCGCGCGCAGTTCCGTGGAAGAGCGGATCAACCGGGTGAGGGAAAACTTCCACAACCAACGTCCGGCACGCATCGAAGACCTGCAGGCTCTGCATAAGAAAGTCGACCAGCTCACCCGCAAGGTCGACCGCCTGGCCAGGGCGCTGGCCGAGCAGGGGGCCACAGCATCCCAGGGACGCAAGAGCCCCGCCAAGACCGCCGCGAAGAAAAAAGCAGCGGCACGTAAAAAGGCCCCGGCGGGTAAGAAAACCGCCGCTCGTGGCCGTTCCACCACGGCCAGGCGCAAGACCTGAGTAACCTTGCCCAACGATGAAGACGAGGGACCGTATACTTCATACCAGTCTGGCACTGTTCAACGATGAGGGAGAGGCCCATACCACGACGATAGATATCGCCAACGAGATGGATATCAGCCCGGGGAACCTCTACTACCACTTCAAGGGCAAGGACCAGATCATCGCAGAGCTGTTCCAGCAGTACGAACAGGCTCTCAGCCACACCCTGACCGCGCCGATCGAGCAGCCACTGAGCGCAGACCGCTCAGACGTGGAGGACAACTGGTACTACCTCTATGTGGTCATGGAGGAGATGTACCAGTACCGCTTCCTGTACCACAATCTGGACGATCTACTGCAACGCTACCCGGACCTGAGGCGAGGCTTCCGGCGGCTCATCCAGCTGAAACGCGCCACCCTCTACGCCATCTGCCAGTCACTGCTGCAGCAGTCGATAATCGATGCCAGGGAGCAACAGCTGCTGGGCCTGGTCGACAACATGACCCTCACCCTGACCTTCTGGTTCAATTACGACCAGCTGCTGCACGGGCAACGGCCGCCCCAGGTCACCATTCACCAGGGTGTGCTGCAGCTGTTGACCATGGTCGCCCCCTACCTGGGGGACGAGCAACTGACCTTCTACCGGGACTGCGAAACGATTTACGCCAGCATGCTGGAGCAGGACTGAAAGCGCTCAGTTCCTCTGCAGCAGTATGACATCGGCCCGCAGTATCTCTATCGATGCCCCGTAACGCCGGGCCCACCACTGCCAGGTAAGCTCGCTGAAGAAACACACGTGGGTGGGATCGTTCTTGTAGTGCCAGCCTGCGAAGGCCTCCACGTCCCGCACCAGCTTGGTCATAATGCCCAGCCAGCCCCCCGCAGGCAGCAAAGACCAGAGGCGCTGCAATTCCTCTCCGGGGCGGTGAAGGTGCTCAACCACCTCGGTGGCACAGATGAAGTCATACTGCTGCTCCAGCACCCGGGGGTCCGGCCGGTAAAAGCTGTCATAAAGGGTCACCCGGCAACCCGCCTCCTCCAGCATATTGGCCAGTGCCGGCCCCGGCCCGCAACCGAAATCCAGGCCGCTGGCCCCCGGGGTGAGGCGCTGCAACAGAGGCTCTGACAGTCGGGACAGGAAACGGCGATACCCCAGGTCGTTCACTTCATTGCGATGCAGGTCGTACTCCCGCCGTTCCGCCTCCCGGTCGAGGAAAAACGCGCGTGGGACAAAAACCAGGGCGCAATCGCCACAGCGCCGGTAAGGCCGCCGCTGGTCGACAAAAAAATCGGTAACTGTCGTTCCCGAGCACAGTGGACAGTGTGATTCCCGAAGCATCTGCTATTATTCTTGTTCTTTCACCAACCCACTTATTGAGGAGAGTAACATGTCTATCCAGGTCGGGGACAAGGTACCTGCGTGCACAATGAAAGTCATGGGCGACCAGGGCCCAACCGATATCACCACCGATGAGCTGTTCTCAGGCAAAAAGGTCTTGCTGTTCGCGGTGCCCGGCGCCTTCACCCCGGGCTGCAGCATGACCCATTTGCCTGGCTATGTGGTCAACGCCGACAAGATCAAGGCCGCCGGCGTCGACAGCATCGTGTGCATGGCAGTAAACGACGCCTTCGTGATGGATGCCTGGGGCAAGGCACAGAACGCCGACGAACTGATCATGCTGGGCGACGGCAACGGAGAGTTCACCGCCGCCCTGGGGCTGGAACTGGACGGCAGCGGTTTCGGCCTCGGCACCCGCAGCCAGCGCTTCGCCATGATCGTCGAGGACGGCACCATCAGCCACCTGAACGTGGAACCCGGGGCCGGTGTCGACGTCAGTTCCGCCGAAACCATGATGGCCCTGTTGTAAGCTCTGCTCGCCCCCGGGGCAGTGCCCCGGGGCGACCCGGTTCAGACAGCTTCAGGCTCGCGCATCAGCGATCCCGCCGCAATGGCGAACAGGCAGTAGGCCAGGAAATAGTAAAACCCAGGTTCCAGGGAGGCGTACATGGTCAGCATGTCCCCCATCTGGCCTGAGGCACTGCCCGCCATGTAGGCCACCAGCACCCCCATCACAAACACGTCCGACATGGACCACTTGCTGAGTGCCGCATTCAGCCAGAGCAGTGGTGCGCGCATCTCGGCGCTGGACAGGAACAGGCTGGCCAGCTGCAGCGACAGTTTGAACAGGGGAATCACCAGGCTGAAAAACACGATCAGCAGCGCCACCGGCAAGTTCCCGGTGCGGGCCAGTTCATCCACCGTTCCCCAGATCGAGCGCGTGTTGTGGTAGGCCTCGAGCTGCCCCTCGATACGGTCGAAACCCAGGAAGCTGGAAATGGCCGCCAGCATCTGGCGGGTCTCATTATCGGCGCCCTCCCCGACGATCATCTCGATGCCCAGCTCGGCGATTTTCGCCTTTTCTACAGTGCCGGTGAGCGTCAGCACCGGCTGGGTCACCCCCGGGTACAACAGGCCCAGGGAAATGATCATCAGCACCAGGCAAACAAGTTTTCGTTGGACAGACATGGCGACCCCACCGGCAAAGGGAGGCATGATACCGAAAAGCCGCGAGGCCGGCAGCCGGGCACTCAGGTCAACAGCGTATAGCAGACCAGGCTGATCACCAGCGCGCCAAGCAGGTTGAGGGCAAAGCCCTCCCGGGCCATCCGCGCGATGCTGACCATCCCGCTGCCGAACACCACGGAATTGGGGGCGGTAGCCACCGGCAACATGAAGGCACAGCTGGCGCTCATGGCCGCGGGAACCATGATCAATTCGGGGGGCAGATTCGCCGCCAGGGCGGCAGCGGCCAGCACCGGCATCAGCAGGGTGGTACTGGCGGTGTTGGAGGTGGTCTCGGTCATAAACGTCACTACCAGGCAGATGATGGCGATCAGGGCATACACGGGGATGCGGGTCATGTCCGCCAGCCACTGGCCCATCAGGTCACTCATGCCCGAACTGACGAAGCCCTTGGCCAGGCAGATCCCCCCGGAAAAGAGCAGCAGCACTCCCCAGGGAATGCTCGCCGCCCTCTCCCAGGTCAACAGCGCCTGGCCGCGCCCATTGGGCACGACAAACATGGCGACCACCGCCAGCAGTGCCACTGAGGCGTCGTTTGCCTGCGGCAGGTCCAGCCAGGTTTTCCACCCGCCGAAAGGTTCACTGCGGGTGATCCAGGCTAATGCGGTCACGGCGAACACCGCCATCACCCGGCGCTCCTCGGTGCGCCAGGCACCCACCTCCGGCAGGTGTACCTGCAGTGCGCCGCGGAGATTGCGCGTCAGCGTCAGCGCCATGACCGGGACCATCAGAATCACCACCGGCACCGCCCAACTCATCCAGCGGGTGAAGCTGATAGCCACCCCGGTGGTATGTTCATATACCTGCATAAAAATCAGGTTCGGCGGCGTACCGATGGGAGTGCCCAGGCCACCGACACTGGCGGCATAGGCGATACCCAGCAGCAGGGGCACCGCCAGGCGCTCCCTGTCATCCGCTGCATCCAGCACCGCCAGGGCGACCGGCAGCAGCATCAGGGTGGTCGCCGTGTTGGATATCCACATGCTCAGCAGTGCCGCCGCCACCATGAACCCCAGCACCAGCCGGCGCCCACTGCTTGCGCCGAACAGGGAGACCATGCCCAGGGCGATACGACGATGGGCGCCGGAATGCTCCATGGCCTTGGACAGCAGGAAACCACCCAGCAGCAGCAGGATAAGCGGAGAACCGTAAGCCTGGCCGACCTGAGCCGGGGTCAGCACCCCCAGCAGCGGCAACAGGGCTATCGGCAACAGGGAGGTCACGGGGATGGGTACCGGTTCAAATACCCACCAGAGCACACAGAGCACGGCCACGAAACCGACCACGGCCATGTCCGCGCCCTGTCCCGCCTGTAGAAAAGCGATGGCAGCCCCGGTGGCAATCACCGGTCCCAGCCACAGCGCCCAATTACGCATCCCATGCACTCCCGCTCGACAGCTGTTCAGCAGGCACATCCTGTCCCACCCGACCAGCGCTGTAAAGTGTGAGCTGGTACCTGCGAACGCAAAGGTCTAAACTGGAACCCATGAGCAAGCAGTTCCCTACAGTACTGATTGACCGCTTCCAGCGGCGGGTCGACTATGTCCGCCTGTCCATCACCGACCGTTGCGATTTCCGTTGCGTGTACTGCATGGCGGAGGAAATGGTGTTCGTGCCGAAGAGGCAGGTACTGACCCTGGAGGAGCTGCAACAGGTGGCACAGGCGTTCACCGAGCTGGGGGTGCGAAAGATCCGCCTCACCGGTGGTGAACCCCTGATCCGCACCAATGTCATGGGCCTGGTGGAGGACCTTGGCCAATTGCCGGGGCTGGAGGAACTGGTCATCACCACCAATGGCTCGCAACTGCAACGACTGGCCGTGCCGTTGCGGCAATGCGGGGTAAAACGTGTCAATATCAGCCTGGACAGCCTGAATCCTCGCAAGTTTCGCCACCTCACCCGGCACGGCAACCTGGACCAGGTCATTGCAGGCATCGACGCGGCTATCGGCGCGGGTTTCGATCGGGTCAAGATCAACGCGGTGATACTCAAGGGACGCAATGACGACGAGGTGCCGGAGCTGGTGGAATTCGTGCGCAGTCGCGGCATCGACCTGGCCTTCATCGAGGAAATGCCCCTGGGCAACATCGTCGAGCACGACCGCGCCCTGAGCCTGTGCACCAGCGCGGAACTGCGGGAGATCATCGGCCGGCGCCACTCGCTGCAGGCCCTGGACGAGCAGGCGGAGCACGCGGGACCGGCGCGCTATTACGGCATGGCGGACAGCCCATCCCGCGTCGGTTTCATCTCCCCACACAGCGAGAATTTCTGCCACCAGTGCAACCGGGTAAGGGTCACCGCCGAGGGGCGGCTGCTGCTTTGCCTGGGCAACGAGCATTCAGTGGACCTGCGCGCCGTTCTGCGCGGTCCCGACTACAGCCTGGACCGCCTGAAGCAGGTTATCGTCGACGCCATGGACATCAAGCCGGAGCGCCACTATTTCGACAACCGCGGCGAACCCGAAATCCTCCGTTTCATGAATATGACCGGCGGCTAGAGCCGAGGTATTGCGGTGCATACACAAGACTTTCCCCAGCTGGCGTCGGTCCAGGAGATCGAGCAGGGCTTCGAGTCATTCGGTTATATCTGCAGCCCCAAGATCGCCACCGCGGTGTTTCTGGCCTTCCAGCTGCGCAAGCCAGTGCTGGTTGAAGGTCCTCCCGGTGTGGGCAAGACCGAGCTGGCCAAGACCACCGCCCTGCTGCTGGAGACGCCGCTGATCCGCCTGCAGTGCTACGAGGGCCTGGACGAGGCCAAGGCACTGTACGAGTGGAAATACGGCAAGCAGCTGCTGTACACCCAGGTACTGAAGGAGAAACTGGGAGACCTGCTGCACGGTGCCCGGGGACTGGCGGAGTCAGTGGAGCGGCTGCACCAGTTTGGCGATATCTTCTACTCCGAGGAATTCCTCGAGCCTCGCCCGCTGCTGAAAGCCATGCAGCAGGACAGGGGCGCGATCCTGCTGATCGACGAGGTGGACAAGTCCGATTACGAGTTCGAATCCCTGCTGCTGGAAATCCTGTCCGACTACCAGGTATCCATACCGGAAATCGGCACGGTGAAGGCGAAGGCCTCGCCCATGGTGTTTCTCACCAGCAATAACACCCGCGACATTTCCGACGCCCTGAAACGTCGCTGCCTGCACCTCTATATCCCCTTTCCCACAGTGGAACTGGAAGAGCGCATCATTCGCAGCCGGGTGCCCGACGTGGACGAACAGCTGCGCCAGCAACTGGTGGAGTTCGTGCACTCCCTGCGCCAGCTGGACCTGAAGAAGGTGCCTGCCATCTCCGAGACCATCGACTGGGCCCGCAGCCTGCTGTTGTTGCACGCCGACAAGCTGGACGAGGAACTGGTGAGCAATACCCTCAATGTCCTGCTGAAATTCGAGGATGATATCGAGGCCACCGGCCCGGAACTGCGCAAGCTGCTGCAATCCGGGAGCGGTTAACCGGGACCGGCGCCGTGCAAGCCAACCTCGTCAATTTCATCCAGGTCCTGCGCAGCAACGATGTGCGAGTCTCTCCAGCGGAGACTCTGGATGCGGTGGATGTCGCCGCCACCCTGGGCTACGCCGACCGCATCCTGCTGCGGGACGGGCTGGCGATGACCCTGGCCAAAACCCCCGAGGAAGAGGCGATCTTCCTGCAATGCTTCGACCGCTTCTTCAGCCAGGGTTTGTCGGACTTCTCTAGCGGCGATGAATCACAGGAAGCCGATGCCGCCCCCGACCCCCTCGACCAGGAGGCGGGTGAGGGTGAGGGTGAGGGTGAAAGTGGGCAGGTAAACGCTCAGCAGTCAATGCTGCAGGACGCCGCCGCAGACAGTCCCGAGTTGCAGGCACTGCTGGAAACGCCCTTGATGCAGAACCTCCTGGACAACGACCGCAACCAGCTCACCCTGGCGATGAACCGTGCAGGCGAACGGGTCGGCCTGCAGCAGATCCAGATGTTCACCCAGAAAGGCCAGTACACCCGCAGGATTCTCGATGAACTGGGGGAAGCGCACATTCGCAACGCGGTGATCGAACTGGAACGGGCAGAGAGCCCTGCCCTGGTGCCACTGCAACGCTACCGGGATATCCTGCGGGAGCAG
>JAACFI010000227.1 GCA_009937575.1 Haliea sp.
ATAAGCCATAACTGGCTGAGGTAATATAGGCAATGTACTCGTCATCCGCCGGGGCTCGTGCCAATCCATAGTGAATTAACTCTCCCTTGTCGAGGGCGGCGCCAAAGTCATCGAAAAATTGTCTCTGCGAAGTCCCATATGAATTAAACAACTCACCAACTTCAGTGGGTAGAGCCCAGCGGTATCCTGTTAAGTCAACAGCGCTATTGGGTAAAGAGCCAGAACAAACTCCGGAGGGTGGCGGGCACACCGCTGAAATTTGCTCAGCGGGGTACGATTCATTCAGATCGAGCCACTCTTTGTCACCCCCGGGGGGGAAGTCCTTGAAAACGGGCATTAGGTAAAATGTTTCGGAAGACGCAACCATATCCGCAACTGCTTCGCTTTCCTCATGGCCCTGAAAACCCAAGTTACATGATACGTTTGTAGAGCCCGCGCATAAAAATCTGTCCCCGGAATTCCACCCATGGAAATACCAGCCTTCTTCAAGAACGGCTTCGAAGCTCTCAAAGAAATTTGCGTCGGTTACTTCAACAATGCAAATCGTGCCCGCAACACAGGTGCCAGAGCTGTCCGATTGCACCTCACCGCCTTCTATGACAATAACTGCAATTTTGCAGCCGGCAATTATCCCCAACAGAGCACAACACAGTAACGACTTTGCGACACTCAGATTTGCCATGACGTCACCTCAAATTTGGTGAGCCAGCTATATTGAGATTATAGGTTGATATGAAGTTGGCATTAGATTTGGGTCATTAAACTTTTTGTTTTTCAAGGTTATTTTGTTATATAAATTCGACACTTTATGCATTGCCTTTAATTCTTGGCACTGCGTTTGCAATTGGCCCCAAAGCTGCCCCTTAGAGAGACGAATACTCCGACTACTGACCGTCTCCTGTGAGGTCAGGCTGTGTAAAAACTCTGCTCGGTATTTCCCGATCGTGCGGATAGTGGCCTCGTTTCAATTTTCGTAGGTAATTTACTGTTTGATGTGACTCTCGTGCGCGCAAAACGCAGTGTTTTCAGGGTCTATATCCTTGGCTAAGAGTTTTTGCACAGTCTGGCCTGGACGCGGTCATCCAGGCCATGGGGAGGCTAATGTCAGCTTTTTTCAACAGCGGTCATGGCAGAGAACCTCAGGGCCAGCCTGGGGTTGTCTGAGTTCGCCTATCTTGAGACAAAAGTAAGCCCGCCCATGGCGGGCTTGAATGCAATGTTCAGTTAAGCGCGTTTGCGGCGTGACAAGCCGAGAACAACTAATCCGCTGCACTTACATTGCACTTATGGATTTTTCATCTTGCTGCCGGTATGGCGGCGAAATGGCATTTAAATCTTATAAAACAATAGGATAAATGGCCCGCCTGGCGCGATTCGAACGCACGACCTGCCGCTTAGGAGGCGGCTGCTCTATCCAGCTGAGCTACAGGCGGGTAGTTTGGGAGGGGCGAATTATTCCGGTTGTCGGTTGAGAAGGCAAGTATTTGAAGGGGGTGGTGCGCAGTGCGCACCCTACGCTAGATCGGAGTGAGCTGTAAGGTAGGGTGCGCACTGCGCACCATCGAACCAAATCCCTGGTTTGACACTGATCAACGATAAAAATTTTGTTTTTACGACCCTTGAAAAATCCCATTTATATCCCCAATTATTGTACGAGTTCAAAGACAAACCGCATGATTAAAGGAGGTGCAAGATGTCTTTAATACCGCGTAGCAACTTTTTTGATATTGATCGTTTCTTCGATGATTCCTGGCCTTCGTTGTTGGAGCCCCGGACTGGAACTTTCTTCGCGCCCCGTGTGGACATCAAGGATGTCGATGGGCATTACGAGATCACCGCGGAACTGCCCGGTGTGGCCAAGGAGGATATCCAGGTTCACGTCAAGGACGGCATCCTGACCCTGGAGGCGGAGGCCCGCCAGGAGGAGAAGGAAGAGAAAGGGGGCCGGATCATTCGCCAGGAGCGTCGCTACGGCAAGTTCCTGCGTAGCTTCAACCTCGGCAATGACGTGCAGGAGTCCGATATCAAGGCGTCCTTCAAGGACGGCATTTTGACGCTGGCAGCCCCCAAGCTGGTGGAGAAGGAAGTCGAGCGCCGCCGCATCGAGATCGACTGAGTCTTCTCAGCTTATCAGCATCGCCCGGATAACTTTGTGCAGCAGGCGCTTCTGCCTGGCAATGTTATCCGGGTCATCCAGTTTGCCGCCACCCAGTGAATCCATGGCACGCTGGGACAGAAAGTAGCCCGTAGTCAGGTTGAACATGGCGACCAGGTTGATGGCCTGGGTGGCGCGGTCCTGTTCGCTGGCGGAGCCGATGTCCTCCAGGCTGCGTATGCCCTGGTCAAACAGTTTTTCCAGCCACTGGCTGACCATGCGATTGCCGATCGATTCAGTGTCTCCCTGCAGGGCCTGCTGGAACAGGGCGGCCATCTGCGGGTGTTCAAGCAACAGGTCGGTCATGATGGGGGGCAGGTCAGTGTAGTCCCGCAGGCCGGAAGCACTGTCCAGATGTTCCGCCAGGACAGTGGCCATGGGATTGAGCGCCCGGAACAAGACCGCCTCGTAGAGTGCGGGTTTGCCACTGAAGTGGTTGTACAGTCCCGGCTCCTTGATGCCCGCGCCCTCGGCAATCTGCCGCAGGCTGGTGCCGTCATAGCCCTGCCTGGCGAACAATTCCTCGGCGATGTCGAGGATGCGGGACGCGGTCCGTTCTCCCTTGGTCTGCCTGCGGGGCGCGTCCTGCTCGGGCTGCATAAATGATCACTTGATTGTTAAATATCGTGCAAAAAATACCACGGCGGGGCCGGATTTTCGACAAAACCCTGCATTTACTCCAAAAAAAATAAAAAGTGATAGTTTTTTTGGTGCATTTGCTCGCAACATTCGTGTACAGCGAAAATTCAGCTGCACGCTTGCAATCGACGCCGCCCCGTATCACTCTATTCTCTCGATGCCCCTGGGCTCCCGCTGCGGCCGGTGGGTAGGGGGCAGACGCTGTCACCAGCATGTAGAGGTGTTTTTCTTGCGGTTGTGGGCCAAATTCCTGAACTCGGGTGTCCCGCTGGCTTGGTTGCTGGCGGTTTTCGTGAGCACCCCCGCCTCTGCGGGCACCGAATCTCTGTCCACCGCGCGCAAACAATACGGTGATGCCATGGAGGCGATCGACAGGGGACGCTGGACCGAATACGAGCAGCTGCGACCGGGCCTGGAAGAGTACCCCCTGTCCATCTACCTGGACTACTACCAGTTAAGCAGCAAGCCCCGGCAGGTACGACCCGCAGACGCCCGCCGGTTTATCAGTATCAGCGAGGACTCGCCCCTGCCGAACCGGTTTTTGTCCGTGTACCTGCGCCAGGCGGGGAGGGATCGCCGCTGGCAGGACTTCCTGGCGGTCAAACCCGACGAACCCAACAGCATTGAACTCAAGTGTTATTACTTCCGCGCCAAACTCGCCGAGGGGGACAAACTGGCCGCCTGGGAGGGAGCAGAGCGTCTGTGGGTTCATGGCAAGTCGCGTCCCAAGCAGTGCGATCCACTGTTTGAGGCCTGGCTGAAGTCAGACCAGCTCAGCGACGAGGTAGTGTGGGCACGCCTGCTCAAGGCCTTCGAAGCCAGGCAGCGCTCCCTGATGCGCTATGTGGCGAGAAAGGGCAGCGCGGAGCTGAAGCCCTGGGTAGAGAGGTTGCTGGCCGTGTATGCACAGCCGGCACAAATGCGCCGCCAATCGCTGCCGCCCGAGAGCCCCTATTCTTCAGATATTGCCACCCACGGGCTGGTTTACCTGGCCCGCTATAACCCGGTAAAGGCCCTGGATTTCTGGGAGGAGTACCGGGATGAGTTGGAATTTACAGCGGAACAGGTTTCCGCGGTGGAATACGCCATCTCCCTGCAGAGCCTGTTCGCCCGAAGCGAGGAACTGAAGACCTGGCTGCACTCTGCTCTTGCGCGCCTGGAAGACGACAAGCTGGTGGAACTGCGCCTGCGCTGGGCACTGGCAGATCAGGACTGGCCCGCTCTGGAACAAATCCTGCCCCTGCTGTCCGACGAGGCTCGGGAGGAGGGGGTGTGGCGCTACTGGCAGGCAATTGCGCTGGAACGCCGGGGGGAGGGTGACTCCGCGACCGCGATCCTGGCGGAAGTGGCCGGGGAGCGGGGTTACTACAGTTTCCTGGCGGCGGACAAACTGGGACAGCCCTATGCTTTCAATCACCAGTCCCTGGAACTGGAAGACACCACTGCGGCGCCCCTGCGGCAACTACCCGCGATGCAGCGCATCGGTGAGCTGCGTTTCCACGAGGAGGAGGGCCTCGCCCACTCCGAGTGGTTCAAGGTGCTGCAGGACACGGAGGATGCCGATCGCCACCAGCAATTGGCGCTGCTGGCATCGGAGCAGGGCTGGCACCGCATGGCCATCGATGCGGCGAACCGGGGCCGGGCCTGGGATGCACTGGACCTGCGCTTTCCCATGCCCTACCAGGACACCTTCCAGCGCTATGCCAGCGCGCAACAGGTGCCGAGTACTGAACTGATGGCCATCGCCCGCCGGGAAAGCGCGTTCTTTCCACAGGCGCGCTCGCCGGTGGGCGCCAGAGGACTGATGCAGATCATGCCGGCCACCGGTAAGCAGGTGGCGAAATCGATCGGGCGCAAGCACAACGGGTCGGACCTCTACGAGGTGGATCACAACGTGCTGTTGGGCAGCGCCTATTACCGCCAGCTGCTCGACCGCTTCGACGGCAATCGCGTATTCGCCCTCACTGCCTACAATGCGGGTCCACACCGGGTAGACCGCTGGCGCCACAAAAAGGGTGAGGGTGTGCCGGTGGAGATCTGGATAGAGACCATTCCCTACCGGGAGACCCGCAACTATGTGAAGGCGGTGCTGTCTTACAATGTGGTGTTCCAGTACCTGATGGGAGATACTTCCAGCCTGTTGACACCCGAGGAGCGCGGCGCCAGTTACTGAGCGCAGGGCGCTTCAGTTACCTCACTGTCGAGACCGACGCCATTATGCGCGACACCCGCCCACTGTTACTGCATAGCGACTTTCCCCCTGTCCGGCGCGCCGCACTGCATACCCTGCAGGTCAACCTGGGCTACCTGTGCAATCTCAGCTGCGTGCACTGCCACGTCAATGCCGGTCCCCAGCGCACGGAGTTGATGTCGCGGGAGACCGTCGACCAGGTACTGGCGTTGCTGCAGCAGGGCTTCATCCAGACACTGGACCTCACCGGCGGCGCCCCGGAACTGAATCCACATTTCCGCTACCTGGTGCGGGAAGCCAGAGGCCTGGGGGTGCGGGTAATGGATCGCTGTAACCTGACCGTGCTGTTTGAACCGGGCCAGGAGGACCTGGCGGAATTCCTTGCCGCCGAACAGGTGGAGATCATCGCCTCGCTGCCCTGTTACCTGGAGGAGAACGTGGAGCAGCAGCGGGGCAAGGGCGTGTACGCTGATAGTATCCGCGCTATCCGAAAATTGAACTCCCTGGGTTATGGCGACATCCTGGCACTGAACCTGGTCTACAACCCGGTGGGCCCGGTACTGCCGCCGCCCCAGGGAGCGCTGGAGTCCGACTACCGCAGGGAGTTGTCCGGGCGCTTCGACATCCAGTTCAGCGAGTTGTTCACCATCACCAATATGCCCATCAGCCGCTTCGGCTCGGTGTTGCTGTCCCAGGACCAGTATGTCCCCTACATGCAGCTATTGCGCGATAATTTCACTGCCGACAACCTGGAGACGCTGATGTGCCGAAATCTGCTCAGCGTCGACTGGCAGGGTTACCTCTATGACTGCGATTTCAACCAGATGCTGGACCTGCCGCTGTTGGCCAGCGATCGGCAGCATCTCACTGACCTGCTGGCGGATCCCGACCTGTCCGGTCAGCTGATCGCCACGGGTGAACACTGCTACGGCTGCACCGCCGGCCAGGGCAGCAGTTGCGGCGGTGCCCTGGAAGGCTGATGCCCTCGGTCAGTTTCATTATTCCCGTCCTCCGGGAGCAGGAGCGCATCGGTGATCTGCTGTGTGAGCTGCGCTCGCGCTATCCCCGCAGCGAACTGGTAGTGGTAGATGGCGGCAGTGATGATGCCACAGTCAATGAGGCCATGCGCCATTGTGACCAGCTACTGATCGGTCCTGCCGGGCGGGCGGCTCAGATGAACCTGGGAGGCCGGGTAGCTCAGGGTGACTACCTGTGTTTCCTGCATGCGGACAGCCACCCTGGGTTCAGCGAGGAAGCCCTGCAGGTCTACCTTCGGCGTGACCCCGACTGGGGATTCTGCCGGGTCCGGCTCAGTGGCGACCGGTGGGTGTTCCGGGTAATCGAGTGGTTTATGAACCTGCGCTCCCGAATCACCCGGATCGGGACTGGGGACCAGATGCTGTTCCTGCGCAGGGAACTGTTTCTCGACAGCAGCGGTTTCGATGCCATACCGCTGATGGAAGACGTGGCTTACTGCAAGCGCCTGCGCCGGGACGCGCCGCCACTGGTGATTCGGGAGGCGGTGACCACCTCCAGCCGGCGCTGGGAAGAGCGGGGCGTACTGGCCACGGTGATGCGCATGTGGCTGTTGCGTCTGGCTTACTTCCTGGGGGTCTCGCCCCAGAGGCTGGCCCATTACTATGCCAGCTGATGCCGGCGACACACTGCTCATACAGTTTGCGAGGTGCCCGGAGGTGGGGGCGGTCAAAACCCGCATGATTCCCAACCTGAGCCCGCAGCAGGCCTGCGATCTGCACTGTGACCTGGTGCGCTGGACCGCCCGGCGCCTGGTGGCTTGCCGGCTGGGGCCGGTGCGGCTGGCAGTGACCGGCGACGTCTCCCATCCGCTGTTTGCCGACTGCAGGGATCTCGGGGTCAATCAGGTGGTGGAACAGGAGGGTGGCGACCTGGGCGAACGGATGTATCGCGCCCTGGGTGCAGGCCTGGCGCATTATCGCAAAGTCATACTGGTGGGCAGCGATTGCCCCGAGCTGGACCGGGCCTGCCTGCAGCAGGCGGTGGCCGCTCTCGAGCGGGTTCCAGTGGTACTGGGTCCGGCCGCGGACGGTGGCTATGTGCTGATCGGGGCGAGGGAGATCAGCCGTGAGATATTCCGCGAGATCGACTGGGGCAGTTCGTCCGTCTACGCCCGGACCGTGTCGCGACTGGAAGACGCTGCAATCAGCTGGGAAGCGTTGCCGGTGAAGAGGGATGTGGACAGGCCGGGTGACCTGGCCTACTGGAGCAGGGTAAAAGCACGGGGCGGCTTAGGGGGCCCCGCCTGACGAGGCCCGG
>JAACFI010000228.1 GCA_009937575.1 Haliea sp.
GGCAACGAACTGGCGATCACCTCCAACGAGATCTTCGACCTGGATGCTTTCCCCGAACGCCTGGTAGTCGTGGGTGGCGGGTATATAGCCGTTGAGTTCGCCGGCATTTTTAACGGCCTGGGGTCCCAGGTGACCCAACTCTACCGCGGGCCGCTGTTCCTGAGAGGCTTTGATTCAGATATCCGTGCCCACGCGGCCCAGGAGATCGCCAAGACCGGCGTGGACCTGCGCTTCGAGATCAACGTGGACAGTATCTCCCGGGAAAGCGGCGGTCTGCAGGTGAACCTGACGGACGGCAGTAGCCTGGAAGCGGATGTGGTGCTGTACGCCACCGGGCGCAAAGCCCACCTGCAGGGCCTGGGTCTGGAGCACACCGGGGTACGGCTCAGCGAATTCGGCACCATCGAGGTGGACGATCACTACCGCACCGCTGAACCCAGCATCTATGCCCTGGGCGACGTAACCGGGGGCATGGAACTGACTCCGGTGGCGCTGGCGGAGGGCATGGCCTTTGCCCGCCGCCAGTTCGGCGCAATGGACCAACAGGTGGACTACGACTTCATTCCCACCGCGGTGTTCTGCCAGCCGAATATCGGAACGGTGGGTTTCACCGAGGACGAGGCGCGGGCCCGGTTCGGCCACATCCGCCTGTTCAAGTCCACCTTCAGGCCCATGAAACACACCATCAGCGGTCGAGACGAGAAGACCTTCATGAAACTGATCGTCGACAAGGCCAGCGATCGCGTGGTGGGAGTCCATATGATGGGCCCGGACGCGGGTGAAATCATGCAGGGCATCGCCATTGCCCTGCGCGCAGGGGCTACCAAGGCACTGTTCGACAGCACCATCGGCATTCACCCCACTGCGGCCGAAGAATTCGTCACCATGCGCGAGCCCTGGACGGAAGACTGATATTGGAACTGGAGTTGTGGCAGGGAGCGCTGCTGGTCTTCGTCGGTACCGTCGGCGGCTTCCTCAATGTGATGGCCGGGGGCGGATCCCTGCTGACGGTGCCGGTGATGGTATTCCTGGGCCTGCCTGGTCCGGTGGCCAACGGCACCAATCGCATCGCTATCCTGGCCCAGAACCTTACCGCCGTGGTCACCTTTGCCCGCAGGGGTTTTCGCGATTTCAGGCTGAGCCTCAGCCTGGCGGCCTGTGCACTGCCCGGTGCAGTGATCGGCGCCCTGGTCGGCACGCAACTGGAGGGCGTCTGGTTCAACCGTGCGCTGGCAATGATCATGGTGGGCGTCATGCTGGTGATGCACTTTGACAGGGGTAACAGCCAACGCCCGCAGGATTACCAGCCCTCCCGGCGCCAGTTGATCAACGGTCACCTGCTGATGGTGGGGGCAGGATTCTGGGGCGGGTTCATCCAGCTGGGAGTGGGCTTTATCCTCATGCCCATCCTCAACCGCGTCATGGGCCTGGACCTGGTGCGCACCAATATGCACAAGTGTTTTATCATCGCCACCTACACCATCGCCGCGCTGGCGGTGTTCGCGAGCCAGGTGGAGATCCTGTGGGCGGTGGGCCTGGCCCTGGCAGTGGGCAATTCCTTCGGCGGTTACCTGGGCGCCCATTTTACCGTGAGCAAGGGCGAGTCCCTGATCCGCCTGGTGCTGAATATCGTGCTGGTCGGTTTCGTTATCAAGTTATTATTTTTCGGATGATTGAAGCACAGTCCCTCAGTCGACGTTACGGCACAACCCTAGCCGTTGACAGTGTCTCCTTTGACATCGATCGCGGGGAGATTGTCGGCCTGCTGGGCCACAATGGCGCCGGTAAAACCACCATCATGCGCATGCTGAGCGGTTACCTGGAACCCTCCGAGGGCAGTATAAGCATCAGCGGCCTGGACCTGGCCGAAAACGCCCACAGCATTCAGCAACAACTCGGGTACCTGCCCGAGAACCTACCCATCTACCCGGACATGATGGTGGCAGATTACCTGGAGTACGCCGCGACTCTCAAAGGCATCGCCTCGGCGGAGCGGTATGGTGAAATCCGCGAAGCACTGGCCGCCACCGAACTGGCAGCGCGCGCCCTGCAACCCATCGGCATCCTGTCACGGGGCCTCAGGCAGCGGGTCGGCGTGGCCCAGGCCATTCTCGGCAGGCCCCGCCTGTTGATCCTGGACGAACCCACCAATGGCCTGGATCCGGAGCAGACCGCGCACATGCGCTACCTGGTCAGGAAACTGGCCCAGCGGGCAACCGTCATCCTGTCCACCCACATAATGCAGGAGGTGGACGCGCTCTGCGACCGGGTGCTCATCCTGCGCCAGGGCAGGCTGGCCCTGGACCGGTCGCTGCATGACATCCGCCAGGGCAGGGCTCTGCAGTTGTGCACTGACACCGCGGTCCACAACCTGGCCGATTTTCTGCAGCGCATGCCCCAGGTAGCCACCATAGAGCAGGGCAGCGAACAGCCGGACCGACAGAACTTCCTGTTACAACTGCACGATAATGCCGACCGGGATACTGCCGCCAACAATATAGCCCAGTGTGTGGTGAATGCCGGGGCCAGGTTGTACCAGTTACAGCCGTTCACCCAGGATCTCGAAAGCATCTTCCGGGAGGTGAACGCCGGTGGCAACTGAGTCAGTAGCGCGGGCGGTTGCGCGCAGGGAGATCCGCAGCTTCTTCGCCTCCCCGGTGGCCTGGCTGTTCCTGGCCTCCTTTGCCGCTGTCACCCTGTTCGTTTTTTTCTGGGTGGAATCCTTCTTCGCGCGCAATATCGCCGATATCCGCCCACTGTTCGAGTGGATGCCTATCCTGCTGGTTTTCCTCTGCTCGGCATTGACGATGCGCATGTGGAGCGAAGAGCGACGCAGCGGCACGCTGGAGCATGTACTGACCCAGCCCGCCGGCCTGTGGCGCTTTGTGCTGGGGAAATTCCGTGCCTGTTTCGCCCTGCTGTTGCTGGCCCTGGCCTCCACCGCGCCCCTGCCGGTGACCGTTGCCCTGATCGCCGACCTCGATTGGGGACCCGTGGCGGGAGGATACCTGGCGGCCAGCCTGCTGGGAGCGGCCTATCTCAGTGCCGGCCTGTTCGTGTCCTCCCGCACCGACAATGCCATCGTCAGCCTGATCGGTTCGGTGGCCCTGTGCGGCCTGCTCTACCTGCCGGGAAGTGCTCTTTTCACCGGGTTCTTCAACGACGACACCGGGGCACTGTTACGCCAGCTGGGCAGTGGCGCCCGTTTCGAGAGCATTACCCGCGGCGTGATCGACGCCAGGGATCTTTGCTACTACCTGACCCTGACGGCCGCTTTCCTGGCCCTTAATGTCTACAGCCTGGAGAGCGAGCGCTGGGCGCGCTCCGTATCCACCCCCCGCCACCGTCACTGGCGCACCGCCCTGGTACTGCTGCTGTGCAACCTGGCGGTTGTCAACATCTGGATGGCGCGCGTCGACACCCTGCGAATGGACCTCACCCGGGGCAAGTTGTACTCCATATCCGCGCCCACTCACGATTTCCTGGCACGCCTGCAGGAACCGCTGCTGATCCGCGCTTACTTCAGCGCCCGCACCCATCCCCTCATCGCCCCACTGGTGCCGCAATTGCAAGACCTGCTCAGGGAATACGAGATTGCCGGAGAGGGCAGGGTGCGCGTCGAATTCATCGACCCGGCGCAAAACCCTGAACTGGAGCAGGAGGCCAATGAGAAGTACGGTATTGTCGCCGCGCCTTTCAAGGTTGCCGACCGCTACCAGGCCTCCCTGGTCAATTCCTATTTCAACCTGCTGGTGCGTTATGGCGACGAGTTCGAAACCCTGAATTTCAACGACCTGTTAGAAGTGCGGGCGCTGGGTAATGGCGCGCCGGAAGTGGCCTTACGCAATCCCGAGTACGATATCACCCGCGCCATCAAGGACGTACTCTACCGCTATCGCCTGGGGGGCGCCCTGTTCGAGGGCATCGACAAACCGGTGGAATTGATCGCTTATGTCTCCGACGAGACACTGCTGCCGGAAAAATTGCTGGCGTACAAGGAGGCCATTGCCCCACACCTGCGGGAGGTGGCAGGAGAATCCGGTGGCAAATTCAGCCTGCGCTTCATCGCGCCGGAGTCCGGCGACGGGGCAGTGGCGCGGCAAATCAGCGACGACTGGGGTTTCAGGCCCATGGTTACAGCCATGGATGACGAACGGGAGTTTTTCTTCTACCTGACCCTGGCGGACAGCCACCAGGTGGTGCAACTGCCCACCGACGATTTCGACCCCGCCAGTTTTCCCGCGACCCTGGAAGCGGGACTGAGGCGATTCGCCAGCGGTTTTACCCGCACCGTGGCCCTGGCCCTGCCGCGGGTCAACGAGCAGATGGCCCGCTACAAACTGGGGGGGCCAACCTTCGGCGAACTGGAGCAGACGGTCACCAAAGACTACAGCATACGCCTGGATAACCTGGACGATGGCAGCGTAACGCCGGAAGCGGACATCCTGGCAGTGATAGCACCGCACGAACTGTCAGAACTCGAGGTGTTGGCGGTCGACCAGTTCCTGATGCGAGGGGGCACGGTGATTCTGGCCACTTCCCCCTATACCGCCGAAATCAGCGATGGCCAGCTGCGCATGCAGGACTGGGACAGCGGCCTGGATGACTGGCTGGCTCACATGGGTATAGAGGTCGGTGAGCAGTTGGTGCTGGATACGCAGCACGCCGCCTTTCCCGCCCCGGTCACCCGCCAGGCGGGGGACTACGAATTCCGCGACGTGCGCATGATCGATTATCCCTACTTCCTGGACCTGCGCCCACCGGGACTAAACAGCGAGCACCCGGTGACCGCAAACCTGCCCCAGTTGACCATGGCCTGGGCATCGCCCCTGGAGGTACTCGCCGTCCAGGGGCGGCGGGTGACCAGCCTGCTGGAGTCATCACCACAGGCCTGGCTAAGCAACGACCGGGACGTCATGCCCCGCCTGGATGAGAACGGCCTCAGTACATTCATGCCTGCGGCCGGGGAACAGGCCACACAGCGCGGGAAACAGCTGCTGGGGGCGGCCATCCAGGGGCGCTTTGAGTCCTACTTCGCCCACCGGCCACCGCCGCGGGAAGCAAACGACGGGGAACCATCGGCAGGGGTATTTCCCGGGCTGGTGCGCCATTCACCCGAGTCCGCGCGCATCGTGCTGTTCTCATCCAACGATTTCATGGACGACCAGATTCTCAATGCTGAAGTAGCAGCCACCGGCACCCGCTATCTCGGCCCGCTGGAACTGTTTATGAATACCCTGGACTGGTCCCTGAGGGACGACCAGTTGCTGCAAATCCGCTCCCGGGCCCATTTCAATCGTACCCTGCCTCCCATGGAGCGCCGGGCACAGGCCCTGATCGAGTATTTCAATTACGGGCTCGCCCTGCTCTGGCTTGGTTTGCTGGCCGCCCTGCACCAGCTGCGCAGGCTGTGGCAACGACGTCATTTCCGCAAGGCACTGGCACTGTGAAGCGCGCAATCCCGACCCTGCTGCTGATCCTGCTGATCCAGCTCGCGCTGGTCGCGGTAGTGTACTGGCCCAGGGTGATAACCGGGGATGACGTCGGACCGGTGGAACAGGCCATCGACCCCGGCCAGGTAAATGAGCTGCACATTGCCGACGAGCACGGCGGCGAGGCGCGGCTGGTAAAATCCGGCGGCCGCTGGCACCTGCCGGCCCTGCACAACCTGCCAGCCGACCCGGATAAGGTGGCAAACCTCCTGGACAGCCTGCTGTCAAAAGACGACAGCTGGCCGGTAGCCCGGTCAGCCGCCGCCCGCCAGCGATTCCAGGTGGCGGATTACCTGTTCCAGCGCCACATCCGGCTGTTGGGGGACGGCAAGGAATTGCGGTCGGTATACCTGGGTAACTCTCCCGGTTTTCGCAAGGTGCACGCGCGCATCGCCCCACGGGGCGCCATCCACGCCATCAGGTTCAACGTGTTCGATGCCCCCGCCAGTGACGACGCCTGGATCGATCCCCGCCTGCTGCAGGTTCGCACACCCATGCGTATAGACGCCGACACATACAGCGTGAACCGGGAGGGGGGTGAGTGGCAGTCCGCCAGTGGCGGTGTTCCTGACAAGCGCGAGTTACTGGCCCTGCTGTCGGCACTGCGTTCCGTCCAGGCCGAGGGTGTGGCCAGCGAGAAACAAGCCCTGCGCCTGGCGACTGAAGAGGCGACACTGGTACTTGAGATCAACAGCCTGGCGGGTAAGCAGAATCTGGAGCTGTTCCGGCTGGACAGCGATCACTATATCCGCAGCAGCGAATACCCGGTGTTTTTCCGTCTCAGCGCCTATGACTTCGACCGCCTGAGCGGTATAGATTTTCTGCTGATTTCCGGAGAAGGCACCGACTAATCCCTGTACTCGGGCGCCCGCCCTTCCTTGCGCGCCCTGATGGCCTCCTCGAAGTTTTCGGTGGTCATCCGCACGAACAACTGGGCGTGGCCCTCGTGGTTCATGTGCGTGTGCAGACTTCCAGCGTCCACTCCGGCCCACAGCATCTGCTTGCTCAGCTCTACCCCGAGCTGGCTGAAACCGTTGATACGCTCGGCGATGGCATAACACTCGTCCAGCAGGTCATCCTGGTGAACAACCTTTGATACGATACCGATCTGCTGCGCCTCCAGGGCATCCACGTCGCGGCCCGTCAGCATGATTTCGAACGCGCGGCTGGTACCGATGGCCCGGGGCAGCAGGTAGCTCAGGCCCAGTTCGGCGGAGGTGAGCCCGTTGTTGATTCCCGCGGGACGGAAGTACGCCGACTCCGCGGCAATGCGAATATCCGTGGCCATGGAAAGGCAGAATCCGCCGCCGATTGCGGCGCCGTTGATGGCGCCGATCACCGGTTGGTGCATATCGTGGATGGTCTTGATCACGTCATCCAGGATTTTCATCGCCCGCCGGGCGATGCCCGGCACGGTCAGGCCATTGAAAATATCCAGCCAACCCGGGTCCTCCAGGTCGGCACCGGCACAGAAACCACTACCCGCACCAGTCACCACCACCACCCGGGTGTCGTTGTCGAAACTGACCTCTTCCAGGGCCTCCTTGAACGGCACCATGACATCGAAGGCCATGGCATTCATCCGCTCCGGACGGTTAAGGGTAATCAGGGTGACGTAGGGATGGGGCTTTTCCACCAGTACAAAGGACATGACAATCGCCTGCTGCAATAATTACGTGTTGCCAGATTAGGCCCTGCGTTTCCCCGGGAACATGACACAAACGGCCAGATTCTGTCGGACTGGCGT
>JAACFI010000229.1 GCA_009937575.1 Haliea sp.
ACGACGGCAGTGAGATTCGTGAGCATTTCATAGGTTCCGAATTTGCTGCAGGTGATCACAAGGACCGCGGCTGGATTGACGCCGGGCTGTTCGGGACGCTTGAACTTGCAGAATAGCTTTACGCCAGCCTGGCGTTCCCTTTCGGCTATAAGCTACTCATAATTCAACAGTATATTGCAAGTTAGTCGTGCCAGACCTTTTCCGCGGTAGATGTCGGCAGCGGGATCAATGAGGCCCGAGTGCAATAAATTGCCAGGGTATATCACCAGTCGGTTAGGTTTGTAATCTACGCTGCCGATCAATTCATACTGATTCGTCGTAGTGCGAATGTATGTTGCAGGCGGCTGCCCATGCTCATCGAAAAAACGGCTCACCGCAGACAGATATTCTGCGCGACGCGAGTCATCTATGCGCTCAAATCCGGTGGGTTTATGTCTGAAGAAACCTGTACCGCCGAATTGACCAGGCGATAGATAGTGCATTACCGCATAAATATTCTGCTCATGGCGATCAAAATGCGGAATACGCTGCAGGGGGGCCAAATGTTCCTCAGGCATCGTTACGATGGAAAATAATGCGGCACAGGAGACGGCCTCCAATCCGCCACCAATCTCGTAGTGCTGGCGAATATACTGGTCGGCGATTGACCTCAGAGTCGAGCTATAGCCGCCAGGCAGCGGAGCCCTTACCCCGGGATAGTAAGTACCTGATTCCTGAGAAAACTGACAACGGTTACGAGCGTGATCATAAATACTCTTCACATCCGCAACCAGGTCATCAATAATCAGAACGCTGGTGGATTCCTCACCAACTGTCAGTACGCGACACTCAGGCACGGTATTCAACAGCGCCCCCACAGGCAAAACACCCAGCCCCAGACCATGCAAGAATCAATTGTCACGCACCGCAGAATTTGCCCAGGTACTCTGCGTGCGTGGGCATCTGTTCCACCGTTCTCTTGATTTTGGTTCTGATCTGTTCCAGAAAACTCCTCAACTCATCTTCATCCATGGTATCTACTACTGCATGGTAGGCACTGGGCATGACTCCCTGACCAATCATCACCTGCAGCCAGGAATCAGTGAACAATTCATTGTCGGCCAGGAACAGGCGTCCTGTTTCGGTAAACAGATTCAGTCTGCGCGCCAGGGAATCCGGTACCTCCATGTTTCTGCAGTGACGCCAGAAGGCCGTGTCATCGCGCTCCGTAGCTTTGTAGTGAAGAACGATAAAATCCCTGACATCCTCAAAGGAGGCATGGGTTTGTCGATTGAATTCGTCGACATCAACCTGCTTGACGCCTTCGATGGGAAACATCTTTATCAGCCTGAGAACACTCTGTTGTATCAAATGAATGCTGGTTGATTCCAATGGCTCGAGAAAGCCACTGGAAAGACCGACCGCTATACAATTCTTATTCCACTGTTTAAGGCGTCGACCTGTCTGGAACCTGATAACCCTAGGATCAGTAATGGGTTCGGCGTCGATACTCTCCAAAAGCACTGTCTGGGCTTCATCATCCGACATGTAGCGGCTGCAATACACCAGGCCATTACCCACCCGATGTTGAAGTGGTATGCGCCAGCGCCATCCAGCGGTATGCGCAACAGCTCGCGTATAGGGATCTGGCGGACCGGAAGAATGAGTCTGTGCCGGCATAGCCCTGTCACAGGGTAGCCAATGAGACCAATCCTCATAACCGGAATGCAGAGTCTGTTCAATCAATAGACCCCTAAAACCGGTACAGTCAATGAACAGGTCACCGTCTACGACTTGTCCGGATTCCATGACAAGGGATTCTATAAAGCCGCTGTTCTCGCAGGTTTTTACCGAGGATATTTTACCTTCTACACGTGTGACACCTAGTTTTTCACTGTACTTGCGCAACAATTTACCGTAAGCGGTAGCATCCAGGTGATACGCATATTTGAGACCATTCTTGGGCAGGTGAGCAAACTTTCCAGACTCGGCCGCCCGCCGTTCAAGACAATAGTCGCCAAAGTCGTGATTCACTCCAAGGTGCGTCCCCTTGAGCCAGAAGTTGTGGAAACCAGCGGCCCAGAAGTCCGTGCCTGTGTTACCAAACGCGTGCAGGTAGTCCACGCCGATATCGCGCCAGTTTTCGAACTGTATGCCCAGTTTGAACGTACCATGCGTCTCAAGCAGGAATTTTTTTTCATCCAGTCCCAGCACCTGGTTATAGAAATGCAGGGTCGGAATGGTAGCCTCCCCAACACCGACGGTTCCGATTTCGTCGGATTCGACCAGGTATATGTCAAGGCGTTTGCCCAGGACCTTGGATAGTGCTGCGGCCGCCATCCAGCCCGCTGTGCCACCTCCCGCGATAACTACTTTTTTAACTTGCTTGACAGTCACGATGGCTCCTTCGCTAGTGCGCGAGGTCAATCATTTGAGATCAACGATTAAGTTTGTTCAACAACAGGCTCCTGATTTTTCTGGCCATGTTGTCATCCATTTCACCCAACGAACCCCGACTCTCAGGGGGCATATGGTCAAGTGAGGCGCGATCACCGAAAATATAGTAATCAAAAATGTCTTGCCACGCCTTCTTCTGGGCGGTTGGCAGATCCCGTATCGTGAGCAACGCATGGTGCAACACATCGATAGGGGGACCCATATATTCCGGAGAGGTACGCCACCAGTAATTGACCAGGATGTTGAGGTTGTCCAATGATTCCACATGGTGCCACCACATACTCGGCAAAAATAACGCGTCTCCAGGCACCATATCGACCACCAGCGCTCTTTCCAGAGCCTTGGAGAAAAGTGGAAAGCGCTCCATATCGGGACGATGAAAATCCACCAGGCTGATCTGCTGACCAGCGGGGGTAAGATCCAGCGGGCCCACGTAGAGATTTTCGAGTTGGTCCGGAGGGAAAAGGGTAAAGCGTCGGCGCCCCACCACAACGCAGGCTACATTATCAGGTAAATCATAGTGTGCCGCTATACGACTGCGGTTGCCTATCCAGATACTGGCCAGTGGATTCAACTCACCGAAATCGAGATCGTTCTCCGCGCGAAATCCAGGCAGACAAGTGTCAACGGTGGTAGAGCCCACGTAGTAGCTGGCCGGATTGGGTAAATCAGACTGCTCGGCAATGTCTTCCAGAACCTGATCGAGCTTCGCCAGGCTGCGTTCGAAGTTGAAACCGGTCAGTTCTTCGTTGTAAAAAAAGCGACCTGCAATATCAGGACCTCCGGTAAAAACGCCGACGCTGGCGCCTTGATAAAACTTCCTTAGGTAGCTATCGACTGCCGCATCGGACTGTTGTGCACACTTGACAACGGGCCAATCCGACACCAGGCCCTTGAGCAGTACAGGTTCTGTGGCGTCGGCAACAACCTGAGACAAGAGGTCCTGACTTACACCGGATATTGTCTCTAGTGGGTTACCGGCAATCATATAAGAAATCCTGGAACAGGCTTAAGCCGCCAGTAGTTGATTCTTTATCCGAATGAGTTTGCGGATGTTCGACAGGGAGGCCACCACCATGTAGGCGCACTGCAGGTAACCGTGACGACTCAGATCAGCCAGGACATCACCTTCCAATTCCGTGAGCTTCTCCTCATGGACCGTGTGGAAGCCCTCCAGGCGGTGCCGCGATCCATCATTCAATTCGACATTCAGAGCGAAAGGCTCTATTAGATCATGCTTCAACATGGCATTGACAAAATTTTGTGTCGACTCCTGCCCTTCATGCATGGCATTAAGTACCTGAGAGATCCTCTCGATATACTGGCTATTTCCTCCCTGCGGCAGAAACAAAGGATCGCCCCTGGTTTCACTGACCCGGGGATGATCCAGATCCAGCGAAATAACCAGTCCTTTTTCACCATCAGATTTTTGCTGGAGACCTATAAGAAAAGGGCCCTTCTCCAGAACATAAGGCTGGTAAGTCGCGTCCCAGCTTCCATCCCGCAGAAACAGGTTTTCGTTCTCCTGAAGCCCGAACATGGCATAGGGTAACAGTTCCGCTTCCGGGGATTCCTGGTGAAAGAAAATGGGAAAGTCATTTTGCGCATCCCTGAATTCCCTGGGCATGACAGGCACGCCCATGACATCGTCACCAAACTCCGCGGACCGGTCCCGTATAACCCGGATATCTTTATGTTCGACATTATTGAGAATCACGTGATTCGTCATTTTTATACCTCGTTTTATCTACTGCAGGACTTGCCTGTCTAATGCGTCTCTCTGGCCAGGTGGTTGATCAACTCCCTATTGGAAGGCAAGCCATTAATCTGCCTTTCTATTTGTGACTTGTTTTCCTTGTAGTATCTATCTGCCTGCTCAAAGCTATCCCTCCGGCAACTTGTCGAGCGCTGATGGGTCGAGAACCCCATGCCATACAGTACATACTGGTAACTGGCAGATGGAAAAATTTCCTCCGCCTGCAGGAAGTCATGCCTGGAGGGAGGCTGAAATTGCCACAGCTCAAGCAGCTCGGTCAGGCGCCGGGGGATACCCTCCTCCCGACGGTGATCCCGCCAGTATTCACTGTCGCTGCGACTGGACAAAACGTAGTGTAACTTCAGAAATTCAATAACACGCTCCCAGTGATAACTGAATCGCTGGTTGAAGCGCCTGGCCACCGTTTCCATTACCCGGCGATTAGCAGGCAGTTGGTCCCTGATCATTGCCGCCGACAACTCTACCAGGGCGATCGCAGAGGCCTCCAGCGGTTCGATAAATCCCGCGGACATGCCCACGGCGACACAATTCCTGTGCCAGAACTCCTTCCTGAAACCAGGGTTGAAGCTCAGCTTACGTGCGACAATATCGATCGAAGGGCAGGACCTCGGGTCGGACTTCACGTAACTTCGCAGTGTTTCCTCTGCCTCTTCATCGCTGGCATGATTACTGGAATAGACGTAGCCAACGCCGCGGCGGGAAGGCAGGCCGATATCCCAGATCCAACCCGCGCGCTGTGCAGTCGCAATGGTGGCCGAAGAGATGGCGTCGTTCCCCTCAGCGTAAGGTACCTGCATGGCTACGGCCCGATCATTGAACAAAACCTCTTTCTTGCTGACAAAGGGCACGCCGAAATGCCTGCCAAGCAGCAGTGAAGCTATGCCGGTGCAGTCGATAAACAGATCAGCCACGACATCTCCATGGCCCCTGGTCGACAGAGACGCAATATCACCGGAATCTGCGGAATTTACCCCTGTCACGTGATCCAGCACGTGTTGCACACCCAGCTTCTGGGTACAGTGCTGCCGCAGAAACGTGGCAAATTTCCCGGCATCCAGGTGATAGGCATAATTCGCAACGGCAGCAAACTCAGGCGTCTCGGGTTGTTTGGGTGCTTTTCCCAATTGACACAATGCCTCCTGGCTGGAAAAGGCAGAAGCAAAGGAGATATTCGCATGCTCAGCCTGCCAATAGGGCACCAGGTTTGCATTCAAATACCCCTGTGGCAGGGAAAAAGGATGGTAATAAAATTCCTTATTGTCACCGGTGCGCCAGCCCACGAACTTTGAGCCCTGCTTGAAAGAGGCGCTGCATTCCCTGATGAAGTCCCGCTCTGATACCCCTATCCTGCTCAGGGTATCCCGCATGGACGGCCAGGTGCCTTCGCCAACGCCGATAGTACTGACGTCAGGGGATTCAATCAGGGTAACCCTTATACCAGATTCCATTCTGGCGTCGTGGGCAGCCGCCAGCACAGCGGCAGTCAACCAACCGGCTGTGCCGCCTCCAACAACAAGAATTTTCTTTAGCGGATTACTCACACCAATATCACCGACTGCGTGGCAACATTATTATGTTTAATGGGAGAACCAGGCCGCGAGTCTCACCACCAACTCGCAATTATCACCGATCTTACATCAGGTGTTTATACAAATCACGGTTTCAGCGCTGCAAAGGCTCAACCCTAAAGGGTATGTTGGCATGACCAGCCAGACCGGCGCCATCGTAAACATAGGCGAATAGTCTATACGCCCCAGTTTCATCCGGTGCATCGAGCACAATATTGCCTTCATCCAGAACTTCTATGCCAGCCGAGATGATTTCCGGTGCTACCTCAGGATCACCGCCTACCTGGGTTGCTGTGCTTTCGCGCATCAGTTGCCACCGGTAAGTCAAAACTCCTCCACCAGGGCCCACGGCGTCAACGCTCGCAGCATATTGTCCACCCGGCTCCAGCACTACGTTCTGCTCAGCACTTTTTGAATCCAGTTGCATGCCATTCAGCGTAGGCGCGCGTTTTTCGGGCCACTCCCCATCCCAGATATACTGCATGACGTCCATGGCTTCAGTTCTTGAGCCATCCTCCAACAACATGCCATACCAGGTCGGAGTCCGTTCCTGCTTTTGCCCCAGGAGAAATACATAGGATCCGATAATCTGCCCGGGGTTGGCAGCGATCACAGTCTCGTACCTTTGCAGGAAGCGCTGGGCTTTTTCACTGCTATTCATCTCGATCGGCGCTCCCCAGGCGGTCTTATCCACCTCCCAGTGTCCAGTTGCCCCCCACTCGGTTATCATGAAGGGTTTGCTGTATCCAGTCTCCTTGATTTTCTGCGGTAAACTATCAAGCGCGGCATACAGCTGGAAGCTGAGAAAGTCGAGATCTGACGCGCGAGCCTCGGCAGTCGCCACCAATTCAGCACTGAATCCGGTCAGAGCCGTGGTCGTCGGATGATTCCCATCCAATTCATGGATCATCCTGGAAATTTCATCTATTGCATCGAAGACCCGGGGGTTGGTGTAGGAATGATTCAATTCGTTGCCGATTATCCACAGTAGCAGCGCCGGGTGATTTCTGTACTTGAGCACTTCCTTGCGCGCATATTGCAACTGCCTGGCAACGGCCTCCTCATCATCGTAGTCAAAGCCCTGGCGCTCGCGGCCGAGTTCGAGACACAGAGCGACTGTCACACCGTATTTAGCCGCCTCGTCGAGAAGCCGCTTGCCGCTCACACCATCGCTGTTGGTGCCCCAGGTGCGTAACGAGTTGCCCCCATGCGCTGCTAACACCGAGATCTCGTTGGCGTGCAGGCCCGCACCTTTGATCTGGTAAGGCCGACCATCACGCAGCAATTGATAGCGCCCGGAATCTCCGACCAGCTCTACTTTCAGCGGTGAATTATTGGGATTTTCCAAGGGATCTATCTGTCCGGATGCCAGGCTTGAACAAATTACCGCGCCAAAAAGAACAGGTAGGA
>JAACFI010000230.1 GCA_009937575.1 Haliea sp.
TCGAGCGGGTTTAGCCTCCTCGACGAGCCTCCATAAATGGTGCGCAGTGCGCAGAGCCTGCCCCGCATTATCGGGTACCCTACGTCAGATCGGAGTGTGATCAAAGGTAGGGTGCGCACTGCGCACCATTGACTCCAAACCACGCCCCCGACCTAAGGCTCCTCCGACAACAACTCATCTACCCTGAGCAACGCATCCACAAGGCCTCCGATGGCCAGGCCCGAACCGCGGTAGAACTCCTCCGCCATGGGCGCGATGCCGCAGCGCTGGGGCAGGGGCTGCTCCTCCTCCAGCATCTGGTACAGGGTGGGCAGGAATACAAACTGCAGCCACTGGGGCAGGGTCAGGGTATCCACGCAGAACGGCTCCTGGGATGCCAGCGCCTCGGTGGAGGGAGGGATCTTGTCCCACTGGCCCAACTGGCGCAGCTGGGCTTCGATATCGATCAGTACTTCGGCGACGTCTGTGTGCATGTATTCCCGCAGGATGATTACAAGGTGGTGAAATTCATCATATCATCCGCGGCCGACACCACAGAATCCCAGAATTTTTGACCCCACCAGGGCAACTGGTTACCCTAGTGCCCCTGCCGGGACCTCCGGCAGCGCCGCGGGTGTAGTTCAATGGTAGAACTGGAGCTTCCCAAGCTTCAAACGTGGGTTCGATTCCCATCACCCGCTCCACTTTCAAACTGACCTTTAGCAACCCACTTCGAAAAGTTCAAACGTGGACCTGCGCGGCCCGGTTGATTCCCATCACCCGCTCCATTTTCAACTGTTCCACATAATTACGGTGCGCGGAGCGCACCCTACGGGTTCTCCGGTTTTAGGTGGGGTACCTGGTACAGCGCGGCAGGCTCTGCGCACCATTCCCATTCCACGAATAACTACTCCAGCTCGCGTTTAAACGGCGGCAGTGAATCCAGAATCGCCCGCCCGTAGCGGCGGGTTACGATGCGTCGATCCATCAGGGTCACTCGCCCGGTATCCTGTTCGGTGCGCAGCAGGCGGCCGCTGGCCTGCACCAGGCGCAGGGCGGCATCCGGTACGCTGATCTCCATGAAGGCATTGCGCCCCTGGGCCTCAACCCACTCCGCCAGCGCCGCCTCCAGTGGGCTGTCAGGTACTGCAAAGGGGATCTTGGCGATCACCACATGGCGACAATAATCGCCAGGCAGGTCCACCCCCTCGGCGAAACTCGCCAGGCCGAAAATCACGCTGCCACGCCCGGCGTCGATCGCCTCCCGGTGACGGCGCAGGATCTCCTGTTTGCTGTAGTCCCCCTGCATCAGCAGCCTGTCACCCAGCTCCGCGCTGATGCCCTGGTAAACATCCAGCATCTGGCGGCGTGAGGAGAACAGCACCAGGCTGCCTTCAGCGGGATCCAGGATGGTTGGCAGATCCTCTATCAGGGCGTCCGTGTGGGCCTGGGCGTCTCCCGGGTCGCAGTCCATGGATGGCACCCGGAAGGTCGCGTTGGCGTAATCGAAGGGACTGGTGACCACCTTGTAGTTTCCCTCACGGGGAGCGCCCGAGTGCAGGATGAAGCGCTCAAAGGAGTTGAGGGCGGTAATGGTAGCCGAGGTCACCACCACCCCGGCGGCCCGGGACCACAGGCAGTCTTCCAGTATGTCCGCGGCCAACACAGGGCTGCAGCGCAACTCGAAACCGAATTGCCCGCCGCTGTTGAGCAGGGTAATCCAGCGGGCCCGCGGTGGCGACTCCCCCTCCCCGGTCACCGCATACTCGCGCCACAGGGCCAGGGTACTCTCCGCACGTCCGAGCATACCGCCTACATTGATGTGCCAGGTTTCCACCTCGGACTTATCCAGCCCCGCGAAATCGTCTTCCAGCGCCTCCTCCAGCTTGGCCTCCATGCGGGCCAGCCCGGTGGCCAGTTTCTCAAAATGCCCGGCGACGGTGGTGGCCACAGGAATCAGTTCCGATGGCACCAGCCCGTGCTCGAAGCGCAATTGCTGGTCATCCCGGCTGTCGTTCACCTCCGCCGACTCGAACAGGACGGCCACCTGCTGCTCCGCCACCGCCAGGCTGTCGGCGGCTTCGTCCATGACCGCCGGCAGGGATTGCAGCGGACGCTGCAGGGACTCCAACGCGCCCAGCACCGGGGCTGCCTGGGTGAGCAGCTTCGCGCTGTCCTGCAACCACTGGATGGTGGTGTGCAAGCGGCAGAAACTGGCGAAGTGAGAGAGGGCCTTGTCGGGCAGGTGATGCCCCTCGTCGAATACGTAGATGCTGTCCTCCGGCGCGGAGAGAATGGCACCGCCTCCCAGGGCCAGGTCAGACAGGGCCAGGTCGTGATTGGTGACGATGATATCCGCACTCTGCAACTCGTCACGGGCCCGGTAGAAACTGCACTGGCTGATATTGGGGCAGCGCCGCCCACTGCACTGGGCGTGGTCAGTGGTGGCGCCGTACCAGATTTCCTCGGGCATACTGTCCGGCCAGTTATCCCGGTCGCCATCCCACTGTCCCCGCCCCAGGGCATCCAGCATGGCAGTGTAAACCGGCAGGGCCTCCGCCCGGGCGGGGACATCAACCTCGTCCGGGTACAGGGGCAGCAGCTCGCTCTCTCCCTGGCCCTGGGCCATCAGGCGGTCGAGTTTCGACAGGCAGACGTAGCGCCTGCGGCCCTTGGCCAGGGCAAAGCTGAATGCCAGCCCACTGCTGTCGCGGATATCCGGCAGGTCCTTGTTGACGAACTGCTCCTGCAGGGCGATGGTGGCAGTGGCAACCACCAGGCGCTTGTCCAGTGCCTGGGCCAGGGGAATAGCGGCCACCGCATAGGCAATGGTCTTGCCCGTGCCGGTGCCGGCCTCGATAACGCAGACCGCGGGCGAATCCGGAGCTCTCGCTCCGGGCCCGGGAATCCTCGCCAGGGTGTTGGCGATTTCAGCGATCATCTGCCGCTGCCCCCAGCGCGGGGTCAGGGACTTGCGCTCCATGATCGCGTTATAAGCCTCGCGAATCCGCTCCTTGAGTTCCTCGCTCAGCAAGAGTCGCCGGCGCCCTCCGCCGACGCCAGTTTGCTGACCACCGCATTGGCGTAGATGCCCAGCGCATGGGGACGGTGCGCCTCGGGCATGGCTTCGATCCGCGCTGTAAACTCCTGTGAGCTGCAGTCGCCCTCCTCCAGGTACAGCTTGTCGGGGATGGGAGCATGCTCCCCATGCAACATGTGATAAGCCTGCAGGTTGGTGGGGTGCAGGCAGTACTGGTCTATCACCTGCCGGTCGACCTCCGCCGCCACATCCTCCGGCGTGTCGAAACCGGAACCAAGGGGCGAACCAAAGGAGACATGTACCCGGCCCTTTTCACCGGCAATGCCGCGACCAATGGAGGCGATATCTTCCTGCTCGCCCTTTTCGTAACTGCCGGCGGTGGCTACTTCAGCAAGTTCGTTGGCCTTGAGCGCGTCACAGGGATCAAGCTCGTAGGATATGGAGACGGGCACGATACCCAGGCTCTCGATATGCTCGCCGAAACTCTGCGCGCGCTTGTCACGGCTCAGCGACAACATCTTGATAATCGCCGGCTCGGTGCGGTCCAGACCATCCTTGGCCCGCCCCTCCCGCTGGGCGATCCACACCGGCGCGTTTTCCTGCTGCAGGGAGTGGCGGATGTAAGCGGACAGGTTTTTCGAGGCAGCCAGCAGTTCCCGGGGACCACTCACCGAGCGCTTTACAATGAAACTCTTGTTCAGGCGCATCAGGTCCGATGCCCAGGGCTTGGTCAGCAGGTTGTCACCAATGGCGATACGCACCGTGTCTCGCCCCCCCTGGTAAAGAGCGTAGTTGGTGAACGCGGGATCCATGGCAATATCCCGGTGATTACTCATGAACAGGTAGGCCCGGCCCGGATCCAGCTGCTCCAGACCGGATCTACTGAAGCCCCTGGTGGTGCTCTCGATCATCCGGTCCATGTAATGCTTGATGATATCCTGCATGGCGCCGACATCCGCCACGCCCCGCAATTCCCGCCGGAGCAGGAAACGCACCAGCGGGCGTATCAGGGCGGGAGCCAGGGTAGCCAGGCGACCCAGCCGCAGGCTGGCGATGGAATCCAGGAACTCCGGGTCGCCCAGCAGGCGTGCCAGTACCGGTGCCACCTCCTCGTCGCGGTAGGGGCGGATGTCAGCGTAGGGATCGCTCAAGGGGCTGCTCCCGGGGGATTACAAAAGCGCATCACCTTACCCAAAATACCTATCCAAGTCATCCGCCCAGACCCATTGTGCCCGCCCCGGTGGCACGCATACCACAGCATTTGCGACCAATAATTGGCTATTGCCGCTGACTTACAAGGGGCTTTCTGCTACTCTGCTGCCGCTCTTTTTCAGCCTAATGCAATGCGGAGGAATTATGGACGCGGGCACAGCCACTTTGATGACCTTTGGGGCGGCGGCACTACTAGTCAGCTGGGTTTTGCTGTTGATTGTCTCCTGGAAGGAGGATTATGCCTGGGGGCTCTGCACCCTGTTCCTGCCACCCCTGTCCTATCTCTACGGGCTGGCGCGGCTGGACAAGGCCGGCCAGTCCATCCTGGTGGCCGTGGTGGGCTGGATACTGATCTGGCTGGCCTGGCCGTAATCTGAACGTTACCCGGGAAGCATTACAGATATTTAATGCTTCCCGACTCCACAGCTCGATAAAAAATAAAATCCTTTTATAACAATAGCTTAGCTTCAGCAATTTTTCCAAGCCACTCCTTTGTTACTAATTTCCCCAAATAGTTACAGCATGGTAACTACTTTACACAAACCCGGCGCGGATATAATTGCGTATATCGTTAGGGCCATTTCGCGTAAGCACGCCCGAACGGTATGACCATAGTGAAATATTGAGGTAGTACAATGAAGCTGATCAAACTCGCCACAGCGACCGCGCTGGTGGCCTTTTCCGCGGGCAGTTTTGCTGCCAAACCCACCAGCATCGTATTTGTAGGCAATGCAGAGACCGGGGATGGTACCCCCTACGCGACCTACAACGTGAAGTGCTCCAACGGCAAGAAGATGGAACTGACCGCCTGGGATAATCGCCGCAAGTGGTGTGTAGGCGACGCCGGCAGTGAATCCTGCGAGAAGAAGCAGATCAAGGCCGCCAAGGCCGCCTGTAAAGGGCAGTAAGCGGCCCTGGCCAGGTATCAATCAAGGTAGCGGGCGCGCAACTCGGCCAGTTCCGACGGCCCTACACCCAGGGCCTCTTCCAGGTAGGCCTCGACCGACCTGTAGTTGCGCCCGATGGACTCCAGTGCCCGGGCCAGGTAATCCTCGTGCACTTCCAGCATGGGCATGATGGCGTCCACGTCCATGTCTTCCATATCGTACTTGCGCCGCAGACGCTCCAACTCCTGCTGTGGACGGAAATAGCGCCCGGTCAGCATGTAATCCCGCATCACCATCTCCCGCGGCACCCCCAGCGCCAGCAACACCAGGGCGGCGGCGAAGCCGGTACGGTCCTTGCCCGCGGCACAGTGCACCAGGAAACGCGCGTCCTCCAGGGCCAGGATTTCACGGAACATACGCGAGTAGGTCTCGGTCTGGCCCTCGGCAAAATCCCGGTTGATCTCTACCATGAAGTCGTACATGGTCTCGCGGCCGGCCTCCTGGCGCCCCTCCGCCTCTTCGAAAAAGCGTGAATTACTGCCCGGGATAATGGGCAGGCTGGCCACCCTGGGACGCTGCTGGGGCAAGCGGCTGGGTTCCCCCTCCTGCTCTTCCAGGCGCCGAAAGTCACAGATCAGGTCAAGGTTCAGGCTGCCCAGCAGTTCCAGATCCTGTTCGCTGAGATGGGATAACTGGCCCGAACGAAACAGATAGCCCCACTTGACCTGGCGACCATCGGCAGTGCGGTAGCCGCCGAAATCCCTGAAATTAGGTGTACCCTGCATACCGAACCGGCGCTCGGAGGCCACCACCTCGGTGCCGTGCTGGTCGCGCAGGCGAAAAAAGTGCCGGGTGTCCGGCGCCAGGCCGGACAGGCGGGCCCGCTGCACCGAATCCTCGCTGTAGTGGGCCTCGACCACCGCACCCTCGACCAGTGGCTCAACCGTCACCTCGGTATCCGGGTGACTGGCCTGCCACTCAATTAGATAGTCGCCATCGGACTCCCGCCAGATGTGCACCGCGTCAGTAATCAACATCCTGTGTGCCTCTAGTTAGCACTGACCGGGGCCAGGGCCCCGTGAAGAAAGACCGGGTCAGTCGCCCCGGTAGGCGAACACTGCCCGAAGCAGCGATTTTATCAGGTTCAGCTGGTTCTCCAACGCCTCTTCACTGAACGGGTCCTGCCCCAGCAGGTCGCGGTACATGGGCGCCATGGTGACATAGGACATCACCAGGTTATTGAAAGCCATCACTGCCCAGGGCTGCAGCCCGGCATCCCCGAAAACCTCGACCTCCTCACCCTCGATCTTCGCCCCGGTCTGGAACATGGGCCGAAACAGCCGCTCGATCAGTTCATTGGTGTGCGGGCCACCGGACAGGGCTGCATGCTGCAGCAGCCGGGCCAGGTTGGGATTGGCGTGGTGCTGGCGGACGATAATCTCCAGCCACTCGAATACCCGCTCATAGGTCACTGGACCGCTCTCCAGCGCGCGCTGCGGGGCGGTGAAATCCGCCAGAAGGCGCGCCAGTACCGCCTCGTACAGGGCTTCCTTGTTCCTGAAGTGGTTGTACAGGCTGGGGGAACGGATACCCACCCGGTCGGCCACGTCTCCCAGGGAGGTGGCGCTGTAGCCCTTCTCGGCGAACAGGTCCTCCGCCGCATCGAGGATGCGCTCGGAAGTACTGGGCGTATCGTTGTTTTTTACAGCCTGGCTATTCATGCAGGGGACGCTCCGACGGAGTCGGTCAGTAATGACTAATAGGCATTAGTATAACCCAGCGATGGAAGCTGCGAAACTGCCGGGTGGCGATCCAACGGGTGGCGGACCACCTGGGGGCGCGGTTGACAAGCAGCGGCCTAATGTGAATAATCGCGCCTCCTGATTTTTCACCCCGAATTGAGGTAACTGACAGTGGCAAACTCACCACAGGCACGGAAGCGTGCCCGCCAGGCGGAAAAGCGTCGCACTCACAACGCGAGCCTGCGCTCTCTGGTGCGCACCAGCATCAAGAAGGTCGACGCGGCGATCAGCAGCGGTAATGCGGAACAGGCGAA
>JAACFI010000231.1 GCA_009937575.1 Haliea sp.
TGCAGGGTGCCACCCTGGTGGAGGCCAAGCCGGTGACCGGGCGCACCCACCAGATCCGGGTCCACGCCCGGCACACCGGGTTTCCCCTGTGTGGCGACCAAAAGTACAGTGATGACCGGACCGAAAACCTCTCCCGGCAAGTGGGCCTTAAGCGGCTGTTTCTACACGCCCACAGACTGGATTTTGCGCTGCCGGGAACAGGACGCCTGGCCCTGCAGGCGGACCTGGACCGTGAATTAGAAAATATATTAGATAAACTACGTAACTAATTGATAAATAATTAATTGAGTGGATTTATTCCCGCCTCCCGCAACAGTCTTGCCAGGGCAATCAATGGCAGGCCCTCCAGGCTGGTGGGGTCGTCGCCGCACAGCTTTTCAAACAACACGATACCCAGCCCCTCGCACTTGAAACTGCCCGCACAATCATAGGGTTGTTCCCTGAGTAGATAGTTCTCAATCATCGAATCGCTAAGTGTTTGAAAGTAAACGCTAAAATGTTCCACGTGGAACCATTCGCCGGAATTTGGCCCTCCCCGCAGGGCGACAGCCGTATCAAAACTGACCTCCCGGCCGGAGCTGGCGCGAAGCTGCGCCACCGCATTCTCATGGCTTCCCGGCTTGCCCATGATGGCGCCGTCGAGGGAGGCGACCTGGTCGCTGCCGATGACCCAGGCCCCGGGGTTGCGCTCAGCCACGTCCCGGGCCTTGGCCCGCGCCAGTCGCAGAGCCAGTCCGGCGGGTTCTTCTCCGGCTAGCGGGGTTTCATCGGTTGGCGGCGCCTGGCACATGAAGGGCATTCCCAGGCGCCCCAGCAGCCGTTCCCGGTAGGGCGAGGTAGAGGCGAGAATCAATTCCATCGAAGGAGAACCCTCCGGCCTGTGAATAAGTGAGAGAACTAGTTGTATTTTAAAGATTTTTTTGACAAAGAGGTAATCCGCACCTATGATGCGCGCCTATGTTGACCGAGCCACTCCCGACGACGCTGGATGTCCGCAAGGCGGCCGCGCGTGGTGTGAGTGTCAGTGGGGTGTTAAAAGCACTGGATTTACAGCGTTTCCGGCCTCTTTTGGCAGGAGACGAGGGCCTGGTCCAGGCGTCTTTGGCATTCTCCCGGGACGAGGAAAACCGGTACCTGGTAAAGGTGTCGGTTGCCGTGGATGTGGTAGTGACCTGCCAGCGTTGCGTGGAGCTTATGGGGGCTCACCTCTCCAGCGAGAACACGCTGGCGGTAGTGTGGAGCGACGAGCAGGCAGCACACCTGCCGCGTCACCTTGACCCACTGATCGTCGATGAGCAGGACTGCAATTTGTGGGACCTGGTAGAGGATGAGTTGATCCTGGCGCTGCCGGCTTTCAACTATCATCGTCCCGACGAGTGTAAACAGATTGAGACCGGTTTTTCCGCGGAAACGCCGCCGCAGGTGGAAAGCGAGGAAAAACCCAACCCGTTTGACGTGCTGGCGCAGTTGAAGCCCGGCAATGAACATTAGGAGCTAATCATGGCTGTTCAGAAGAGTAAAAAGACGCGTTCCCGTCGCGGCATGCGCCGTTCCCACGATGCCCTGACGGGGTCCACCCTGTCCGTCGACCAGACGTCGGGTGAAACCCATCGCCGTCACCACGTGAGTGCAGATGGGTTCTATCGCGGCGACGACTGAGCCATTCAGCGACTAACCGGGCGTCCACCGGCATTGTCCCAGGCGGTTGTCAGAACCGTTTCCCAGCATAGCGGAGGCAGCCGCCTCCGCCACACCCCCCACCCAATATCCAGTTCAGCGTCAACATTGCGACGCTGCAGCGCTCCGGTGCCCGCGGGCGAATACCGGGAAATGAACTACCCTTCATCGATGATTACACCCAGACAACAGGAACCAGGATATGTCTGAAAACACCGTCGCATTCGTGTTCCCCGGGCAGGGGTCACAGAAAGTCGGCATGCTGGCCGACGCCCACCAACAGTTCCAGTCCGTACGAGATACCTTCGAAGAGGCCTCCCAGGCCCTTGGGTACGACATGTGGGACTTGATCCAGAACGGTGAACAGGAGGCCCTTAACCTCACCGAGACTACCCAGCCGGTACTACTGAGTTCGAGTGTGGCGCTGTGGCGCGCCTGGCAGGAGCAATCGGGGACGGCGCCCGCCATCATGGCGGGACACAGCCTGGGTGAGTTCTCCGCGCTGGTCTGCGCCGGCGCCCTGGGCTTCACCGATGCGGTTGGCCTGGTCAGGCAGCGGGGCGCGTTCATGCAGACTGCAGTACCGGTGGGTGAGGGCGCAATGGCGGCAATCATCGGCCTGGACGACGAGGCCATCAACCGTATCTGTACCGAGGTATCCGGGAGCAGTGGTGCAGTCGTGTCCGCGGTGAACTTCAACTCCCCGGGCCAGGTAGTGATAGCCGGGCACACGGGAGCGGTGGACACGGCTATCGAGGCGCTCAAGGAGGCGGGGGCCAAGCGCGCGATGCCGCTGCCGGTCAGCGCACCTTTCCATACGGAATTGATGAAGCCCGCCGGCGAGCGCCTGGCGGAGGCGATCGCGAACATCGATATCAGCACGCCCGCGGTGCCGGTAGTGCACAATGTGCACGCGGAGACCGAGGCGGACCCGGAGAAAATCCGCGGCCTGCTGGTAGAGCAGATCTACAGCCCGGTGCAGTGGACCCGCTGTGTGCAGACGATAGTGGGGCAGGGAGTCGGCGCGGTGGTCGAGTGCGGCCCCGGGAAAGTTCTCAGCGGTCTGAACAGGCGCATCGACAAGTCACTGCAGAGCTATTCACTGGAAGCGCCGGACAGCCTGGTGGCGGCGGTGGAAGAATTGAAATAGAACCAGGGAGACACCCCCATGAGTGAGCAATCAAGAGTAGCGCTGGTAACCGGCGCCAGCCGCGGTATCGGCAAGGCCATCGCCCAGGCGCTGGCAGCGGTCGGCTGTACGGTCGTCGGCACTGCCACCACCGATAGCGGAGCCCAGGGCATTACAGAATACCTGCAGGAGGCGGGCAACCCCGGGCGCGGCATGACCCTCAACGTCGGCGACGAGGACAGCGTGGCCACGGTGATCAAGGGGATTACCGAAGAGTTCGGTGCCCCTACCGTACTGGTCAACAACGCCGGCATTACCCGCGACAATATTCTCATGCGTATGAAGCAGGATGAGTGGGACGACGTGATCGACACCAATCTCAGCGCCCTGTACCGGGTGAGCAAGGCCTGCCTGCGGGGCATGACCAAGGCGCGCTGGGGTCGGATAGTCAACATCACCTCAGTCGTCGGTTCCATGGGCAATATCGGCCAGAGCAATTACGCGGCCACCAAGGCTGGGGCCGAGGGGTTCTCCCGGGCCCTGGCGCGCGAACTCGGGTCCCGCTCGGTCACTGTCAATTGCGTTGCCCCGGGCTTTATCGACACGGACATGACCCGGGAATTGACCGAGGAGCAGCGGGACCTGATGCTGGGTCAGATCCCCCTCGGCAGGCTGGGTCAACCTGAGGAAATCGCGGCACTGGTGGCCTTCCTTTGCAGCGAAGCGGGGGGCTATATCACCGGCGAGACTATCCATATCAACGGCGGCATGCACATGTCCTAATGGCTTGATATTGTTGCACAAAAGGCAACCGGCCCAGGCGCAATAAAAAAAGTTTATTACTCGCGAGAAAAACAGAGTAAAATGCGCGCTCAGGCCGGTTAATCGGGTTTGAATAAGCACTAAAAATCTCAGGAGTAGCAAATAATCATGAGCAGCATTGAAGAACGCGTTAAGAAGATCGTAGCCGAGCAGCTTGGCGTCAAAGAAGAAGAAGTACAAACTGAGGCTTCTTTTGTGGAGGATCTGGGTGCCGATTCTCTTGATACCGTCGAACTGGTTATGGCCCTTGAAGAGGAATTCGAAACGGAAATTCCCGACGAGGAAGCGGAAAAGATTACTACTGTGAAGCTGGCGATCGATTACATCAACGAAAACCTCGCCTGATCCACAAGCCTTATCCCCCGAAAGCCGTTCTATACTACATAGCGCGGCTTTTCTTCTTTTTAAGCTTCCCCCATATCCCGGTGCAGAGGAGTTAGAGCATTGATTGGCAGAAGAGTTGTTGTAACAGGTCTGGGTATGGTGAGCCCGGTTGGCCACACGGTGGCAGAAACCTGGGATAACATACTGGCCGGCAAGAGCGGCGTGGCGCCCATCGAAACCTTCGATGTGTCTGCCTATAACACCCAGTTCAGTGCCAGTGTGAAGGACTTCGATATCACGGACTACCTGTCGCCCAAGGAAGCGCGAAAAATGGATGTATTCGTGCAGTACGGTATGGCCGCGGGCATCCAGGCCATGACCGACAGCGGCCTGGAGGTGACTGAGGAGAACGCTCCGCGTATTGGTTGTTCCATCGGTTCGGGTATAGGCGGTATCGGCCAGATCGAGAAGAACGCCGAGATTTTGAAAAACAGCGGGCCGCGCAAGATATCCCCCTTCTTCGTTCCCGGCTCCATCATCAATATGATCTCGGGTAACCTGTCGGTGAAATTCAACCTGCAGGGCCCCAGCCTTGCCATGGTGACCGCCTGCACCTCCGGGACCCACAATATCGGCCTGGGCGCGCGCCTGATCGCCCTGGGTGATGCCGATGCAATGCTGGTGGGCGGCGCGGAAATGGCCACCACACCGGTGGGATTGGGAGGGTTCTCCGCGGCCCGCGCGTTGTCTACCCGAAATGACGACCCGCAGGCAGCATCCCGCCCCTGGGACCGGGATCGCGATGGCTTCGTGATGGGAGACGGTGCCGGCGTACTGATGATCGAGGAGTACGAACAGGCGAAGGCCCGCGGTGCCAATATTTATGCAGAGATCAGGGGCTTCGGAATGAGCGGCGACGCCTACCACATGACCCTGCCACCGGAAGATGGCCGCGGTGCGGCAGCATCCATGCGCAATGCGATCAATGACGCGGGCATCGACGTGGACAGGATCAACTATATCAATGCCCACGGCACCTCTACCAACGCCGGGGACGTGGCGGAAAGCAGGGCAGTGGAGACCGTGCTGGGCAATGCCGCCGCCCAGGTGGCGGTGAGTTCCACCAAGTCCATGGTCGGTCACCTGCTGGGTGCGGCGGGCTCGGTAGAAGCGATCTTTTCGGTCCTCGCCCTGCGCGACCAGGTAGCCCCGCCGACCATCAATCTCGATAACGTGGAAGAGGGCTGTGATCTCAACTATGTGCCCCACACCGCCCAGGAGCGCAGCATCGACGCGGTGCTGAGCAACTCCTTCGGCTTCGGTGGAACCAACGGGTCCCTGCTTTTCACCAATCCGGACTGACCGACCCGCCGGTGTCCACTCCATCGGTGATCTGGGTAGACGGGGAGTGCGCGTCTTCCTTGCCTCTGCCGGACCGGGGCCTGGAATTCGGCGACGGCCTGTTCGAAACCCTGCTGCTTGAACACGGGGAACCTCTCTACCTCGACCTGCACTGGCAGCGCCTAGAGCGGGGGCTGCAGGTCCTGGGGTTTCCACACTGCCTGCCAGAGGTCGACGCCCGTTTCCGGACGGCCCTGGACGAGTTGTTGGCCAGGGGCTGGTCCCGGGGTTTGATGCGCATCACCGTCACCCGCGGCGGTGGTCCCCGTGGCTACGCGCCTCCCCCGGAAGCCAGTGTGCGAATTGTCGTCAGCGCGACCGAACTGCTGGGGGCGGGGGAAGACACCGTTTCGCCGGCGGCCCTGGTCGTGGCGCAGTCTCGCTGGGGCAGCCAGCCACAACTGGCGGGTATCAAACACTGTAATCGCCTGGAGCAGGTGCTGGCCGCCGCCGAGAAACAGCGTGCCGGCGCGGACGAAGCCCTGATGCTGGGGCAGGGTGGACAGTTGGTGTCGGTGACAGCCGGCAACCTTTTCCTGCGGCTGGGGAATGAACTGCACACACCCTCCCTGGAGGAGTGCGGTATCGCGGGCACCCGGCGGCGCCTGCTCATGGAGCGCTGGGCGCCTGCCATCGGCGTGACGGTGCGCGAATCCCGGCTTGAGTGGTCGGACCTGGAGAGCGCCCGCGAGGTGTTTTACAGCAACAGCCGGTGGGGGCTGCGTCCGGTCTCTGGTCTCGGTGAACTGCGCTGGGCCTCGCAGGAGATCTACCGCGCGCTGTACCGGCAATACCGGGGAGACCGGGCCTGATGCGCCGGGTTGCGCTCGCCCTGATGCTGCTGGGGCTGATCGGCTGGCTCGCCGTCGCGGAACTGCAGCGGCGCTGGCAGCAGCCCCTGCAGGTACCACAGGGGGGCGCAAGCCTCACGGTTGCAGCGGGGGATTCGCTGGCGGCGGTGGTCGCGCGCCTGCACGCGCGGGGCATCGTTCCCTATCCAGAAATGCTGACGTGGTACGGCCGCTGGAGCGGCCAGGACCAGAAGATCAAGCGCGGTGAATACCTGCTGCCGGAGGGTGCGACGCCGGAATCCCTGTTGTCGCTGCTGGAGAGCGGCCGGGTGGTTCAGTACCAGGTGACCTTGCCCGAGGGCATCACCCTGAAACAGGCGCTGGCGATCCTCACCTCCCAGGAAGCCCTGGAGCCGATTCTCAGCGGTCCCGGGGATGACAGAGTGCTGGCGCTGGTAGAGCCCCACGGCAATCCCGAGGGGCTGTTTTTCCCCGACAGTTACCACTACGCCCGCGGCGACAGCGACTGGCAGGTACTGCAGCGGGCGCATCGGGCGATGCTGGTCCAGTTGCGGGAAGAGTGGGAGGCGAGGGCCCCCGACCTGCCCTATGAGACACCCTATGAAGCCCTGGTCATGGCCTCTATCATCGAAAAGGAAACCGGCCTGCCGGAAGAACGACAGGAAATTGCCGGGGTGTTCGTGCGCCGCCTGCAGCGGGGTATGCGCCTGCAGACCGATCCCACGGTAATCTACGGTCTGGGTGAGGCCTTTGATGGCAACCTGCGGCGCAAACACCTGGCCGATGATTCCAATCCCTACAATTCCTACCGCCACGGCGGCCTGCCCCCTTCGCCGATCGCGTTGCCAGGGCGGGCGGCCATACACGCGGCACTGCACCCGGCTCCCGGGGAAACCCTGTATTTCGTTGCCCGGGGCGACGGCGGCCACGTGTTCAGTACCAGCCTTGCGGAGCATGAGCGGGCCGTGCGTAAATACCAGCTGCGCCGCAGGCGCGATTACCGTTCCAGTCCGGAGACACAGTAACGTGAGCAAGCGGGGCCTGTTTATCACCGTCGAGGGAGGCGAAGGGGTGGGGAAATCCACCAATATGGCCTTCCTCGAGTCGCTGTTGCGCGACAGTGGCATCGACCTGCTGGTCACTCGCGAACCGGGTGGTACCCGCCTGGGCGAGGATTTGCGTGAACTGCTGCTGCAGGTGCGGGAAGAACCGGTGTCGCCCAGCGCCGAACTGCTGTTGATTTTCGCCGCCCGGGCGCAACATATCGAGGAGTGTATCGAGCCCGCCCTGGCCGCGGGGCGCTGGGTGTTATGTGACCGCTTTACCGATGCCACCTACGCCTACCAGAGCGGCGGGCGGGGGATTGACGCCGCCACGGTGAGAAAACTTGAGAACCTGGTCCAGGGCAGCCTGCGTCCGGATTGCACCCTGTTGCTGGATGCGCCGGTCAGTGTCGGTATGTCCCGGGCGCGGGGCCGGGGGGAACTCGACCGCTTCGAACGTGAGGAGGTCGACTTTTTCGAACGGGTCCGGGCCACCTACCTGCAACTGGCTGAGGAGGGCAGTGGGCGTTATCGGGTCATCGACGCCAGCCAGCCGCTGGAGGTAGTCCAGGGGCAGTTACTGAAAGTCTGTAGGGAATTGCTGCGCTGTCGTGAAAAAGGGGTACAGTGAATGAGGGTAGAGCTATCCGACCTGCCTGAAATCAGCGTACCGCTGCCCTGGCAGGAACAGTACTGGGGGCGGTTCAACCAGCAACTGGATTCCAGGAGCCTGCCACACGCCCTGTTAGTGGCGGGCCCGGAACATACGGGGAAGGCGCAACTTGCGCTCGCCCTGGCCCGCCGCCTGTTGTGCGCGCAACCCAGTGGCGGCCTTAACTGCGGGCAGTGCCATCCCTGCCAGTTGAGTGCCAGTGGCAGTCACGGCGACCTGTGCTGGTTGCAACCGGAAGAAAAAAGCAGGGTGATCAAGATAGACCAGGTGCGCCAGGCGGTGTCCTTCGCCAACCAGACCGCCAACTTCGGGACGCGCAAGGTGGTGGTGCTGTATCCTGCGGACACCATGAATACCAATGCGGCGAATGCCTTGCTCAAGGCGCTGGAAGAGCCCGCAGCGGACACCTACCTGATCCTGGCCTGCCATCGCCTGCACGGACTGCCCGCCACTATCCGCTCGCGCTGCCAGATCGTTAAACTTGCGGCGCCGACCACCGCAGATTCCCTCTCCTGGCTGGATACCGTAACGGGCCAGCGCGAACAGAGTGAACAGCTGCTGTCCCTGGCCCAGGGCCGGCCCCTGTTGGCAGCAAGGCTTTTCCGGGAGGACAGCGCCGATGTCGCCGCTGCGACCCGGGCGGCGCTCGCCGGCATCCTGTGCGGTCGGATGGGCGTTCCCGAGGCAGCGGCGCTACTGGGTGATATCGACGCCGAGGGCTTTCTCAGCCAACTGCAACGGGAACTGCAACACCTGTTGCGCTCCCGGGGTGCCAATACCCTGCGCAGTCGCGAAGGCAG
>JAACFI010000232.1 GCA_009937575.1 Haliea sp.
CGCCGGCCGCCGGAGCCTGCTGCTGGGGCGGAGCCTGGTTGAAATCACCCCCGCCCTGGAAGCCCCCGGCGCCCTGCCCGGCACCGCGGCTGTCGAGCATCTGCATCTCGCTGCCGACGACTTCGGTGGTGTATCGGTCCTGGCCGGACTGGTCCTGCCACTTACGCGTGCGCAGTGAGCCCTCCACGTAGACCTTGGAGCCCTTGCGCAGGTACTCGCCGGCAATTTCCGCCAGGCGGTTGAAAAACACCACCCGGTGCCACTCGGTGCGCTCCTGGGGCTGGCCGGTCTGCTTGTCCTTCCAGGTCTCCGATGTCGCCACCGAAATATTGGTAATCGCGGCGCCGGCCTGGGTGTAGCGCGTTTCGGGATCGTTACCCAGGTTGCCGACCAGGATGACTTTATTAACGCCCCGTGAAGCCATAGGAATTCCTCTTTTATTCTGACCAGGTGGTTCTGTAAATGAACACCGGACTATAGCAATCCCGCCATGCAATTGCGACAGCATTGGCGGTCATTGTCGATCATTTCAGCCCCCTGGGGCCGCGCCTCACTGCCGCACCGGCAGGGGCATGTCCCGGGCCGGCAGCACCAGCAATAACCACAGGCTGGCGAGCCCCATACACACCCAGATCAGGGCGCCCACCCCGGCCTGTTGCAGCACCCAGCCACCCACCGCGCCCCCGGCGAAGGCGCCGAGGAACTGGCAGGTAGAGTAGACGCCCATGGCCGTGCCCTTGCCACCTGCAAACACCACCTTGCTGACCAGGGAAGGCAGGGTGGCCTCCAGGTAATTGAAGCCCACGAAGAACAGCCACAGGGCGCCGTAGAACACCATCGCGTTAACCGTGAACCCGAGGATGGCCACCGCCACCAGGAGCAGGGAAATCCCCGCCAGGAAGGTCTGGTGCAGCTTCCCGCCCCGTTCCGCCAGGATCATCAACGGCACCATACCGGCGATCGACAGTACCAGGGCCGGCAGGTAGACCATCCAGTGATCATCGCGACCGATGCCTACCGTCTGCTCGAGGAAGCCAGGCACCACCAGGAAGCAGGCCATGAGGATGAAGTGCAGGGCGAACACACCGAAGTTGAGGCGCTGCAAGGACAGGTCGCGCAGACTGCGCCCGATCAGGCCGAAACGGGTTCCCACGTCCACGTGCTCCATGCCGGTAGCCTCCGGGCTTGGAACCAGTAACACCACGATCAGGATGCCTATCAGGGCAAGCAGGGCAGTAAACCAGAAGACTGCGGAGAGCCCCCCCGCCGAAGCCACCACCGGTCCCAGGATCAGGGCCACCGCGAAAGACAAACCAATGCTCATACCCACTATGGCCATCGCCTTGGTACGCTGCTCCTCCCGGGTGAGATCCGCCACCAGCGCCATCACCGTACTGGCAATTGCGCCCGCCCCCTGCAGAGTGCGGCCCAGGATGATCCCCTCCACGCTTTCCGCCATGCCCGCCACCACACTGCCCAGGGCAAACAGCGCCAGCCCGCCAATGATGATCGGCTTGCGCCCCACCTGGTCCGACAACCAGCCGAAGGGAATCTGCAACAGCGCCTGGGTCAGCCCGTAAATCCCCAACGCCAGCCCGATCATGGCCGGCGTGGCCCCGGGCATATCCGCCGCATACAGCGCCAGCAGCGGTAACACCATGAACAGGCCGAGCATACGGAAGCTGTACAACAGCGCGAGGGAACTTACAGTGCGCCGTTCCAGCGCAGTCATCGGATTTTCAGTTATCACGGGGAGTGGTCCATCAAAAAGCCGTGCCATTCTACCAGAAATTATGGTGCGCGGTGCGCACCCTACGCGGCTACGATGGAGAGGCGTTGTTGTGTTAAATGTCCATCCGGGGGCGTCCGAGGCCATGGAGGGCCCGGTCCGCGCTCGGGAGGCCGAGCTGCCATGGAGAGCCTGCCCCGCTTTATCGGGTATGGCGCTTTTGCGGTCCCCGGGTGGGCATTTAGCACAGCAACGCCTCGGGGGTATCGAAATAAGCCCAATCCTTTGCCAGCAACACAGGCCAGCGCATATACTGTGGGGTTTCGGTTCTACCAAGCGGTATCAGGTCAGTTATGGACACCATCCACGTTCGCGGGGCGCGCACCCACAATCTGAAGAACATCGACCTCGACATCCCCAGAGACAAACTGGTGGTGATCACCGGGCTGTCCGGCTCCGGCAAGTCCTCCCTGGCCTTTGACACCCTCTACGCCGAGGGCCAGCGCCGTTACGTCGAATCATTGTCCACCTATGCCAGGCAATTCCTGTCCATGATGGAAAAGCCCGACATGGACCATATCGAGGGCCTGTCCCCCGCCATTTCCATCGAGCAGAAATCCACCTCCCACAACCCGCGCTCCACCGTGGGCACCATCACCGAGATCTACGACTACTTGCGCCTGCTGTTCGCCCGTGTCGGGGAGCCGCGCTGCCCCGACCACGGCCACAACCTGCAGGCACAGACCGTAAGCCAGATGGTGGACACCGTGCTGGCCCTGCCCGAGGGCAGCAAACTGATGCTGCTGGCTCCCGTGGTGCGCGAGCGCAAGGGAGAGCACCTGCACGTGTTCGAGGAACTGCGCGCCTCCGGTTTCGTGCGCGCCCGCGTCAACGGGATCGTCACTGACCTGGACGACGTTCCCGCCCTGGAGAAGAAAAAGAAGCACCGCATCGAGGTGGTAGTCGACCGCTTCAAGGTGCGCGACGACCTGAAACTGCGCCTGGCAGAGTCCTTCGAAACCGCCCTGGGGCTCACCGACGGCCTGGCGTCCGTCATCCACATGGATGAGGACGGCGACGACATCAGTTTCTCAGCCCGCTTCGCCTGCCCCGAGTGCGGCCACAGCATCGACGAACTGGAGCCCCGGTTGTTCTCCTTCAACAACCCCGCCGGCGCATGCGCCAGCTGTGACGGGCTGGGTGTCAAGCAGTACTTTGATGCGGAACGCATCGTACTGCATCCCGAGGCCAGCCTGGCAGAGGGCGCCATTCGCGGCTGGGACCGGCGCAACGTCTACTACTTCCACATGCTCACTTCCCTGGCGGAACACTACGATTTCGATATCGACACCCCCTTCGACCAGCTGGGCAAGAAACACCGACAGGTCATCTTGCACGGCAGCGGCAAGCAGGAGATCGCTTTCGCCTACGTCAACGATCGCGGCGACGTGTTCAAGCGCACCCACTCCTTCGAGGGCATCATCCCCAACATGGAACGGCGCTACCGGGATACGGATTCCCAATCGGTGCGCGAGGACCTGGCAAAATTCCTGTCCACCCAGCCCTGCCCCGACTGCGGGGGCACCCGCCTGCGCCGGGACGCCCGCCACGTGTTCATGGATGAGCGCACCCTTCCCAGCATCACCGACATGGCGGTGGGCGAGGCCGAACTGTATTTCGAGCGCTTACAGCTTGAAGGGCGCAAAGGCGAGATCGCCGACAAGATACTGAAGGAACTGCGGGCCCGCTACCGCTTCCTGGTGGACGTGGGTCTGAACTACCTGACCCTCAACCGCAGTGCGGAAACCCTGTCAGGGGGCGAGGCCCAGCGCATCCGCCTGGCCTCCCAGATCGGCGCCGGGCTGGTGGGTGTCATGTACATCCTGGACGAACCCTCCATCGGACTGCACCAGCGTGACAACGAGCGGCTGCTCAACACCCTCACCCACCTCAGGGACCTGGGTAACACGGTACTGGTAGTGGAACACGACGAGGACGCCATCCGCACCGCCGACCACATCATCGACATCGGACCCGGGGCCGGAGTGCACGGTGGCGAGATCGTCGCCCAGGGGCAGCTGGAGGCCATCGTGGGTAATGAGAATTCCCTCACCGGGGCCTATCTCGCCGGCAAGAAGAAAATCGAGATCCCCAGCAAACGCACCCCTTGCAACCGGAAAAAACAGCTGGTCCTCGAAGGTGCCACTGGCAACAACCTGCAGGCGGTAAACCTGGAGATACCGGTGGGCCTGCTCACCTGTGTCACCGGTGTTTCCGGTTCGGGTAAATCCACCCTGATCAACAGCACCCTGTACCCGATCGCCGCTACCGAACTCAACGGTGCCACCACCCTGACCCCGGAAAGTTACCAGTCAATTGCCGGCATGCAGCACATCGACAAGTGCATCGATATCGACCAGAGCCCCATCGGCCGCACACCGCGCTCCAACCCGGCCACCTACACAGGGATATTCACACCGGTGCGGGAACTGTTCGCCGGCACCCAGGAGGCCCGCTCACGGGGCTACAAACCGGGCCGTTTCAGTTTCAACGTCAAGGGAGGCCGCTGCGAGGCCTGCCAGGGGGACGGCGTCACCAAGGTGGAGATGCACTTCCTGCCGGACATCTACGTACCCTGCGACGTATGCAAGGGCAAGCGCTACAACCGGGAGACCCTGGAGATCCGCTACAAGGGCAGGAGCATCCACGAGGTGCTGGAAATGACGGTGGAGGAAGCCCTGGTCTTCTTCGACGCGGTGCCCGCGATCAAGCGCAAGCTACAGACCCTGATGGATGTGGGCCTGTCTTACATCCGCCTTGGACAGGCGGCCACCACCCTGTCGGGGGGCGAGGCCCAGCGGGTGAAGCTGTCCCGGGAGCTCTCCAAGCGGGACACGGGGAAAACCCTCTACATCCTCGACGAGCCGACCACGGGCCTGCACTTCGAGGATATCAAGCAACTCCTCGAGGTCCTCCACCGCCTGCGCGACCACGGCAACACGGTAGTGATCATCGAGCACAACCTCGACGTCATCAAAACTGCGGACTGGATCGTGGACCTGGGGCCGGAGGGCGGCTCCGGCGGCGGCCACATCATCGCCACCGGCACGCCCGAAGACGTCGCCGGGACCAAGGGCTCTTTCACCGGGCAGTTCCTGGGGCCTCTATTGAAAAAGAAGTCTTCTCGCAGGGCCGCGTAATATCCAACGGGGCCCCGGCAGACAAAAAAAGGGGCCGTAGCCCCACAGCGGTCAACCTGGACCAGAATTCGATCCGGAGCCCGAGCCTGAGTTATCTTCCTCTTCCGGCTCATCGGGCTCATTCGGCTCGTTCGGCTCGTTCGGCTCGTTCGGCTCGTTCGGCTCGTTCGGCTCGTTCGGCTCGTTTGGCTCGTTTGGCTCATTCGGCTCATTCGGCTCATTCGGCTCATTCGGCTCGTTTGGCTCGTCCTCGAATTCCGGACCGCCGTCCAGTTCCACCTCGGACTCAAACTCCACCTCATCCGCCACACCGTCAGTGGCCAGCTCATCCTTGATTTTCACCAACATGCCAACCTGCAGGGCGGCGTAAAACTGCTCCTGAGTCAGGGGTTGGTCATTGACGTCCTCAAATTCCGCTCCCGCTGTCGAGTAGGTGATACCCAACACCGTGATGCTGCTGCCGGGCGCGAAACTGTCTACCGGCGCCTGCACCACGTCGTCGTCGAGCTCATCCCGGTCTATTCGAGTTGCCGGCAACTGGCTTCCCTGCATGATCGCCTCCACCTCGAGAAAATCACCGGTGCGGATATCCTCGATGGTCATCGGTTCTGCGACATCGGTGTCGTCTTCCAGCAGGGTGCGGCTGTCCACCTGGACCGAAACGGTGCCACCCACCAGTTGCAGCGTGACCGTGCCCGCGCCGGCATCGACGGCCGACACCGTGGCCTCTACTTCGATCCGGCCCCGCCGGGCACCTACTACCCTGGCCAACAGCACACTGCCGTTCCAGGTGCCCTGGGCTTCCACGATAACGCCGTTTTCCAGCACCAGGCTGGAGGGCTGCAGGCTGGCGTTACTGGCGTTCACCGGCACCCCATTAACCTGGAAATTCGACCTGCTCACGAAGTTAGAGATAGTGCCCTCGACACTGACTTCCTGTTCATCGTCGAAGGCATCCTCGACGCTGTCCTCTTCCTCGATTCGGGAGGCACGCACCCGATCGCCTTCCAGCGTGCCGTAGACCTCCACCAACATGCCCTCTCGCAGTTCACCACCGGGGATATCGCTGAGGTCGGCATTGGAATAATCGACGATCAAACCGTCCAGGTTGAATTCGGTGGCCGTCAACTGGGTGACCACACCCTCAATCTCTATCTCGGTGACGCCGGGTACAAACTCCCCCTCTTTCTCAATACGCGTGGCCCGCAACTGGCCTTCACCATTGGGAAAACCCGACACCTCCACCACATCGCCCACGGTCAGTGTGTCGAAACTGACATCGTCGAACACCGTGCCAGTGCGTTCGGCAATCACCTCCTGACCCACCACCACCAGCAACATACTGTCGCCGTCCTGGTCGCGCTCGATGGATTCAACCGGACCCTCTACTTCCTCGTCGTAGATCACCCGCTCGGCGACGCCAGTAGCGCCGTCGTCGTTAACCGTACCGGACACGACAACCACCATTCCGAGACCCAGCTGATCCTCACCAACAGATTCGCCATCGACCAGGATCACCGCATCATCCGTTTCGAACTCGACCCCATTGACAAAAATACTGCCGAAACCGTCGACGGTGCCTGAAGAGGTCAGCCCGGTACCGCCGATGCCGCCGCCCCCGGGTGAGGAGACAGCGGCAACGCCGCCACCCCCACCACCGCCACCACAGCTGGCGAGTACGGCTATGAGCATCAGCAGGCAGGCGCGATTGATCCCTGAAAACATCATGGCGAATCCTCCCCCGGTCCGGGGTACAATGAGTAATAAATGCCGACCGCTACATAGCGGGGCTCCGTCCCATTATCCTGCTCGGGGTCGATCTCGTTGTTCGACAGCCAGGCGTGATATTCCTCCAGCAGCATTTGTGATTTGCGCGTGGAGAATTCACGAAACGCGGGGACAGCGTCCGGATGAACGAGTACATTTGATACCTTGCGCTGGAAATAGCGCTCGGCGGGATCAGCTTCCAAGTTATGGCCGATGGTATCGATCAACTCGGCGACGTCAGTGCCGAGGATTTCGAGTTTTTCTGCCGGCGTAGCGGAAGGCACATAAGCCCGGGCGTGAAGCGTGACGCCTTGACCGTCAACTACTACCGTGCCACTGTCCTGCAAGACTGAAAGCATCGCCGCCGGGGGTATATCCCCGCTGTACTCCTTCACCAATTCACTAAAACTTCCCTCTTCACCTTCCATGGGCAGCACTGCTGGTGCA
>JAACFI010000027.1 GCA_009937575.1 Haliea sp.
AGAAAACATCCTCTGCAAGGATCGAGGACGACAAGTTCGGGGTCTTGCTGCTGGACCGCTCCCTGGAACAGGCGCTGCAGGTGGCGGAAAAGATCCGCGGAGACATAGAAAACAGCAGCGTGGATATAGAGGGAGAGAACGTCAGCTTTACCGTCTCCATCGGTGTGACACCGATCCTCGAACACAGTGGCGAGGTGGATGTGCTGCTGGAACAGGCGCAAACGGCGATGTACGTCGCCAAGGAGCAGGGCCGCAACCAGGTGACCGTATACGAGGAGCAGGAGGTTGATGTCAGCAGCTACCGGGAGCAGAAGAAACGCACCCGGGAGGACCTGGAAACGGCCCTGGCAACCGACCGTTTTGTCCTCAGGGCCCAGCCCATCGTACAGAGCGCGGTCGACGGTAGCGAGACCACCCTGCATTTCGAGTTGCTGCTGGGGCTGCGCAATAAGGATGGCACTCTGTCCTCTCCCACGGATTTCATCACCAGTGCTGAACGCTATGGCTTCATGTCCCTGGTGGACAGGTGGGTGGTTCGAGAGGCCTTCAGCTGGATCAGTGGACTGATGGACGCCCAGAAAGTCGTCCCCCACCTGGCAATCAACCTCTCGGGTACCAGTGTTACCGACGACGATTTCATGGACTACCTGCTGGAACAGATTTCGGAGTTTGGCGTCGGCACCAATCGCCTGTGCTTCGAGATCACCGAGACCGGCACCATCTCCAACCTGGTGAAAGCGGCGGACTTCGTACGCGCCTTCCGTAACATCGGCTGCAAGTTCTCCATAGATGATTTCGGTACCGGACTGGCGAGCCACAACTACCTGCGGGAACTGCCGGTGGACTACGTCAAGATTGATGGCATCTTCGTCACCGACATCCACAATAATCGCAACGACTATGCCATGGCGAGATCCATCAACGACCTGGCCCACTTCCTCGGCCAGCAAACCATCGCCGAGTCGGTGGAAAATGACGATATCGTGGAAAAACTCAAGGAAATCGGTGTGGATTACCTGCAGGGTTGGGGTATCGCCAAACCCAAGGTACTGAGCGAGGTCACCGAAGATCTCTCCAGTCTGGAAAAGTAAGCCCAGGCGGCGGCTGTGAGCGCGGCCGAGGGTGACTTCGATACCCTGGTAGACCTGATCTACCAGGGCGCACTTGAGGAACAGCCCTGGCAGGGGGCTCTCCCCGCCCTGCGCACGGTCCTGGACGCCCAGGTTGTCTCCCTGGTACTGCGCCCGCCCTCAGACGACGACCGGGGGGTTATCCTTAACTGTGTTCGACCTGATCCCGAGCACGCGCAGGGCCAATCCGCCCTGGCGGATCCCGGCGACTGGGAGGCAAAGGCCTACCGCGAACAATTCTTCGCCCTGGACCCATTCGTCAACCTGCCCCTGAACAGGGTGGTCGCGCTGGAGGATATCCTTCCTGACCGGGAGTTGATGGCCTCCGACTACTACCTGCACTACCTGCAACCGATAGATCTGTTCCGGATTCTCGGGGTGGATACCATCGAGCCTGGCGGAATGCTGGCCAGGCTGCGTATCTCCCGCCGCCGCAGTGAAAAGCGCTTTGGCAAAACGGAGCGCTCTCTGCTGGAACGCATCACTCCGCACCTTCGCCGCGCGATACAGATCTACGCCAAGCTCAACCGCACGACCTCAGAACGGGACATCTACGCCGGCGCGGTGGACCAGTTATCGGTTGCCACCATCATTCTCGACGAGCAGGGACGCCTGCTCAATACCAACGCGCTGGCCAAGGCCCTGCTGGAAGAGGGAGACGGACTCAGCCTGAAAGGCCAGCACCTGATTATCGATGGGCGCGACATCAACCGGGAGTTGCAGCAGGCCCTGACTGTGATCATCAGGGCGCAGCAAGAGCGAGCTACCTCTCTGGTCAAGGCCCTGCGGATTCCGCGCTCCGCAGGCCGGGCCGACCTGGGGCTGGTGATCCGCCCGGTGCCTGCCTCCGAGCGGAGTGAGGGGCAGGCGAGTCCCTGCGCGGCGGTGTTCATCAGCGATCCCGACCTGAAGGAATCCGCCTCCCAGCAGATCCTGGGGGACCTGTTCGAGCTGACGCCGGCAGAGGCCAACCTGGCGATCCTGCTGTCCCGGGGACTGAGCCTGGCGGAGGTGTCTGAAACCCAGCACATCTCCCAACACACCGCCCGCGCCCAGCTGAAATCGATATTTGCCAAGACCGGGGCCTCACGCCAGGCGGAACTGGTACGCCTGGTACTGAAGAGCGTTGCCTCCCTGGCCTGAGTTGGCGCAAAAAACCTCGACTTTTCTGTCCCATACAGTCTAGCGCTTGACCTGGATCAAACTGCCTGCGGGTACATCCTGCTATCTTCCCCTCAAGCAAGTTCACAAGCTGTACCTGATATGACGAGCATACCCCCGGACCTGGTCGCCAGCACCACGATTTCACCGGAATACAAGGCCGACATGGAACTGGCGGCAAAATACGCCAGTGCCGGGCCTCGCTATACCTCCTACCCGACAGCACCACAGTTTCGGGGCGATTTTCCACTGGACCAGTACCTTTCCTGGCAGGGACGCGGCGGCGACCACAAGCGGGAGCCCCTGTCCCTTTACGTGCACCTGCCGTTCTGCCACGACATCTGCTATTACTGTGCCTGTAACAAGATCGTCACCCGCGAGAAAGGCGTGGCTCGCAGCTATCTCGACCGACTGGAGCGCGAGATTGCCATGCAGGCTGAGATCGTCGGCAACCGCCGACCGATCACCCAGATGCACTGGGGCGGCGGCACCCCGACTTACCTGGACAATGCCGAAATCACCGAGCTGATGCATATCCTGGCCAGCCACTTCCGGCTTCTGGACAAGGGCTACCGGGAGTACTCCATCGAGATCGATCCTCGCACGGTGGAGATTTCCAGCATCGCGCTGCTCAAGGGTGTGGGTTTCAACCGCATCAGCCTCGGAATCCAGGACTTCGACCCGCTGGTGCAAAAAACGGTCAACCGGATCCAGCCCTACAACGAAATCTCGCGACTGGTAGACTCGGTACGCGCTCACGGATTCCGCTCCCTCAGTTTCGACCTCATCTACGGCCTGCCCCACCAGGACCGTTTCACCATTGAGGAGACCCTGCGTAAGGTGATCTCCCTGCGCCCGGACCGGATCGCCTGCTACAACTACGCGCACCTGCCGGAGCGTTTCCCCAGCCAGCGCGCCATCGACCGCCTGACCCTGCCGGAGCCGGAGGAAAAGCTGCTGCTACAGCAGATCATCAGCCACACCCTGCAGGAAGCGGGCTATCTGCACATCGGCATGGACCACTACGTACTGCCGGATGACGAACTGGCAGTGGCCCAGAGGGAGGGTCGCCTGCAGCGTAACTTCCAGGGTTACTCACTGCACATGGCCGATGACCTGCTGGGCCTGGGCGTCTCCGCCATCAGCCACATCGGGGACTTCTACCTGCAGAACGAGCGCGACATCAACCGCTACTACGAGCTGGTCGACAACGGTGAGCTGCCCTCCAACCGGGGCTGTAAGGTCACCAGCGACGACAAGCTGCGGCGGCACATCATCATGAGCCTGATCTCGGACCTGAAACTGGATGTGCCGGAGTGCAACCGCCAGTTTGGGGTGGATTTCCAGCATGAATTTCAAGGGGAACTGCAGGAGTTGGAGCGCATGGTGCAGGACGGGCTGCTGAAGGTCAGCCCCGAAGCGATTACTGTCACCGGCAGAGGTCGTCCTTTCCTGCGCAACATCTGCATGCCATTCGACGCCTACCTGAAGGACCACAAGGGCGACCAACCGCCGCCGAGGTTCTCCGCCACGCTCTGATTTTAATCAAAAAAACAGATTACAGGCCTGGCGAAATTTGCATTATACTTGCCAACATTCGTCGCAATGGAATCGAGTATGACCATTCACTTAGCGGACACCGGGGACAATGGTGTGTTGAAGCCCTGTACCCATGAATACCAGGTGAACTGTGGCAATTGCCGCCTGAACAGTATCTGCCTGCCCCTGGCGCTGGAAAGCGACGATATCAAGCAACTGGACGACATCATCCAGCGCAGCAAACCGCTGCAAAAAAACCAGCACCTTTACCGGGAGGGCGACGACTTCCAATCGGTGTTCGCGGTGCGCTCGGGCACACTCAAGGCCTACAAGACCACCGACGACGGTCGCGAGCAGGTGACCGGCTTCTATTTCCCAGGTGAAATCCTCGGCATGGACGGTATCAGCAATAACGCCCACGCCTCTTCCGCGAAGGCGCTTGAGACCGCCGCCATCTGTGAAATTCCCTTCTCTTCACTGGAAAAACTCAGCTCCCTGATGCCCAACCTGCAGCGGCATTTTTTCCAGCTGATGAGCCGTGAAATCACCGAAGACCAGCAACTGATCACACTGTTGAGCAAAAATTCCGCCGACGAGCGGGTGGGAGCGCTGATGCTCAGTATTTCCACTCGCAACGCCAGGCGTAAACTCAGCTCGACCCAGTTCCGCCTGCCCATGTCGCGAGTGGATATCGGAAATTACCTGGGACTGACGGTGGAAACCGTCAGCCGGGTGTTCAGCCGGATGCAGAAAATGGATATTCTGCAGGTCGACAACAAGGAAATCGAGATACTGGATCTCGAGGGTTTGCGCACGATGGCTAACCTGGGTCGTTAAATAACACCCAGCCAGCATTCCTGCACCTTGATTCACATCAAGGCTAATAACCCTGAAAAATCTAGAATACACCGTAGAAAAATCTACCTGGCTTTTGGGGAGAGCAGCACCACATGATTCAACATACCTTCGGCTTACTGACCAGGCCCAGCACGCAGTGGAAAACCATCGCGGAGCTTCCGGAAAGTTCCTTCAGGACCCTCGTCATCTACCCCTGGATCATGGCGCTCCTGCCGGCAGTCGCCTGGTACTACGGCACCAGCCAGGTGGGATGGAGCGTGGGTGACCACGGAGAGACGATCAAGCTGACTGAGGCGAGTGCTCGCCAGATCTGTATCCTGTTCTACTTTGCCATGGTGGCCTGCGTCAGTGTCATCGGTTACTTCATCCATTGGATGTCTGACACCTACGGCGCCGATTCCAGTGTTACCAAGGGCATTGTCATTGCCGGCCTCACCGCCACCCCCCTGTTCCTGGCCGGCCTGGTTGGCTTCTACCCGGTACTTTGGCTGGACATGCTGGTCGGTGTCGCCGCCATCTCCTGGGCTGTATACCTGATGTACCTCGGCATCCCCATTATCATGGACATTCCCGAGGAGCGCGGTTTCCTGTTCTCCAGCGCGGTGATGGGCGTTGCACTGGTCATCCTGATCTGCCTGATGGTGGGCTCCGTGATCCTCTGGGACTTTGGCGCCGCACCGGCGTTCACAGATTGATCCCCGCGCAGGAAACTGGATTTTTGAATTGCAATCTCTAACTGGAACTGAACCATGAGCGAGCTTAACTCTGCACTGGAACACCCCACGTACAATTACAAGGTGGTGCGCCAGTTCGCCATAATGACGGTAGTGTGGGGCATCGTAGGGATGCTGGTGGGGGTGTTGATCGCGGCCCAGCTGGCCTGGCCCGCCCTGAACTTCGACCTGCCCTGGCTGCACTTCGGGCGCCTGCGCCCCCTGCACACCAACGCAGTGATCTTTGCCTTCGGTGGCTGCGCCCTGTTCTGCACCTCTTATTACATTGTCCAGCGTACCTGCCAGGCCCGGCTGATCTCCGACAAGCTCGCGGCGGTTACTTTCTGGGGCTGGCAACTGGTGATCCTTGGCGCGGCGGTCTCGCTGCCCCTGGGCCTGACCAGCGGCAAGGAATACGCGGAGCTGGAGTGGCCCATCGACATCCTGATTGCTGTGGTCTGGGTGCTCTATGCCATCGTCTTCTTTGGCACCATCATGAAGCGTAAAACGGAACACATCTACGTGGCCAACTGGTTCCTGGGTGCATTCATCATCGCCGTCGCGGTCCTGCACATCATCAACAGCCTGGCCATCCCGGTGGCCATGACCAAGTCCTACTCCATCTACGCAGGCACCATCGACGCCATGGTCCAGTGGTGGTACGGACACAACGCGGTGGGCTTTTTCCTCACCGCCGGTTTCCTCGGCATGATGTACTACTTCGTACCCAAACAGGCGGAGCGCCCGGTGTACTCCTACCGCCTGAGTATCGTACATTTCTGGTCTCTGGTAGCGGTCTACATCTGGGCAGGCCCCCACCACCTGCACTACACCGCCCTGCCCGACTGGGCCCAGAGCCTGGGCATGGTGATGTCCGTCATTCTGCTGGCACCCTCCTGGGGCGGCATGATCAACGGCATGATGACCCTGTCCGGCGCCTGGCACAAACTGCGCACCGACCCTATCCTGCGCTTCCTGGTGGTGAGCCTGTCCTTCTACGGCATGTCTACCTTTGAAGGCCCGATGATGTCGATCAAGACAGTGAACGCCCTCTCCCACTACACAGACTGGACCATAGGCCACGTGCACTCGGGCGCCCTTGGCTGGGTGGCGATGATCTCCATCGGCTGTATCTACCATCTGATCCCAATACTGTTCGGCCGGGAGCGGATGTACAGCACCGACCTGATCAACGTGCACTTCTGGATGTCCACGATCGGTACCGTTCTCTATATCGCCTCCATGTGGGTCAACGGCATCATGCAGGGCCTGATGTGGCGCGCCTACAACCAGGACGGCACACTGACCTACAGCTTCGTGGAGTCAGTGGCGGCCAGTTATCCCGGCTACCTGGTGCGGGTCATCGGCGGCGGCATCTTCTTCGCCGGTATGCTGGTTATGGCCTACAACGTGTATATGACTACCCGCAAAGACGTGGCGCCACAACCGGCCCCGGCGGCAGCCAGCGCGGCATAAGGAGCAGAACATGAAACACGAAGCTATCGAAAAAAATGTCGGCCTGATGATCATCCTGATCATCGTCTCGCTGCTCTTTGGTACCCTGGTCGAATTGGTTCCCCTGTTTTTCGCCAAGGAGACCAATGAACCGATCGCCGGACTGAAGCCCCTGCCCGCCCTGGAACTGGAAGGCCGTGACATCTACGTCCGCGAGGGCTGCAACACCTGTCACTCGCAGATGATCCGACCGCTGCGGGCTGAGACCGAGCGCTACGGCCACTACTCTGTGGCCGGCGAATTCGTCTACGACCATCCCTTCCTGTGGGGCTCCAAGCGAACCGGCCCCGACCTGGCACGGGTGGGCAAACGCTACAGCGACGATTGGCATCGCGCGCATATGTACAACCCCAGGGACGTGGTGCCGGAATCGAATATGCCCGCCTTCCCGTGGCTTTTCGACAACGATATCGACGGCAGCAGGACCGGCACCAAGATGGCGGGACTGCGTAAGGTCGGCGTACCTTACACCGACGAGGACATCGCCGGTGCCGCCGGCGCCGTAGAAGGCAAGAAAGAAATCGACGCCCTTGTTGCCTACCTGCAACAGCTGGGCACCCTGCTGCAATCAAGGCGTTAGGAGAGGCCCCGGACATGGACATAAACGACCTGAGAGGCCTGAGCACCCTGTTCCTGATGATTTCCTTCATCGGCGTGTGTGTCTGGGCCTACAGCAGTAAACGCAAAAAGACTTTTGACGAAGCCGCCCAATTGCCGTTCGCAGATGATGAGCTGAATCAACGCACCATGCAGGAGGAAGTACGGAATGGCTAGTTTCTGGAGCTTATGGATCATCATACTCACGAGCATCACGTTCGTGGCCATGGTGTGGGTCCTGTTTGCCAACCGCAAACGCGAACAGCAGCCTACGGATAAAACGACCGGTCACGAGTACGACGGCATCCAGGAATATGACAATCCCCTCCCCGCCTGGTGGTTTTACATGTTCGTCATCACCATTGTGTGGGGCGCGGCCTATCTGGTCATCTACCCTGGCATGGGCAATTTCCCCGGCATCCTGGGCTGGACCCAGATAGAGCAGCACGACCGGGAAGTTGCCGCTGCCGACGAGAAATTCCGCGCGATGCGTGATCGCTACATGGCGCTGCCGGTGGAGGAAATCGCCGGAGATCCGGCAGTGCGCAAGATGGGCATGCGGATGTTCAGCAACAACTGCGCACAGTGTCACGGCGCAGACGCCAAGGGCAGCTATGGCTTCCCCAACCTGACGGACGGCGACTGGATCTTCGGCGGCACACCGGATGCCATCAAGGCTTCCATAACCCAGGGTCGCCAGGCAGCCATGCCAGCCTGGGGTACCGTCATCGGTGACCAGGGGGTCGAGGAAGTGACCGCCTACGTCATGTCCATCAACGGACGCGAGGCCGACGAGGCCAAGGTGGCAGCGGGCGAGAAACACTACCAGACCTACTGCGCGGCCTGCCACGCTGCAGATGCCACGGGCAACCCCGCCCTGGGATCTCCCAATCTCAAGAATGGCATCTGGCTATACGGCGGCAATATCGAACAGGTCGCCCACAGTATTCGCGCAGGCCGCAACGGCGTCATGCCTGCCCACGAGAATCTGTTGAGCGAAGACAAGATTCACATCCTCACCGCCTATGTCTACGGCCTGAACCAGTAGTGCCCGCAAAGCGGGCTCTCCGTTATACTACTATCGACCCCCGGTGTCTCACGGAAGAGACCCCAACAACCACAGGTTAACCCCTTACCCACGGAACAGGACCATGTCTGACCAGGATCTGATCGATCTCCAGGAAGTCGCGCCTGCCGAGGTCGGCGAGATCGATCTCTACCAGCGTCGCGAAAAAATCTACACGCGTAAAATCGAGGGCTTTTTCCAGCGTATCCGCCTGTTTACCGGATGGCCACTGTTACTGGGCTACCTGTTCCTGCCATGGCTGAGCTGGGATGGGCGCCAGTCGGTGCTGTTTGACCTGCCCGCACGCAAGTTCCACATCCTGGGACTCACTTTCTGGCCCCAGGACTTCCCGATGCTGGCTTTCCTACTGATCATCGCTGCCTACAGCCTGTTCGCTGTCACCACCTTCGCCGGCCGTATCTGGTGCGGCTACACCTGTCCGCAGACCGTGTGGACGAGTATCTTCATGTGGCTGGAGCAAAATACCGAAGGCAGCCGCAACCAGCGCATGCGCCTGGACAAGGCCCCCTGGTCGGCAGAAAAGTTGATGAAGAAATCTGCCAAGCACATCTCCTGGCTGTTTGTCGGCTTCATCACCGGGCTCACCTTCGTCGGTTATTTTTACCCGATCAAGGACCTGGTCTACGACCTGGCGACATTCAACGCCAACGGCTGGGGAGTTTTCTGGACTTTCTTTTTCACCTTCGCTACTTACATCAACGCCGGCTGGATGCGTGAACAGGTCTGCATTTACATGTGCCCCTATGCCCGCTTCCAGGCGGTAATGTTTGACCAGGACACCCTGATCGTCTCCTACGATCCCGGGCGAGGTGAACCACGTGGTTCGCGCAAACGTACCGCCGACATCAAAGAACTGGACCTCGGCGAGTGCATCGACTGTGAACTGTGTATCCAGGTCTGTCCTACCGGCATCGACATTCGTAATGGACTGCAGTACGAGTGCATTGGCTGCGCCCTGTGTATCGACGCCTGTGACTCTGTAATGGACAAGATGCAATATCCCAGGGGCCTGATCCGCTACACCAGCGAACACCAGTTACAGGGTGGCACCACCCACTGGTTGCGACCCCGTATCATCGGCTACGCGGTCGTGCTGTGCCTGATGGTCGGCGTGTTCTGGTACAACATGCTGTCGCGTATTCCACTGGAACTGACCATTATCCGCGACAGGAATCAGCTTTACGTCACCACTGACAGCGGTGCAATAGACAATATTTACACCCTGCAGCTGGTTAACATGGACGACAATATGCACGAGTTCGAAATCAGTATCGCCGGTATCGAGGGGGCGCAACTTATCGGTGACAGCCTGCACACACTCAATGGCGGTGAAGTCAGGTCCATCAGTATACGGGTGCGAGCCGAACCCGGGAGCCTGGACAAGCCCAGCACCAAACTCGATTTCCGCGCGGAGGCAACCGACATGCCCTCCCTGCAGGCTGTCCACGAATCGCGTTTCATGAAACCACTCTAGGTAACGCGCCGATGACGAAACGACTACCGCGAGAGGACACTCTGCCCTGGTATCGCCAGTTCTGGCCCTGGTTCATCATCCTGCTGCCGGCCAGCGTGGTAGTGGCGGGCCTGAGCACCCTGTATATCGCCAACAGGCACGCTGACGACCTGGTGGTCGATGAATACTACAAGGACGGGCTTGCGATTAATCGCCAACTGGAAAAGAAACAGCGGGCAGAGGAGCTGGGTATCGCTGCGACCCTGCGCTTTGATGGAGACAAGGTCGCAGTGAGCCTGTCCGGTTCCGAGAGTGCGCCGGAGCTGCAGCTGACACTGTCACATCCGCTGGAAGCCGATCGTGATTTCGTTACCACCCTGATTCGCAGTACTCCCGGGCAATACCTGGGCAGGCTGCAGGGGGAAGTCGCCCCGCGCTGGCACTGGACGCTGGAGCTGCCGGAAGCCAACGGATGGCGTCTAGACGGGTCGCTAAGCGCCGGTGACTTCAGCGATGAACCCCGGTGACAACCCGGCCCTGGTCTCCGCCACCAGCTGTTTTCATTGCGGTGAGCCGGTTCCTCCAGGCACCGACCTCGGGATTGATATAGGCGGGGAAACGCGGCCCATGTGCTGCCCCGGCTGTCGCGCGGTGGCCGCCCTTATCGCCGACAGCGGCCTGGACGCCTTCTACCAGCAGCGTACCGCCTTCAACGAACGCCCGCAGCCAATCGAAACTGGCAACCTGCAGCAGTACCTGGTCTACGACGACCCGGAGCTGGCTGCCACGTTTACTGAGGTCGGGGCGGACGGTACCCTCAGCGCGCGATTGCTGCTGGGTGGCGTGACCTGCGCGGCCTGTACCTGGCTGATAGAACAGTCCCTGTCCAGGGTGGAGGGGGTCGCCAGTGCCCTGGTAAACCTGCAACAATCGCGCCTGGATATCCGTTTCGATCCACAGATTCTGCCGCTGAGCGAAATATTCGCCCGGGTGGAAACACTGGGATACCGGCCGCGCCCCTACCAGGCCAGTACCCAGCGCCAGCAAATGGCAGACGAGTACCGGCTGGACCTGCGTCGGCTGGGAGTTGCCGGCCTCGGCATGATGCAGGTGGGCATGTTCGCGGTGGCACTGCACGCGGGTGATATCCAGGGCATCGACATACGCTACCAGGGCCTGCTGCGCTGGGTCAGCCTGGTGGTGGCATCTTTCGTGGTCTTCTATTCAGCCCGGTCGTTCTTCGAGTCGGCCTGGCGGCACCTCAAACTGGGCACCCTGGTCATGGACCTGCCGGTGGCACTTGCCATCGGCCTGGCCTGGGCGGCAAGTATCTGGGCTACTGCCAGCGGTACCGGGCAGGTATATTTCGACTCGGTGGTCATGTTCACCTTTTTCCTGCTGCTGGCGCGATTCCTGGAACGCCGGGTGCGGCAGCGCCACGCAATGACCTGGTTTGACGCCGAGAACACCCTGCCCCCCATCGCCGCGGTGCAACGAGAGGGGCAGTGGCTGGGAGTGCCCCGTATACAGCTGCGGGCCGGGGATGTGGTGCTGGTAAAGGCCGGTGACACGGTGCCGGTGGACGCCGAAGTCATCAGCGGTGACAGCGCGGTCAAGGAAGACACCTTCAGCGGCGAACACCTGCCGCGGAGCGTTGCCAGTGGCGACATGATCTATGCCGGCACGGTCAATGTGGAGCGGGTACTGGAGGCCCGTGTCACAGGGGATTATCGGGACAGCCGGCTGGCAGCCCTGCAGCGCTCGGTGGAAATCGCGCAGACGGAAAAACCGCGACTGGCCAGGCTGGCGGACCGCATTGCCTCCTGGTTTATCGCCGGGATACTGCTGGTCACTACGGCTACTGCCGTTACCTGGAGCCAGATCGCGCCGGAACAGGCGTTGTGGATCACCCTGTCAGTGCTGGTCATCAGTTGCCCCTGCGCCCTGGCCCTCGCCACCCCGGCGGCCCTCACCAGTGCCGCCAGCGCCCTGCGTGCCGGCGGAGTGATCGTGCGTGGGGAAAACGCCCTGGAGTCCCTGTCCCGGGCCACTCACATGGTGTTCGACAAGACCGGCACCCTCACCGAGGGCACCCTGGAAATCAGCGACCTGCATTCCCTGGCAGACATACCTGCCGGAGAGTTACAGGGGATTGCCGCCGCGCTGCAACAGTATTCCACCCACCCCATCTCCCGCGTATTTTCCACAACGACCGCAGCCACCGGATTCGAACAGGTCGAATACCACGTGGGCCGGGGCCTGGAGGGCATGTGCGACGGAACACGCTACTGCATGGGCAGCGAGGCCTTGTGCCGCCCACTGGCGCCACAATTACCACCTCCACCGGACGATCGCCTGTACTGGATTGCCCTGGTGCGCGAGGGCCAGGCGCTGGCCTGGTTCGGCCTCGGGGATCGCGTCAGGCCAGAGGCGGCAGAGGTGATCCGTAGCGCCCGCGAAGGCGGCCTGCAACTGGAACTGCTCACCGGAGACAGTTCGGGTCATGGCCTGCTGCTGGCCGGTGAACTGGGCATCGACAGTATCCACAGGGGCATGCAGCCACAACAGAAAATGTCCCGGGTGGGCGAGCTGCAACAGCAGGGCGCGGTGGTGAGCATGGTCGGAGACGGCCTCAATGACGCCCCGGTGCTGAGCCTGGCGGACGCATCTTTTGCGGTAGCGGGGGCTACTGACCTGGCCCGCACCCAGGCAGACTTCGTCGTTGTGGGTGGCGACCTCAGGACCATCCTCGACACCTGGCGCAAGGCGCGACAGTGCCGTCGCATCATCCTGCAGAATTTCGCCTGGGCCCTGGCCTACAACCTGTGCGCCATCCCCCTCGCCGCTGCCGGTTTTGTGCCTCCCTGGGCGGCTGCCATCGGTATGTCACTGAGTTCACTGCTGGTAGTCCTCAACTCCCTGCGTTTAAATAGACGCCCCTGAGCGCGAAGAAATCGGTTTTATGGACAGCCTCTACCTGTTGATTCCCATTGCCCTGGTGTTCTGTGTGATCGCCATCAGGCTGTTATTGTGGGCCATCGACAGCGGACAGTATGATGATCTGGACAAGGAGGCCTGGCGCATCCTCGCCGACGAGGACCCGCCGGCGACATCAGAACCCGATAGGACTGACGAATCTGACGAAGAGCCCCGTCGGTGATAGAGTTGTCCCAGCTGGGAAGTGCCTTCGCCCTGGGTCTGGCCGGCGCCGGCCACTGCCTGGGCATGTGCGGGGGAGTCGCCGCCGCGCTGAACCTGGGGGGGCAACGCACTCGTTCAGTTACCCTGTCCTACCACGGCGGCCGCATTGCCAGCTATACCCTGCTGGGCGGGCTACTCGGCCTGGCGGCCGGCAGCATCGATATCGCCGCCTGGACCATGGCCCTGCGCTACATTGCCGGGCTGTTACTGATCGGCATGGGCCTTTATATCGCAGACTGGTGGCGGGGTATGCTGTTGCTGGAAAAACTCGGTACCCGACTCTGGCAGCCGGTACAGAAGCTGAGTTCACGCTGGCTGCCGGTGCGCCGCTGGCCCCAGGGACTTGCCCTTGGCCTGTGCTGGGGCCTGATGCCCTGCGGCCTGATTTACAGCAGCCTGGCCTGGGCGGCCACCGCACAGAGCGCCGCCGCCTCGGCATCGATGATGCTGTTTTTCGGCCTCGGGACCCTGCCCGCCATGCTGGCGACCAGCCTCGGGGCAGATCGCCTGCAGGCCTTCCTGAGGCGCAGGGGATTGAAACTGGTCATCGCCGTGCTGCTCATTTTATCGGGACTTTGGACACTTTATCTCACCGCCGCTCACGGTGGCCACGCCAGCCACGGGATCGAGCAACCCTCCGCAGACCACTCACACATGCATCACGGTTGACGGCCGCGTTTACTCTTCCTGCGGTGCTCCGCCATGCCGACGCCATCTGGCGCGCCGTTCATGGCGCTTCTCCATCATGCTGTCCATCTGTTGGCGCTGCTCCGGGGTCATCAACTGGTAAACCTGTGAGAAGGTACTGGTCGCCTGGTAGACCATACGCGCGGTGATCTGCCCGACCTCATCCGCTGCAGCCTGGGTTTCACCTGCATCAAAATTTTCCCGTTGGGCGTGAAGCTCACTGCGCAATTCCTTCAGGCGCTGGCGATCCGCTGCCAGGGCATCCCGGGTTGTATCGAGCACTTTCCCCACCTCGGCCTGCTGCTCCTCGCTCAGGTCGAGGCGATCAGCGATATGCGCCAGCATGCGCCCCGGATCGTGGTCCACGCCTCCACCCAGCCCCAGCGCCCCGGCCGCAGCCGACAGGGTTAATAGTGAGGCAGCGGCAAAGCCGGCACCCAGCAACGCTTTTCTAAGTGATTTGTTCATCGGGAAGACTCCTCTGTTAGGGGTTTGGCGGCAGCGGTACACGGACCCGGGCCGTGTTGACGAATCCAGTCTACGACAGATCAACTGTTAATCTCAGCAGTGCCCTGGTAAAGAACTGTTAAGTGCCGTGAGGAAAACACGCGGCGCCATACGCAACTCCGATTTGGCACAATTTGTCACTTAAAATGGCATTATAATGCTATAAAGTACTGTTTTTTATATCATTTTAAGCCATTTTTGATCTGAATCATCTTGTTCACTGTTAGCTGATCCTATAGTATCTGACATGAAACAAGCCATGGAGTTAACCGCATGAGCAACAATCGTTATCCCCTTCCCCAGCCAAAGGGCTGGTTCTTCGCCGCCTATTCCGAGGACCTGGAGGTCGGCCAGTCCAGGCCCCTGACCTACTTCGGCGAGGACATGGTGATATTCCGCACCGAGAGTGGCGAGGTGAAGATCCTGGAGGCCTATTGTCCCCACATGGGCGCGCACCTGGGCTACGGCATCCACGAACATGTCGGCAAGGGCGGCGAGGTACAGGGTGAAACCATCGTCTGCCCGTTCCACGGGTGGCGTTTCAATGGCGAGGGTGTGTGCGAGGAGGTACCCTACGCGAAAAACATGCCGCCAAAAGTCAAGGACCAGCAGTGCCTGAAGTCCTGGCCGGTACAGGAAAAAAACCAGATCATCTGGTTCTGGTACCACCCCGACAGCGCTGCGCCGGAGTACGACGTGATCGAGATTCCGGAGACCGCCGCCGATCACCCCGAGTGGGGAACCGCAGTGAAATACCACCAGCGCATCCGCACTCATGTCCAGGACATGGCAGAGAACGGTGCCGACCCGGCGCATTTCCAGTACGTGCATGGCACCATGGACGTGCCGGTACCGGAAGACGCCGTATTCGAAGGGCACCGCCGCTCTGCCGTGCTCCCCAGCAAAATGCCGACACCGCGTGGCGTGATCGACGGTTGCATCGAGTTCCAGAACAACGGCCCCGGCCAGAGCTGGGTCAAGTTCACGGGCATCTGTGACACCCTGCAGCAGGCCTGCGTCACGCCGATCGACGACGAGTATGTCGATGTCAACTTCTTCTTCCTGCAGAAGCGCGGTGAAAGCGGCGAGGTGCCTAAAGGGGGCGTCAACGAGGCGATCTGCCAGAACATCATCCAGCAGCTGCGTGAAGACACGCCCATCTGGGAACACAAGAAGTACTGGAACTCGCCCCTGCTGTGCGACGGCGACGGCCCCATTTCCAAATTCCGCAAATGGTACAGCCAGTTCTACGAGGGATTCACCGAGGAGAAGCAGGCAGAGTACACCCAGAGGTTTTTGCGCGAGGCTTCCTGAGCCGGGTACGCTTTTAACTCAGAAGCCAATGGTGCGCAGTGCGCACCCTACTTAAGATCGAGGTACGAGCCGAGGTAGGGTGCGCACTGCGCACCATCACAACGCACGCACCGCGTCCCCGGACTCCTTCCACCCCTGTAAATTTATGTTAAGAAACGCACACCCGAGTTAATCACGGGTGACATCCCCTGCCCTCTTCTCCACACTAGGGCGTGGTTCACTGCGGGATAGCGCCATGAGCGCCAATATTCTGATTATCGACGACGACCGGGAACTGTGCGCCCTGCTCACGGATTTCCTGCGCCTGGAGGGTTTTGACTGCACCGCGCTGCACAACGGCGCCGAGGCAGTGGAGTACTGCCGGCACAAGACCCACGATGCGATTGTCCTGGATATCATGCTACCCGGCATGCAGGGGCTGGACGTGCTGCGCCAGTTGCGAACCTTCAGCTCTACACCGGTGCTGATGCTCACTGCCAGGGGTGAAGACACTGACCGCATCGTTGGTCTGGAGATGGGTGCTGACGACTACCTGCCAAAACCCTGTAATCCCAGGGAACTGGCTGCGCGGCTGAGAGCCATCCTGCGGCGCGCCAGTCCCCCGGCAGGCGGGGAACCTCCCGCGGCACTGAGGGTGGGCCTGGCAGATCTCGACCCGTCCCAGCGCAGCGCAAGCTATGATGGCGAGGACCTGCAGCTCACCAGCGCGGAATTCAACGTACTCCAGGTTCTGCTGGAGCAGGCCGGCGGTGTGGTGGACAAGGAAACACTCAGCCAACGCGCCCTGGGTCGCCCCCTGTCTGCCTATGATCGCAGCATCGACGTCCACGTCAGCAAGATCCGCAAGAAGCTGGCTTCCCGCGGTGGTGACAGGCTGATCGTCAGTGTTCGCGGGGTGGGATACCAGTTCACCGTCAGGGCGGATGACGGCTGACCATATGGGCCTGCGCGGAAACCTGTTCGTCAAGATATTTATCGGCTTCTGGCTGGTAACCACCGCCATACTCGTGAGCTGGATGCTGAGCAGCCACTACTTCGATTCCCGTGCCGGGGATGCAGGTGGCGAGGTCCGCCCCCAAATTCAACGCCACGCCGGCCCACCCCACCGATTCGTACTGCGCACCCTGTACAACTTCCAGCATATGTCGGATGAAGAGCTGGGAAAGATGATCGCGGAAAACCGCCGGCAACACGGCATCGACGTGTTTCTCATTCGGCGCGATGGCAGCGAGCTGTTCGGGCTTGAGGTACCGCCGGATGTAAGCCGCATGGCTGCCAGCCTGGCCGGCGGGAAACGGCGCGCCGCTGCCGAGTCCAGGGGAAAACACCTGCTGGCGCACCGGGTCTACCGGGAAAATGAAGGCCTATTGCGGGCGGTGTTCGTCTTCCCTCGCCCCGCCCGGGGCCTGGTGCGCGCCCTGGGAGAGCACCTGTGGCTGCGCATTGCCCTGGCGGTGGCGATCAGCGGGCTGGTGTGTTTTGCCCTGTCGCGCCTGATGACCAATCGATTGAAGGAACTGGGGCAGGCCTCGCGCCGGCTGGCCGAGGGAGACCTGGACACACGGCTGGCCGTTCGCGACCACGGCGGCGACGAAACCGATGAGTTGGCCCGGGACTTCAATACCATGGCGGCGCAACTACAGGAGAGAATCGATGCCCAGAAACGCCTGCTCGGCGATGTATCCCACGAATTGCGCTCGCCCCTGGCGCGCCTCAGGGTGGCACTGGCACTGGCAGAGGACGATCCTGACAACCTGAGATCCCACCTGCAGCGTATAGAACGGGAAACAGAGCGACTGGACGAACTTATCGACCAGCTGCTATCGACCCGGGCGGGCGAGATTTCCCTGGATACCCATATCGACCTGGTGGCACTGCTGCAACAGCTGTGCGCCGATGCCGGGTTCGAAGGGGAGGCCGGCGGCGTCCGGGTACTGTTCAACACCGAACTCGAGCAGGCCGTGATCCCCAGCTCGGGCGACCTGCTGCACAAGAGCTTCGAGAACATCCTGCGCAACGCCCTTGCTCACACGGTTCCCGGGACCGAAATCACCGTTGAGCTGCAGCCCGAAGACAATGAATTCCTCGTTAGCGTGGAGGACCAGGGCCCCGGCGTGCCGGCAGAAGAGCTGGAGAGGATCTTCGGTGAATTTTACCGGGTGGACACGGCGCGCAGCCGGGAGTCCGGTGGTTACGGCCTTGGGCTGGCCATAGCCCGGCGCGCCATCCTGCGCCACGGCGGCCGGATAGGTGCTGACAATACCGGAAACGGTCTGCGGGTGACGGTCAGCCTGCCTATTGAAGCACCGGCCGAAGACGCGATCCCCTGAACCCCACCGTGCTGGCTATCGCCGGCACAATTGATAAAATCAGCCCCCTGCAAACTGTTGCGAGCAATCTGATGCTTGAAATCAAACCACTGGCGGGCGCACTGGGCGCCGAAATTCACGGTATGGATCTGTCACAGGAATTGGGTGCCGAAAATACCCTGCGCCTGCACAAGCTGCTCAACGAATACGAGGTGATTTTCTTTCGCGACCAGGATATCACCCCGGCCAGGCAGAAGGCGCTGGCCCTGTCCTTCGGGCCATTGCAGACCCACCCGGCCTATGACACGGTGGAGGGATTTCCCGAAATCACCATCCTCGAGAGTACGCCGGACAAACCCACCAAAATCGAGGCCTGGCACGCGGACATGACCTTCCGGGAACACCCCCCGATGGGGACAGTCTTGAAGTCGGTGATCGTTCCCCCCAGGGGTGGTGACACCCTGTGGTCCAGCATGACCGCCGCCTATGAAGGCCTGTCATACCACATGCAGAAGTTCCTCGAGGGACTGACTGCGGTGCATGATTTCGCCCATGGATTCAAGGAAAGCCTGGCGGAACCCGGCGGTCGCGAACGCCTGGCGGATGCGGTAGCGGCCAACCCGCCGGTGCGCCACCCGGTGATTCGCACCCACCCGGAAACCGGCAAGAAAGTGATTTTCGTGAACTCCCTGTTCACTACACATATCGAGGGCCTGCTGCCGGCGGAGAGCGAGGCGATCCTGTCCATGCTGTTCGAACATATCACCACTGCGGAATACACCTGTCGCTTCCAGTGGCAGCCGCACAGCATCGCCATCTGGGACAACCGCAGCACCCAGCACAAACCGATCAATGATTACTTTCCCGCTCACCGGCGGTTGGAGAGGATTACCATCGACGGTGACAAGCCTTACTAGCTAGCTCATTACTCGTTGATATGCACTTCCCCGGCCCGCAGGCGACGCACGTAGTCCTGCACCTCCCGTTTGACCTCGGGGGCAAACAGGTAGAGCCCGATAATATTGGGGACGGCTATCAGGAATACCATGGCATCGGAGAAATCCAGCACCGCGGTGAGCTGGATCATGCAGCCCAGGGCAATAAACGCGCAAAACACGCCTTTGAAAAGCATCTGCGTTAATCGCCCCTCCCCGAACAGGTAGGTCCAACCTTTCAGGCCGTAGTAGGACCAGGAGATGCTGGTGGAAAAGGCGAACAACAGGGCCGCCACGGCAAGCGGGTAAGGCGCCCAGCTGATGTGGTGCTGGAAAGCCGCCGAGGTCAGGGCGATGCCTTCCAGCCCACTTTCCATCAGGCCGTTGGGGTAAGCCGTGGTGACGATGACCAGTGAACTCAGGGAGCAGATCACCACTGTATCGATAAAAGGCTCGAGCAGGGACACCAGGCCTTCCGAGGCAGGTTCGTCGGTCTGCACCGCGGAGTGCGCGATGGAGGCTGAGCCAATGCCCGCTTCGTTGGAAAACAGCGCTCGCTGGAAGCCGACGATAATAGCACCGACCATGCCACCGGTAACACTCTCAGCGGTGAAGGCACTGCTCCAGATCAGGTTCAAGGATGCGGGAATGTGTTCGACGCTCATGGCGATGATCACGATCGCGGAGATGGCGTAGAGAATACCCATGAAAGGCACGATGTGTGCCGCCACCCGGGCGATGGACTTGATTCCGCCGATGATAACCAGCCCCACGGCAGCGGCGATAAGCAAACCGAACAACCACCCGCGCTCGGCAAAGAAGCTCTGCTCGCCCCCGGTGATAGTGACAAACTGCACGTAGGCCTGGTTGGACTGGAACATATTGCCGATACCCAGGCAACCGATCACCAGCGACAGTGCGTAGAAGCCGCCCAGCAGGCGCCCCCAGCCAGGCGCTCCCCTGCAACTCAGATAGTGCTCCAGGTAGTACATCGGACCGCCCGAAACCGAACCGTCATCGTTGTAGCGGCGGTACTTAACTCCCAGGGTGCACTCCACCAGCTTGGTGGACATGGACAGGAACCCGGCGATCACCAGCCACAGGGCAGCGCCCGGGCCGCCTATGACGATGGCGACCGCCACCCCGCCGATATTGCCGATACCTACGGTACCCGAGATCGCGGTAGCAACGGCCTGGAAGTGTGAAATCTCGCCATTGGCTTCCGGATTGTGGTAGTGCCCCCGCACATGGCGTATTGCCAGGCCGAAGCCGCGGATATTGATAAATCCCATATAGAGAGTGAAAAACAGGGCGGCGACCGCCAGCCACAATACGATCAGGGGAAAGGCCTGGCCAAACAGGTCAATGCGATAGAAGACAATGGAGGAAAGGCCGTTGGCCAGGGGTCGAACCAGGGTCTCCACCTGCTGGTCGAAGCTCTCTGCCAGGGCGGCGGGGGTCCACAGCAGCACCAGCAGATTGTAGCCCAGCGCCCTGCCCCACCCCATAAAATCACCTGTATTTTTACTATTGTTGGGCCCATCCTCGCACAGGCTCCTGTATGTTCCAAGCGCGGGAACAGCTTTCCCGCTGTTATTTGAGTAAACTGAGGGCAGGATTATCGAGGTGTACATCATGAGCAGCGCTTACTTACTGCCGCCATTACTCACGGACGAGCAGGGCCAGCCACGCAGGGCCGGCTTTGAATTCGAGTTCGGGAACCTGCCCATCCTGCAGACTGCGGAGGCCCTGCAACATCGGCTGGGCGGTGACCTGGACATCAGGAGCCCGTTCGAAGCAGTGCTTCAAAACTCCTGCATAGGCAGGCTGAAAATTGAGCGCGATGCGGACATCCTCAAGTCGGTAAAGTACCGCAAGTGGCTGGAGCAGATCGGCGTGGAGTTCAGCCCGGGCAGCCTGGCCCACGAAATCGAGACCAATATCGACAACGCCAGCCGCATCCTGGTGCCCTGCGAAGTGGTCACCGACCCCATACCTTTCGATCAACTGGAGGTGCTGGACGGCCTGGTTGAAACCCTCAATTCGCTGGGCGCCGAGGGTACCCAGCACTCCCTGATCTACGCCTTCGGCCTGCATATCAACCCCTCCCTGCCCGCCAGCGACGCCGGCACCCTGACGCGCTTCCTGCAGGCATTCCTGCTGCTGCACAGCTGGATCATCGAATCCTCGAACATCGATATCACCCGTCGCTTTCTCACCAAGTACATCGACCCCTTTCCCCAGGAGTACATGGAACTGGTACTGGCGAACACCTACGCGCCTGCCATGGATCGACTGATCGGCGACTACATGCAACACAACCCCACCCGCAACCGGGCTCTGGACATGCTGCCAATCCTGTGCGAGCTGGACCAGGCGCAGGTGCTCGAAGCCCTCAACGAGGACGAGCGCAAGCTGGTGAAAGGAAGACCGGCGTTTCACTACCGCCTGCCCGACTGCAAGATCAACGTACCGGGGTGGAGCGCCGCCGGAGCCTGGAATCACTGGGTCTATATCGAGAAACTGGCGGCGGACCAGGGTCTGCTTCACGAACTGATCGGCGAGTGGCGCCTCTGCAATGAGAAGTTTTCCCTGGCACCGAAAACCAGCTGGACAATGCGACTGACGACTATTCTCAGTCGCAGGTTTTTCGAGGGCTGAGCGACAGGTGGCCGGAAAACCCACCGTGGGGGTCACCGGTCCCGACAGGGGCGGCTGGATGGCCTGGGTGATGACTGCCCTTGCACTGCGGCGCTGTGGCGCGCGCCCGCGCCGGGTCACGGCGACCCGCCCCTGCGACCCGGCGGAACTGGACGGCCTGGTCATCGGGGGCGGTACAGATGTGGACCCCTTCCACTACGGCGAATCCAGACCGGACACGCTATCCTCAGACCAGGGCAACAGCCTGGTGGAGTGGCTGGTGAGCCTGGTGCTGGGTGTATCCCGGGCCCTGTTCGCCGCTCACAGGCGGGAGGACTACGATCCCGAACGGGACCAACTGGAACAGCACCTGATACAGTACGCCCTGTACAACAACCTGCCGGTATTGGGTATCTGCCGCGGCGCCCAGTTGATGAATGTCACCCTGGGGGGCACATTGCACCAGCAAATCGAACATTTCTACAGTGAGGAGACAGGGAATATCCGCAGTGTGCTGCCGCGAAAATCCGTGACCATTGCGTCAGAGAGCAGGCTCAAGGCAACGCTGCAGACAGCAAGCTGCAGGGTAAACGCCTTGCACGACCAGTCCATCAAGGACCTGGGAGACCAGGTGATGGTCTGCGCCAGGGAAGGCAACGGCGTGGTGCAGGCTATCGAACGGCGCGGCCACCCCTATTTTATCGGCGTGCAGTGGCACCCGGAGTACATGCCCCAGAGCCAGGTGCAACAGCATCTGTTCCGGGATCTGGTACAGGTTGCGGCGCAACCCCACCTGCGAACGGCCACCTGAGGAGTTCGGGCGCTGCCCGCGAAACAGACCAGTGGACGCCTACCTCGGACTTTTTTTCAGCGCTTTTCTCGCCGCCACGCTGGTACCGGCCTATTCCGAGCTCCTGTTCGCCAGCCTCATTGCAGCCGGCTACGATCCCCTGGCACTATGGCTGTGGGCCAGTGCGGGCAACACGCTGGGCTCTGCAGTCAACTGGGCGCTGGGGCGCTACCTGCTGCACTTCCAGGACCGGCGCTGGTTTCCCTTCAAGGAAAAGAACCTCGAGCTGGCCCAGGAATGGTTCCAGAAATTCGGTGTCTGGTCGCTGCTGATGGCCTGGTTGCCAGTGGGCGGTGATGCGCTCACCTTTATCGCCGGTGTCATGAAGATACGTTTCCCGATCTTTCTCGTGCTCACTGCCATTGGCAAGGCGGCTCGCTATGCGATACTGCTGGGCGTCCTCGAGAGCTTAAGTTAGTACTCCTATTTAGACTATTTGATCCTAATCACGCCCAGTCAATTGACTGTCAAAAGTGAGTGCCTATGATGACAGGCCGAATTATCAGGACTGTCGCCATGAAAGAGTTTTTCCGGATCCTGTGCCTCTCTCCGGCACTGTTGATACTCGCCTGCGCTGAGCCCCACGAACCCAGGCCTATCGAAGGCGCTGAGGGTTCTGCCGCAAGGTTTATCGGCAAACCGGCCAGTGCCAGCCCGGTGGACATCTCCATTCCGACCCATCCGTATATGGGCAGGCAGGGACTGAATGCCATGCACGCAGACGGTTACAGTTCTGACGTGCATCCCGGTGACGGCCCACTGGGACGAAATATCCAGATGAACTCCAGGGTCGGTGTAACCGGGGTCCCCGGTGGCCAGTGCGCTACCCTGACCTTCGACAGTGAACACCGGCTGGTGGCACTGTGCGCCGCCATGACCGGTTTCCGCCTGCACCTTATGGAACCCCGCAGCCTGCGACTGCTGGCCGAGTACAAGCTGCCAATCCGCCCCTCCAGCTACGATGCCATCATCCACCGGGACAAGAGTTACATCATGGAGGACAGTTCTGGCGCCTACTTTTACCTGGATGAGCAGGATCGCGTGGTGATGGCCGCCAGTGACCAGACCATCCGCCGTATCGGGCACCGCCAGGACGCAGAGGGCAACTGGTCTTTCCACAC